>CAXTWG010000004.1:0-88306 GCA_964247895.1 uncultured Acidobacteriaceae bacterium
GTAGAAAATCGTGTCGCCGTTCTCCCGATTCCAAGCCGAAGGGCTCATCCGGTTCATCACGAGGGAATAGCGCTCTTCCGGCCGGTCCTCGATGCCGTAACTATGCGTGATTGCATCGATCTTCTCAAACGGTATGCCACGTTCTTCGAGCTCGGCGAACAGCGGCTTGAACCAGTGGGGCTGCTCGTAGTAGATGCCGATCGGCTTTGGCATGTGAATCCTCATGCGAAACTACGTGAAAGAGAAAGGCCGCTCCCGGAGAGCGGCTTCATGCGATCTCAAGGAAATCTGCAACCTCGGATGGTGCCGAGAACGATTTTCTGGCGTCTTTTACGCCGCCTCTCCCTCGATCAACACCGTTACCCGCGCCGTCACCTCGCGGTGCAATCGCACCGGTATTTGGAACTCACCCAGGTGCCGCAGCGGCTCATCCAGCTGAATCTTGCGCCGGTCTGTCGCCAAGCCTTGCGCCTCGAGCGCTTGTGCGATATCGGACGAGGTCACGGAGCCGAACAGCTGTTCATTTTCGCCGACCTTGCGCGTAAACGAGACTGTAAGCGCTTCATATTGCGCCACCAACTGCTCCGCTTCGCCTTTTTCCCGCGCCGAGCGCCGTACCGCCGACTGCTTCATCTGCTCGATGACGGCCTTGTTCGCCGATGTCGCCTGCATAGCGAGTTTGCGTGGCAGCAGGTAGTTGCGACCGTACCCATCGGCCACCTTGACTACGTCGCCGCGGCTGCCCAGGTTGTCAAGATCTTCTCTCAGAATGACTTCCATAATGCTTTTCTCCAGAAATCGAGTGTTAGTAGCGCGCTGCGAATGGCAGCAGGGCGATATTGCGCGCTTGCTTGATCGCGCGGGTCAGGCGCCGCTGGTGGGTGGTGCACACACCGGTCAAACGCCGGGGCGTAATTTTGCCGCGCTCGGCCACAAACTGCTGGAGAAGCCGCACATCCCGGTACGGGATCGCTTCGATCTTCTCGACGCAGAACTTGCAAACCTTTTTTCTGCGAAAGAATTTTCGTCCACCGCCGCCGCCGGGACGGGGCGCGCGTGGCCCACCGGGGCCGCCCTGCCCTTGACCACCACCGGGCGCTCCTCCTTGTGCTCCAGAGCTCTCCGAACGTCCTGCGGGTGCTTGTGTCTCGTCTGCCATTGCAATTTCTCCTTTTGCCGGCTCGCTCAGGGAGCCCGACGGTTCTTTTACGCCAGTGCCGGCGTTTCTGCCGGTGCGGTAACCGCACCCGTTTCCACAGGAGCGGCCGTGGGCTGGTCGCTGCGCTTCACACGGCTTGCCCGCAGTGCCTTCACCTTATCCAAACGCTTTTCTTCCTCGTCCATGCGTACGGTCAGGAACTTGATGACCGGCTCGGAAACACGCAGACGGCGCTCAAGTTCGGCCACCAGCGGGCCATCCGCATCGACCGTCAGCAGTACATAATTGCCGTCGTTGAACTTGCGCACCGTGTACGCGAGCCGGCGCCGGCCCATCTTCTCGGTCGAGCGCACCGCGCCTCCCCCGCCCGTCACAGTCGCTTCAAAGCCCGCGATCAGCTTATCGGCATCTTCTTCTGCCACATCGGGCCGGATGATAAACATCACCTCGTAAAACCGTCCTGCTGTTGCCGCCATAACCTTCCTCACTCTTCCTCCCGGCATTGCCGGGCTCCTTACTCAACCGGCGGCTTGCCGCCCGGGTTAAACCTGTTCATCGCAGCCGCCATTCCCTCGTCTGCCACGACTGCTACTGCCTCTGCTGCGCGGTCAAGAGCCTCGCCCAGCACTTGCAACTCCATCCGGCGCAACGGCTCCAGCAGATAACTCACCCCGCGCCGCCCACGCCCCACATCGCCGTCCGGCCCTACGCCGATCCGGATCCTTCCCCAGCGTTCCGTGCCCAGCAGCGCATTGATGCTTTTCGCGCCATTGTGCCCGCCCGACGAACCATCCGGCTTAATCCGGATCGACCCTAGAGGAAAAGCCAGCTCGTCATAAAGCACCAGCAAATCCCGTTGCGGGTCCAACCCAAGCTCCTGGACCAGCGTCGCTACCGACTCGCCGCTCATGTTCATCCAGGTTTCCGGTTTTGCCAGAACCACTTCATGGCCTTTCATCAGGCCCTTGCCCGTCATCGCCCGACTTCGCCGGTTTGTAACCGCGATACCCCAGGCGTCGGCGATCCGGTCCACTGCCAAAAAACCCGCATTGTGCGGCGTCCATTGGTACTCCAGACCGGGGTTTCCCAGCCCGACCACCAAGAGCACCGCCTACTTCGCGTCGGGCGCGGGCGTTTCACCCTTGCCCTTCTTGGCCACCTCAGGCTCCGCTGTCGCGGCTGCCTGCGCTTCCAATGTCGCCACATCCTCCTTGACCATCGCCAGGTGCGCTACAGTCGCTTCTTCGTCTGTGACGAAGCGGAACTTGCCCCCATGCGGCAGGTCTGCCACGCGCAGCACGTCGCCCAGTTTCAAGTTGGTGACGTCGACTTCAATGGCAGAAGGAATATCGCCGGGCAGGCACTCGATCTCCACCTCTCGCAGCACTTGGTCCAGCAGGCCACCTTCGTTTTTGACGCCGGCCGCAATGCCCACGAGTGTGATCGGCACCTCGGCGCGCATGGCTTTGTCGAGCGCGATCCGCTTCAGGTCGACATGGATGAGACGATCCTTGATCGGCTCGAACTGCCAATCCACGATCATGGCCTTGGCTTTCGCACCTGCCACGTCGAGATCGAAAATTGTGTTGTGGCCGGCTTCCGAATGCAAAATACGCAGCATTTGTTTCGGGTCGAGTTCGACCGCCACCGCGGGCTCCATGGCCCCATACACCACGCCGGGCAGCTTGCCGGCCACGCGTACGCGCCGTGCTGCGTTCTTGTTGAACTTTCCTTCGCGGACGACCGCGCTTACCGTTTCTGTCGTTGCCATTCTTCCCTCATTTCTCGGGCACGGGGCGAACCCGCTCCCTTTTGCCTGGCGCGAGCGAGCCGCGACCAGGTGCGCGAGCCTCAGCTGAAAAGCGAGCTGACACTGGTTTCCATGTGTATGCTTTCAATCGCCGAGCCAAGCAGGCCCGCAACGGAACGCACCTTGATTTTGCCGGTCGCCCGCGCCCCTTCGCTGAGCGGGATTGAGTCGCTGACCACAAGCTCCTTTAACCGCGAGCCGGCCAGCCGCTCGCAAGCCGGACCCGAAAGCACGGCGTGCGAGGCGCAACTGTATACCTCGGTCGCACCTTGCTCGAGAAGCACGTCTACCGTTTTCACCAGGGTGCCCGCCGTGTCTACAATGTCATCGATGATCAGGCAGGTGCGCCCGCGCACGTCGCCGATGACGTGCATGACCTCGGTGACATTGATGTCGGTCCGGCGCTTGTCGACGATGGCGAGCGGCGCTTCCATCTTGGTCGCGAAAAACCGTGCTCGCTCCACACCGCCCGCATCCGGCGAGACAACGGTCAAGTTCGGCAGCGCAAGCTCCCGAAAGTAGCTCACCATGACCGGGCTTGCGAACAGGTGATCGACCGGAATGTTGAAAAAACCTTGAATTTGAGCCGCATGGAGATCCATGAACAGTGCCCGGTTTGCCCCGGCCGTTGTCAGCAGGTCGGCTACCAATTTGGACGAGATCGCCACCCGCGGCCGGTCTTTCCGATCCTGCCGGGCATAGCCATAATACGGAACAACAACGGTGATGCGCCCGGCCGAGGCGCGTTTAAGCGCGTCAAGCATAATGAGCAGTTCCATCAGGTGCCGATCCACCGGGTTCGAGGTGGGCTGGACGACGAATACGTCGGCCCCGCGCACATTCTCAAGCAGCTGGAAATGCATCTCGCCATCTGAAAAGCGCTGGAGTCGGGTTTCCCCGAGCGGCACTCCGATGTGGCGGCAGATTTCCAACGCCAGTTCCGGATTGGCACTGCCGGAAAAAATGCGAAAGCGCTTGTCCTCCCGGAGTCGCCCGGCACGCTTACGTTCCACTGTAGGCTTGAGCCCATCGCGCGGGGCGAGTGCCGCTGTCCGCCCTTCTTCCAATGTCGCTACTTCCAAAGTGTTCCCCACGTTGCCACCTTTTCTCGAGCGCCGGTTTTCGCTCGCCGGTTGGTTCCGTTGCTTCCCTGTCTGATTTGGCTGGGCGACTAGGATTCGAACCTAGACAAAGTGCGTCAAAGGCACTTGACCTACCATTAGTCGATCGCCCAAAACTCGTCCCTACTCCTCATTTACAACCATTCCGGACCAGTAAGGCGCCCGGCCCAACAACCTGCTTCGTAGGCTTCGTACTCGCATGCTCCCGAGGCAATGTTCCGCCGCAAGCGCCGCAGCTTCATCGGCGAAAACACCGAACACCGCAGAGCCCGAGCCGGAAAGCGACGCATACACCGCTTGCGAGTTGGCAAGCGCTCGTTTCAGTTGTCTAAGAAAGGGATTCTGCCGGAAAACGACTTCCTCGAAGTCGTTCGTGAGAAGCCCGGTCTGGACAAGCGTGGCGAGCGGATCGCCTTCCGCATGGTCTTTGCGTTTTTCCGCGAAGACACCGGATGGATGCTGTGCCGTCCAGGCGGACGCAACAGCGCGTATGAACTCCCCTAGTCTAATGGCCTGCGCTGCAGGCGTCAAACCGTTCGCTGCCTGTTCCGCGTCCCAGGCACGGAAGGCGGCCGGCGTGGATACTCCTGTGTCGGGTAGGGCGAGCACCACCGGCAGCCCTGGGCCATCCGCCAGCGGTAGCACCTGTTCCCCCCGTTCCAACCCAAAAACGCACCCGCCCAGGAGAAACAGAGGTACATCCGAGCCCACCTCAGCGGCCATCCGGAGCCGGGCTATGCCGCTCAAAGGCGGCGCCCATCCAAGCCGCCCCAGTTCCCGCTCGAGCCCAAGCAGCGCTGCGGCGGCGTTGGCCGAACCGGCTCCGAGACCGCCCTGCACGGGAAGCCGCTTTTCAATATGCACTCGCGCCCGCAGCCCTTCCCGCTCCGGCCCTGCGAGCGCCAAACGCAGCATCTTCGCGACTGTATTGCGTCCATCGAGAGGCACACGGCGGTCATTCGAGCTCAGCACGACCTCGCCGTCGCCCCCTTGTTCTACCGTGACCGTCACGAGATCGTGCGCGTCGAGAGTTCCGTATACCGTCGCCAACGCATGAAAACCGTCCGGGCGCGCGGGCCCGATCAGGAGACCTAAATTGATTTTCGAGTAGGAGCGAAGGGTGACCGGCATCGCTCGAGTGTAGCGTTCCCGTCCTTGCACACGGTCCTTGCACACGGTCCTTGCACACGGGTCTTGCACACGGGTCTTTGCGGTCTACGCTCAAGCATGCGCAGACCGGCTTCCGCATAGAAAGGTTTGACGCTTCCCTGTCAGACGGCTCCCATCCGAAGTGGGGATGAGAAGATAAGGTTTGATTCCAGACCTGAAACCCATGCGCAAAGTCATCTCCACCCACGTTTTCCTCCGTTCGCGCCTCCATCCCGGCCTTCTCGACACCATTGCCCGCACGGGCGCCGAAGGCATCGAGCTTTTCGCTGCACGCCAGCACTTCGACTACACCGAACGGCCGGTTGTACGCGAAACAGCCGAGTGGTTTCGCGGCAATGCCACGAAACCTTTCTCCCTCCACGCGCCGCTTTACAGCGACGCCGATTCAGGCCGCGGCGGCGAACCTTCCGTCAACGTCGTCCATCCTGAGAAGTCCCGGCGGATCGACGCCATGGATGAGGTGAAGCGGGCGCTGGAAACGGCCGAACAGATCCCTTTCAAGCATCTCGTGCTCCATCTTGGCGACCGAGGCGACAGCTGGAACCCGCGCACGCTTGAGAACGCGCTGACCGCCGTCGAGCACCTGCAAACCTACGCGCGGCCTTTGGGCGTAAAACTCCTGCTTGAAAACATTCAGAACGAGGTCACGGCTCCCGCGCACCTGCTTGAAATTCTGAATGTCGGTCATTTCGACGATGTCGGCATTTGCCTCGACCTCGGCCATGCGCACCTCGGCGACGGTGTTCCCGCCGCGCTTGAAATGCTCAAGGACCGCATCCGCACTGCGCACATCCATGACAATCACGGCGAGCGCGACGAGCACCTTTGGCCCGGCGAGGGCACCATTGATTTCCCCCCGGCTTTCGCATCCCTGAAACAAGCCAAACAAGCCCCCGCCGGCGTGCTTGAAATTCACTACAGCTTCGGCACGGACGCCACGCAAGTCGTTGAAGGAGCCAAAGCCGCCTTCGCTCGATTCGACGAGGCCGGAGAACAAGCATGAGCGCAAGAACCACCATCGAGACCACCATTGGCGCCATCGGCGCGCACGAAGGCTCGTCCGTTACCCTTCACGGCTGGCTCTACAACCTCCGCGCCTCGGGCAAGCTCCTCTTCCCCATCTTTCGCGACGGCTCCGGTACCATCCAGGGCATCGTCCCGAAGGCTCAAGTCACCCCGGAGGTCTTCGAGGCCGTTAAGACGCTCACCCACGAGTCCAGTGTTGTTGTGAGAGGAAAAGTCCGCGCCGACGCCCGCGCTCCCGGCGGGTTCGAGCTCGACGTCGAGGACATCGAGGTTCTCCAGCGCGTCCCCGAGGACGCCCCCTTTCCCATCTCCCTCAAGGAGCACGGCGTCGACTTCCTGATGGAAAACCGCCATCTCTGGGTCCGCACCCCGCGCCAGTCCGCCATTCTGCGCATCCGCGCTGAAATTGTCAAGGCCGCCCGTGATTTCCTCGACGAGCAAGGCTTTACCCTGACCGACCCGCCTATCCTCACCCCCGCGGCCTGCGAAGGCACCTCCACCCTCTTTCCCGTCGAGTACTTCGGCGACGAGGCATACCTCACCCAGTCCGGCCAGCTCTACATCGAAGCCACCGCTCTCGCCCTGGGACGGGTCTACTCCTTCGGCCCCACCTTCCGCGCGGAAAAGTCTAAAACCCGCCGCCACCTCACCGAATTCTGGATGGTCGAGCCCGAAATGGCCTTCGCCGGCCTCGATGAGCTCATGGCCCTCGCCGAAAATTTCATCGCCTTCATCGTCGAGCGGGTCCTTACCCGCCGCCGCGGCGACCTCGTCCTCACCGGCCGTGACATCGGGAAACTCGAAACCATCCAGGCCCCTTTCCCCCGCCTCCGCTACGACGAAGCCGTGGCCATGCTCAATGCAGCCCACGCCCGCGGCGAGCTGCCCGCGCCTTTTGAGTACGGCAATGACTTCGGCTCGCCCGATGAAACCTACCTTTCCAGCCAGTACGACCGCCCCGTGATGGTCCACCGCTATCCCGCCGCAGTGAAAGCTTTTTACATGCAGCCCGACTTCGCCGACCCGAAGTACGCTCTCTGCGTTGACGTCCTCGCCCCCGAAGGCTACGGCGAGATCATCGGCGGCTCCGAGCGCATCGCGAGCTACGACCTGCTCAAGCAGCGCATCGAAGAGCACCACCTCCCCCTTGACGCATTCCAGTGGTATTTAGACCTGCGCCGCTACGGCTCAGTCCAGCACGCCGGTTTCGGCATGGGTATCGAGCGCGCCGTCGCGTGGATTTGCGGCTTGGACCATGCGCGCGAAACAATTCCGTTCGCACGGACTCTGAACCGCATGTATCCGTAAAGGACGACTGCCGGTTCAGCGCAAACCGGTTGCAAACAGCATAGGCGTCGTTGCGAATCGCTACGGCGCCTATACTTCTCAAAAAGTAGCTGCCAATTTACTTCAGGGCCTTATTTTCGGATCTTGGGTCCGCCGAATACCCGCGTCACTTCCTGCACGAACGGCTTTGCTGACGCAGGCGTCGGTGTGGCCCCGCTTAGGATTGTCTTATACGGTATGTCCTTCCCGTACAGCTGCTCGGTAGCCTTGCTGTTCTGGTTCACTTCGTCGCCGGTCAGGTCGACCCCTGCAAACAGGCCCTTGTTCCTCGAGTAGGTCAGGAAGGTTGCATTTGCGATCTCGGTCGTATCTGCCTGCGAATCTCGTCCAACCGGACCGGCAGCAGCCGAAGCATCCCCGCCCAGCTTTACCTTCGCCTTCAGCAGGTCGTCAGCGCTCTGCTTTGTCACGCCGACCAGCACTAGATCGGTCGACTGTCCGCCGGCCTGCAGGCCGAAGCTGACCCCAGCCATCTGCACGAATACCGGCGCACTCCAGCCTTTTTTCGTTACATAGCAGGTCGCCAGACCCTGACCGTACTGAACTCCGCCAAGAAAGGCTCCTTTCAAAAAGCCAGGCACCACTACAACGCAATGTGCTTTGCGTGCGATACGGTCCGGAACTCCCTTATCCGGCACAGCCGCCAACTCGTGTAGAACCTTGGTTGCTGACGTGATGCGGTCATTGACCTTGGCCGAATCGTCACTCCCGGCTGCTAAAGCGGCTCCGGGAAGCAGGCTGGCGAAAGCTAAAATCCCCGCAGCTGCCTTAACTCTTTTCACTATGATCCCAGACATGTTTGCTACCTCTTTCTTCAGTATCAGCTTACCGCGTAAGTTCAGGCGATATTCCAGTAAGAAGATGTATAAACAAGCTGAACGGCAGCCCGCCCTCTCTTGAAATAAACAGGGGGCAATTTTCACAGCTGAGCAAAATTCAGATCTGGGACGTGCGGGGCAAACGAGTGCGTTCCTGCAAACACTGCCGAATTACCTGTGCGGCAGGCGGCCGCTCCGTTTGCGCCTTCGGTGAGCCGGCGTGGCGGGCGCTTTATGCAAAGCCTCTGGCCTAGCGCACCGTTACCTGGACGCCAAAGCGGGCTAACTGCGGCGTGCCGAGAGTGCGTATCGGGGTGCGGCCTACGTCGACATTTCGATCGAGTAGGTTCTCCACCGCCCCAAACACCATCCACCGCTTTCCAAAGTCGTGCGATCCATATATATCCAACCGCACAAACGGATGCAGCACAAAGGTGTTCAGGTCATCGTCGTATTGGCGCCCGCTCACCCTTCCCTGCACACTTAACAAACCAAGCCGAGCTTGCGAGGCTGTCACCTGCAAGGTTCCCGTATTACGGGGCACCTGTGGAATCCACAGGCTCACGAGACTCTGTTGTGACGCATTTCGCGTCACCGTTGCCCGCGCGAACTGGTAGCCTCCGGTAAATTCCAGCCACCCAGCCGGGTGCAGCGCTCCGTCCAGCGATACGCCGCGGCTCCGGACTTGACCTAAATTTTCACGCTGCAAGGTGGTCGCGGTCGGCGTCGTTCGTAAAGTCAGCGCCGTGATGGGGCGGTTCACCTCAGTCCAGAAGTAACTTGTGCGCCAGCTCGCCCCCCATCTTGCCGAGGTTTCTCCGGCGATGCCGGCCTCCCAGCCGGTTGCGCGCTCTGACAGGAGGTTCGGGTTTGCCAGGGTTGTTTGTTGCCCCACTTGCCCGGTCCGGTAAAGCTCATTCTGAGTCGGCGCACGATAGGCCCGGAAACCGCTTGCGCTGACTGCCAAAGCTTTGCCGAACCGCCGCGACAAACCTGCCCGTGGGTCAACCACCACTTGGTCGATCGACGGAAGCGACAGTTTCGCCCCTGTCCCCAGTGTGTACTGCGCTGCATCCCGGCTCAGGAATCGGTCCACCCGCGCCGAACCGCTTAGGAGCCATGGGCCCGGCGTCCAGAGCACTTCACCATACCCGCCTGCATCCGTTTGCCGCGCCGTCGTGCTCGTCGCTGCGACGCCCCGCGCTGTTGGACGTTCAATATCCTGCGCCCGCACGTCGCGCACGTCGAAACCCGCAAGCCCCACCAGGGTTGGCCGGAACGCATGGCGCCACCGAACGGCGCCACCCAGCTCATTCGCCGGGTCGGTCGCGGTGCGGGTCAGCGTTTCGCTCCGCCGCCCGACGGCAATCGACGAGAACCCCTGCCGAAACTGCTCCGTCGACCCCCAGGCGCGCCCCTGCCAGTCGCCCCGGTCGAGCCCCGCCGCATATCGCCACAGACGGGTCGCGTTGGTAGTGAACGGCGTTCCGTTATGCCGGCTTTCGTTGAGCACATTGCCGCGCAGCCAAATGCCGTCGCCCGAGCCCACCGCGCCCAGCGAGCGCTCACCCAGCACCAGTCCGTTCTCGGCATGCACATTGGACCGCGCATCCACCGGGCCGCGCAGGTTCGGTGCCACCAGGATGTAGCCATCCGTGCCAATCAGTCCAGCCGCGGCCAGCCCGCTCCAGCGGCCCACGCCGCCGCGTAGCCGCGCTCCGTTCTCATTCAGTCCCTCGGCTCCATACCCGCTTTCGAGTACGAGCTCAGGCTTTTGCGCCAGCGGGAGCGGGGACACCTGCACGACCCCGCCCACCGCGCTTGACCCGTACAGGTCACTGACCCCGCCCCGCACCACCTCGACCCGCCCCACGGCCAGGCTCGGCAGTTCCAGCCAATGGATCCAGCCACCGTATGGGTCGTTAAGGGGCACGTCGCCCAGAAGCACAAGTGTTCGGCTCGCCGCGGTCGAGCCCAGCCCCCGTAGCGAAACTCCTTCGGTGGTCGGGTTTGCCACCAGCGACGAACTGCGCCGGAACAGGTCGAATCCCGGAACAGTCCGAAGCTTCCCATCAAGCCCGACCGGCGCGGCCTTTTGCAGATCGGACCCGGTAAGCACGCGCGTGCTTACCGGGCTTTCCAGGGCTGCCACGGGCGAACGGAAGCCCACGACTTCCACCTGCTCGTGAGCGCTTTGCGGTCCCGTTGCAGGCGTTGTCTGCCCGCTTACCGCGACGCCCCCGGGGTCCGCTACGTGGCCGACGCCGACAGGCAAGCCGTTTGGCACGGGGGACTGCTGTGCCTCCGTTTGTGCTCCAACACACAGGACCATGGCACAAATCCCGGTCCGGCTTCTAACTCGAAACACCTTCAACACAACTCCTTCACGCGCTTTGCGCGGCAAAGTCGTGCTTTGCGGCGCAACAAACCATTTGGTAACACGTTCAGTGAACCATCCGTAACCATTTTCTCTACACGCTCTCCTTCCGGCAACCTGTGTAGGAGCGTTTCCACCGTCTCGTTATAGACCGGATGGACTGCGTTGGCCGCGATCTCCGCCAGGGGCGCAAGAACGAATCGCCGCCGATGCATTTCCGCGTGCGGGATCTGCAATCCCGGCGCTTCCACCAGAACAGGGTGTCCATTCCTTTCAAGCAAGAGAATGTCGAGGTCGAGCGTGCGCGGCCCTTTGTCTACAGAAGGTTCCCTTACCCGCCCAAAGCGCTGTTCAACTGCTTGTAGTTCAGCGAGCAAATCCCGAGGCAAAAGCGTGGTCCGCAACCGTACCGCTGCGTTCACAAACGCGGGCTGCTCCCGGAAAGGACCCACCGGCTCCGTCCGCCAAAGCTCGGAACCAGCCTCAACCTCGCCGAGCGCCGCCAGCGTTTGTACTGCTGCTCGGAGCGTGTTTTGCGGGAGCACCGCCTGGGCCCCATCCATCCAGGGTAGGTTCGCTCCCAGCGCCAGATACGCCACATAGTCCTGCATGCCCATAGATTATGTGCGGTCCCCCAACCAAACATGCCGGCAGTAGCCAGGCTATTAGAGACACATCTGGGGCCGGGCGAGATCTAAACCGCCGCTTCTTCTCGCAGGCTAGCCATGTCGATCACGTAACGGAACCGCACCTCACCGTCCTCCACATGCGCATAGGCTTCGTTGATCTGCTGGATGGGAATGACCTGGATGTCCGGACCGATGCCATGTTCCGCGCAAAAGTCGAGCACCTCTTGTGTTTCCGCGATGCTACCGATCAGCGACCCGGCCACGCTGCGCCGCATGTTCGCGGCCTGCATATTGTTGACAGGCGCAAGCGGCTCCAGTGCACCGACCACCACGATCGTTTTATTGCGTTTGAGCAGCGGCACGTAAGAGTTCAAATCGTGCTTTTCCGGAATTGTTGAAAGTATGAAGTCGAAGGATCGCGCCAGCCCCGTGATCGCCTCCTTGTCGGATTCCAGAATGCCCGTCACGCCCAGCCGCTTTGCCTCCTCCAGTTTTTCGTCGGTAGTTGTAAATAAGGTCACCTCAGCTCCCATGGCTTTCGCGAGTTTGGCCGCCATATCGCCCAGCCCACCAAATCCGATGATGCCAACCTTGTCCCCCGCTTTCACGCCCCAGTGCTTCATCGGAGAGTAGGTCGTCACACCCGCGCAGCAGATCGGCGCAGCTACTTCCGGCTTCAATCCCGCAGGCACCTTCAGTACAAAGTCTTCAGGTACGATCACCATTGCCGAATAGCCGCCGAACGTATTGTCGCGCCCGTACATGTTGCTGCCGCCGGCCTGCTTTGCAGGGCCCATCGGGCCGTTATAGGTGGCAAGCCAGCTATTGGGGCCTTCGCAGTAATTCTGCTCTCCGGCCTTGCACGCTTCGCATTGCCGGCAGGAGTCGATCATGCACCCTACCGCCACCAGATCGCCCACTTTGTGCCTGGTGACCGCCGAGCCTGCAACAGACACCCGCCCAGCGATCTCGTGACCCGGCATGCACGGATACACCGTGTTTCCCCACTCATTTTTTGCTTGGTGAATATCCGAATGGCATACGCCGCAAAACAGCACGTCAATCTCTACCTCGTTCGGCTTTATGTCTTCACGCTCGATTGCAAGCGGCTTTAAACGGCTGAACGAATGCTTCGCGGCATAGCCAAGAACTTTCTTCACTGGTTCTCCTGTTGGGGCTTCTTGCAATTAAGAAGCGTCCCAGGCGGTTCCCGATGCTTGCTTCTCCAACAGCGCCGGCAATCTCCGCGGGTTGAGCAGCCCGTGCAAGACCGCATGAAGATTCCCAGGGTTTCGTCTTACCCTTGCCAGCTCCTGTGAACAAGAGCACCAGTCCCAGCCCGCTCGCTTCCACCCGACTTTGCCATCGCGTTTACCCTGCGCCAGCCTATTCGCTCGCCCCCACGTTCGATCTTTCAATGCCCTGCATGGTACGGATGCCCAGCAAGAATCGTGCAGGCCCGGTACACCTGTTCGGCCAGCACGACCCTCGCCAACTCATGCGGCAGCGTCATCGGCCCCAAGGAGAGCAGACGCCCTGTCGCGGCGCGTGCTTCCGCGCTCCACCCATCCGCCGGGCCCACCGCGAATACAACCAACTGCGCCCCATCTGCCTTGTGCATCGCCAGCATCGCCGCGAGCCCTTCCGACGACACCTGCGTTCCTTGCGTGTCGAGCAACACCACAACAGGCGCCGTCCGCCCCCGCTCTTTCGCCATCGCAGCCAGCAGCGTCGCTTCTGTGCGAAATACCCGAGTTTCCAACGATAAATAATACTTGGCCCGCATGGCATACTCCTCCACCAGCGCCGCCATCGGCCCTGTTCCAGCCCGCTGCGAAACGGAGGCAATCAGTACCTTCATATCCCAACCGTCCCCGGGTGTATCGGATGCCGGCATCGTTGACGGAACGCGCTTCGGAGAAAAGCAGATCCTTGTTCTTGCCTCGTCGCCCTACGAACTCCGAAAAGCGCCCACTACAATCCAACCATGCGCCTTGCCCTCTTCGGCGGCTCCTTCGACCCACCCCACTCCGGCCATCTCCGCATTGCACGGGCCGCGGCTGACCGTCTCTCCCTGGATCGGGTTCTTCTCGCCCCTACCGGGCGGCAGCCACTTAAGCCTCAAGGCGCTGCTGCCTTCCATGACCGCCTTGCCATGGTCAAGCTCCTCGCCCAGGCCGACGGACGGCTCCAGGCCTCCGCTGTCGACGCTCCCCAACCCGACTCCCCCAACTACACCGTCGACACCCTCGGACGCCTCCGCCCCATGCTGCCTTTGAATACTGAACTGTTCTTTCTTGCCGGCGCGGACTCCTTTCTTTCTCTCGCTCGTTGGCGCGAGCCAGACGCACTGCTTGAGCCCGGGCGCCTGCTCGATGGATGGATCCTTGCCGCCCGCCCCGGATTTCTTCTCGACTCCCTCGGGGAGGCTCTTCCACATGGCTATGCTTTCTCTCAACGCAGCGCCGAGGGCGACTCGGTGCTCACCCGCGCCATCGTGGGTTCAGCTTCGGCTTCAAGCGCGAAAAGCATGCCACTTCATATCCTTCCCGACCTCGACGACCCCGCTACCGCCACCGGCATCCGCGCCGCCCTTGCCGTCGGGAAGCCCACCCACACCCTGCCCGCCCCTGTTGCCGCATACATCCGCGCAAACGGGCTTTACGGCCCCGTGCTACGGTAAATGAGTGCCACCGACCCCTGAAACACGCGCTATGGTTCTTGCTGCCGCCGAAGTGTGCGAGGACAAAAAAGGGACCGACATCCGCGTCCTTGAACTCGACCCCATGGACTCCGGCTTCACCGACTTTTTCCTGATCGCCTCCGGCTCGAACACCCGCCAGACGGGCGCCATCGCCGATGAGATCGAGATGCGGATGAAGCGCGAGTTCGGGCAGTATGCTCGCTCAGTCGAAGGCCGCCGCACCGGCGAGTGGATCCTGCTCGACTACACTGACTTTGTCGTCCACATCTTCACTGAGCAGACCCGAGAGTTTTACGATATCGAGCGCCTGCGCAAATCCGCCCGCTCTGTCGAGACACATGACTTGGCCGCCGAGCTGAACCGTAAAACAGAAGCCGCCCGTAAGAAAACTCCGGCGAAAAAATCCGCTGCAAAGCAGCTGCCGCCCGAAACAAGCGCGGCCGGTACTGAAATCGTTCTTTCGCCTGCAGAAGACGAAGTGGAAAGACTTGTCAGGAAAGCAGCGAAAAAAGCGTCCGCGAAGAAGACAGCTCCCAAAAAGGCAGCAAAAAAGTCACCTGCGAAGAAAGCAGCGAAGAAAGCTCCCCTGAAAAAAGTAATCGCAAAGCGCGCTATCTCTCCTTCTGTTGAAGATCTTTCCCCGCGCGCCCTCCCCGCGCGCACCGGCAAGCAGCTCCCCCCGCCAAGCGATGAATAGCACCCCTCCCAGCTTCCTGAGCATTGGCAGGCCCGAAGCAAAGGAATCTATGCGCTGCTTTTGAGGGCGACTCGTCACGCTCCAGGCTTGCCGAGAGCTGCCTCTACATACGGCAGCACCGTTTGCGCAACTTTTTCATACCCCACGCCATTTGGGTGGATGTAGTCCGGGCTCATCGAGCCGTACACCCCATAAACCCCTTGAAGCAGAAACGGTATGTCCACAAGCCCGTAGGCCTGCGACAGCTTTTCGAAAAGTGGGTATAGCCCCAGAAACGCCGGCGTCTTTAACCCGGGCGGCAACCACCCGGTCATCAAAGGGCGGAAATCCAACCCTGCCATCACGACCTTGGCATGGGCCTTCTGGAGCGCCTCGATCATCGAGCGCAGGTTGCGCTCGGTTTGCTCGGTCGGCTGGCTCCGGATCGCATCGTTCGCCCCCAACTCAAGCACCACCACGGACGGATGCGCCGCCAAAACCTCGGGCAGTTTCGGCAGAGCCTCACCGGAGGTCATGCCGCCGACGCCTGCGTTCACCACTGTCACCTTGTAGCCCGCTGCCGCCAGATCCCTGCGCAAGTAGTCCGGGTAAGCCTGCTTTGGCTCCGCTCCCACCCCTACTGTGAGGCTGTCCCCGAAACAAACCACCGCCTGCGCCCGGCACCCTACGGCAAACGCCACCCATAAAAACCAACACCCTGCTGTCCGAACCATGCTTTAAGGCTACACGCAGATTGGCACATCATTTCGGCGCTCCCTGCGATGCTTATTTTATAAGCCTAGTTATAAAGAAGCTTTCCGGAGTTACCGCCGGATATCCCCTATCACTGCCGTAGAAGCGTTCAGCGTATCCACCTTGGTCCGCGCATCGATGTTCGCCTTCCTTCGCGTTGCGCGGTCCACTCTCTCCATTTAACGACACCTCGAGGTCAAGATGCTTAGTTCTCGCAAATTTTCTGCTTCATGTTCCTTTGTTATGTCGCTTGGAACCGTATGGAAGACAATAGCCGTTTCTCGCTTTCCACGATTCGGATCCAGCGCCGCGCGCCTTTCGCGAGCGTGGCATTTTGGGCTGGCGATGCTTTTTGCAGGCGTTTTAAGCTCAGTTCCAGCCCGAGCTCAAAACAGCACGCCGCTCGCGATCACGAACTCGCCAGGAGAGATACAAGCGCAGATGGGCGTTTTCAAGGGCCCAAAGGTCGACGTCTTAGACACGGATTTTGCAGGCGGTGCGGACCCGAATGGGGTGAACGATTCCACTGCCGCTATCCAGGCTGCTATCAGCTACGCGCAGTCTCTGGCTACCAACGTGCTTCCCTCGCCCGTGGTGTATCTTCCGCGGGGCACTTACAAGGTAAGCGGCTCTTTGAAGATCTCAGGCGGCTACGCCCCGTCTCTTGAGGGGGACGGCAGCAGCGCGACTTTTCTGAACAGTTCCGCAAGCAGCGGCGATGTCATCGAGTACCTCAACGCGGGCGGCTTCGTGTATGCGCATGTTCATTTGAGCGGCTTTACCCTGACCGGCACCGGGCACAACTCCACGGCGAACCTGCTTGAGCTGCTCGGAGCTCAAAACATGGCCGTAAACGACGTACACCTTCAGAATACGGGCGGCATCTGCATCAACATGCAAGGTGGCGAGCGAAACAGTTTCAACGACGTCGAGCTGGATAACTGCCGCCGCCCGGTCAATTTAGGAAACAATCTCAACGAAACGTATTTTCATAACTACCACATCATCGAGCCTGGGACCGATGCCTGGGGATGGAACTGGAACGTAAACGCCGTTCCTTCTACAGGGCTGCTGCAAAGCGCAAGCACCTGGCTGCCGGATTACCATGCCGCCATCACCGTTCTCAACAGCCAGAACACACACTTCAATCTGGGTTCAATCAAGTCCACGCGCAACATGGGCTGCTACCAGATGATGAACGACAATGGATTCGAGATATCCGGGACGTATTGCGAGGCGTTTTCCGGCTATGGCACCAATCCGTCGCTCCAGGTGGGCGGCGCTTCTGAGATGACGCGCACCACCTCCGCGCTCACGGCAAGTTCGCTGACAGCGACGGTGGATGATGCGCTTTACAACTCTCTCTATATCGGCGACTCGGCGGCTGTGGGCTCTGAACCGAATGCCTCGTATGTCGCCACCATCTACCCACCGGATTACATACCCGGCTCCCTTGCGATCAGTTCCATCTGCTCCGGCGTGCCAAGCTGCGCGATTCAACAAGGCACAACTGAAACTGTCATCATGCAAGCTTTTACGGGTGCGTCCGTGGTGAAAGGGGTTGCAGGTATTGCGGGCACAATGTCCTTAAATACACGCGGCGCGGCGCCTGGACCAAACCAGCCGAACACGGTCCCGCAGGCATGGCCTGCCGGCGCCGTTGTTGTACTCACGATGAGCGGGGATGCCGGCGATGGAACCACATATGCAAACCACTGGAACGGTCTTATGGGTGCACCGACAGGGTGGACCGAGGGCTGCTCGCCCACGACTCTGACAGCCAACTGGATTTTTTCACCCAGCCAGACCTGCGGTGAATATATCGTAGGCCCCGTGTACAACGGCTTCGATCAGCTTATCCCCTCCAAGGGGACAAATACCGCGGCCGGCGCGCTCACCATCACAGACGATGTAACTTATATGGGCGGGGACGCGAATCTGGGTGCTGCAACCGTAGTAGTCAGCGAGAACGCGAATGTCGTGCAGATCAGCAAAGCATGCTCTCCGTCTCATTCGCAGAGCACTGCATCGCAAGGCTCGCGTACCTCGTATGCCAACGGCTATTGCCTTGTCCGAGCAACGACTTACCCTGACAACTCCTTTGCCAACCTAGTGTACCGGGATGTTGTAGGTGGCGGCGCGATCGACAACATCAATACCCGCACCTGGTCGCAGTGGAGTACGCGATATGCCGGCAACGCCGGAGGCACAAACTTCTACCAGTACGATAGCGCGTTTGAACTTACGGATGCCGCGCAATCCTTTTACGAATATTTAAATAATCGCGGCGCTTCTTTTCGGCTGGCGGCAAATGGATACGATTCGCTTCAAATTACAGGCGCGGGCGTAACGTCGCTGGTTCCTTTCGCGCCGTCGGCCGGCATCGTGTATCCGCAGGATGGCTACGACAATAAAACATCGGTGACGGTGGCGGCTGGTACTGCTTACGCGCAATGGGATCCCGCCGTTACGGGCACGCTTACTTTGCCGCCGGTGAGCTCGCGGGAATACTTTACGCTGCTGGTGCCTGCCGGCAACACGCAATCGAAGAAGATTGTTAGCGTGGGCGGCGGCAGCATCCTAATCGGGACGGTTTCGGCCGGGACGACATGGACTTGGCCGAACGGATACCCGGGAGCGATCACCTTCTACGCGGACGGGGTGAACTGGCAAGTCGTGAACCCCCTCGGCACTACGAAAACCTGCACTGCATTGCCCACCGTGGTTGCCGGAGTTGTGACGGGTTGTTGAACCTGACTAGGCGAGCTTTCAGCAGCAGGGCGCCGTCCGCGCGCCTGCTGCTGCTCTACTCGCCCTGCCTACCGGCGATCAAAACCAATGCGGCAGGCTTTGCGGAGCGGACCTGCCATCTGTTTTTCAGCTCCAGGATTGGACCCTCGAAGTAGCGCCGTGACAGAAATGCGATTGCGGTTGCTACCCCGATGCACGTAAACGCCTGTCCAGACCAGATGGCAAAATTCCCGAGCCGCTCCGGGGCGATGTGCCGGATAAGCCAGCCTCCCAGATCTGCAAACACAAAACCGTTAATCAGATAAAGCCCATAGCTGATATAGCCGTAAAAAGGCAGGACCCCGCGCGAGTCTGTGCGTCCGGTCTCCAGGAGCCGCGTGTGGTCGCGCTTGAGACCCAGCAGGAGAATGCCGCAAGCCGCCCAGGTAAATGGCAAGTCGGCAAGCGCATCCACTGTTTTGCCGAAATGGAATGCCTCCTGAAAGAAGACCAGGAGCACAAGCGCAACGCTTACTGCAAGAATTGCGCCGCCGACCCGTCCAACATTGCCGGGATGAATCCGCCCTTGCCGCAAAAGAATGGAAAGGAGAGCGCCGTAGGCTATGTAGTCCAGCACGAAGGGCGTCTTGTAGTGGATGTCGATATGGGGGAGCAGATAAATGGCGAGCAGGCGCAGGATCGGCTCCCCGAGAATGACCGCACCGAGAATGCCGAGCAAGGTGCGTTCGCGCAAACGCCGCACACAGGTAGGCCATAGCAGGTAAAGTGCTCCTCGACGGCAAGGGACCAAAGCGCTCCAAACTGCCGCATGGGAGCGCCGAATAACTGAGAAAAGTTCGCGAGGAAGAGCAGCGCCGCCAGCAGAAAGCGGTTGCTGATAATCCCGCAAGCCCAAACAATGGCAAGCACCAGCAGGTACACCGGAAGAATGCGCAAAACACGGCGGATGTAGAAATTCCGGTAAAAGTCCGGGCGCTCGCGGGCCTTGAACAAAAGAGTGGTGATGAGAAACCCGGAAAGCACGAAAAACACATTCACGCCGAAACGCCCGCCGGCGATCAATCTCGAGGCGAGGGCACCCCAGAACCCGCCGAATGCTGCAACCCATCCGTAGCTGCCGAAGCCGTGGAACAGCAGCACCATGAGGATCGCCGCGCCTCGGATAGAGTCAAGCGAAGGCATATGCCGCAGGACCAGAGAGGGCGCCGCAAGGGGGGGGGGCGAACGCCTGGAACGAGATGGAGCGGAAAAAACCATGCTTACCTCAAAAGATGTTCTTCCCGCACCATAAAGCATCCGGGATACATGGCAGCCGATGACGGAATTCCGCGCCGTGACCGAAGTCACGGCTTTCGCGCGTGGGCGCGGGAGCCGTCCCGCGTCGGACAGGCCTCACTTAACTGGACCGATCACTCGCCGCAGTACACCGCCTGCCTCCGCCAGCAGCTTCCGCGCTTGTTCCGGCCCCACTCCGCGCCGCCACATCACTACCGCCGCTTTCACGTCGCCTCCGGCCTCCACCAACAGCTCTTCTGCCGCGCCCCGCCCGGTCCCGCAGATTTCATCGACGATGCGCGCTGCCCGGTCCCGGAGTTTTGCATTGGTCGGCCGCACATTCACCATCAGGTCTCCGTACACATACCCCAGCCGGACCATGACTCCGGTCGAGATCATATTCAGGACCAGTTTTGTCGCCGTCCCTGCCTTCAGGCGTGTCGAACCCGTCACCATTTCCGCCCCTGTCGCCAGGGTTACGGCAAGCTCCCCAGCCCGCTCCACGGCCGACCCAGGCACGCAGCTTACGCCCACCACCAGCGATCCCGAGGCGCGCGCCGCCTCCATTGCTCCCAGCACCCAGGGCGTCCGCCCGCTCGCCGCCACGCCCACCACCACATCCCGGTGTCCCACCTGTATATTGCTGACGGCCTGCGCACCGGCCCCGAGGTCGTCCTCCGCTCCTTCAATCGCTTCTCGCAACGCCCGATCGCCTCCCGCAATCAGGCCCACGACCATGCCCGGCCGAACTCCAAATGTGGGCACGCACTCCGAAGCATCCAGGACTCCCAGCCGACCCGAGGTTCCGGCCCCGCAGTACACCAGGCGACCCATGGTCCCGCTGCTCGCTCCAGGCCCCATCCGCTCCGCAGCTCGCTCCACAACGACCGCGACCTCCGGAAGCGCCCGGCGCACTGCCTCGAGCGCTTCCCCGTCGGCCCGGTGCATGGCTTTTACCATTGCGGTCGCGTCCAGTTCATCCAGCCCGGGACCGGCGCGGCGGCCCTCCGTCGGCAACGACTCCAGCCTTTCTCTCATCGGGTTTCCCGTCCTAATCTGAACCACCGGTTCCCTCCTGTATTGGACAACTGCCTGCCCATGAGTACCATGCTTATGGACCCTGCATGAGAGCTTTTTTCCAAATCGGCGCACTGGCCCGCATGCGCGAACAAGGACAGTTTCGTGCGCCCTGAAACGCTTGCAATCCATCCGGGGCTCGACCCTGCCCCCACCCCGGCGAACCCCGCGCCGCCGCTTTCCACCGACGAACCGAGAGTTCCCGGCCAGCCGCGTCACATCCCCGAGTTCGATGGGATTCGCGGGCTCGCCTGCTTCGCGGTCATTCTTTGCCACATCGGTATTGAGCTGCGGACCTATGAAACCGGCCTCCTCCATATCCTCATGGAGATTTTCGCGCTCGGCTTTCTAGGCGTGGATGTGTTTTTCGCACTTTCCGGCTATCTCATCACGACTATTCTGCTTGGCAAGCAGGACGAGCCGCGTTACTACAAGAACTTTTATGCGCGCCGCCTGCTGCGCCTTCTTCCCCCTTACCTGCTTACGCTTCTTCTTGTCGCCTTGTTCCTCCCAGGGAACGGCACCTCCCTGCTCTTGTCCCTTGTATACCTCGCGAATTTCGCATTCTTCCTGCATTTGACCCCGGGCTACTTCATCCTGTGGTCGCTTTCGGTCGAGGAGCAGTTTTATCTCGTTTGGCCATGGCTGCTCAGGCGGCTTCAGTCTCGCTACCTCCTTCTGATCGCCGTTCTACTTTGCACGTTGACCCCGTTGGCGCGCATCGCCGCCGCGCTCCGGGGCACGCTCGACCCGTTTGTTTCCTGGAACCACTTCGACGGGCTCGCCTGGGGCGCTCTGCTGGCGCTCACGCTCCACCACAGGTGGCTTCAAGCAGCGGCGTTGCGCCGCACGGTTCGAGCGATCGCCAGTGTAGGCATTCTGCTATTATTCGCCGGCGTGTTTTTGTGGAAGTTCGGCGACAAACACATGGCCGCGGCCCTACTTTACAGCGGCGCTCCCATGGTGACCACGGCGCTGATTGCGCGCGTTCTCGGGGGGCCACGGCCTTACCTGGGGTTTCTGCGATCGCGTCCACTGCGCTTTGCCGGCGATATCAGCTACTGGACCTATCTGATTCATGATCTTTTCCTACAGAAACTGCTGCTTTTCGCGCCTCATGCACGGCATTTACCCCAGAAAGGGCCCGTTTTTCTCGTATGGATTCTCGCGAGCGTGCTTCTGCTCTGCGGGGTATCCGGGTATGTTGTGCGGCGGTTTGTGGAGCTGCCCGCGCTGCGCTTGAAGCGCTACTTCGCCTGACAAGCCCGCCCCGCCTCAGCTATCACGCAAGACGGCGCAGGCGACACGCGGGATTCCTTGCAGGTCAGGCAGGAACTCCGGCGCGGACCAGCGCGCATCCTCCCTGAACAGTGCCGCAAGCGCCCCCTGCTGCCCCGCCCCCAGTTCAACCGCCAGCAGTCCGCCGGGCAGCAGATGGTCCGCCGCTTGCGGCAGCAACGCCCTGTATACATTGAGACCGTCCGGCCCGGCAAAGAGTGCGGCGTGCGGCTCCCACAAGGCCACCTGCGGCTCCAAAGTCTCGAGACTGGAGACATAAGGAGGGTTTGAGACGATGCAGTCGTAGCGCTCTTCCACACCCGCCAAAAGATCCGAGTGGAGGAACCGCACACGCTCTCCAAGTCCCAGGGCTCGCGCGTTCCCTTCCGCCACCGCGAGTGCTTCACGCGACAGGTCGAGCGCATCCACCTCGGCGATGGGCAAGTGGTGCGCAAGGGCCAGCGCGATCGCCCCCGAGCCGGTGCCGACATCCACGATGCGGAGCGCCCGGTCACGCGGCAGGCAAGCGAGAACGGCTTCCACCAGGTGCTCGGTTTCCGGCCGGGGAATCAGGACGGCCGGCGTAACCTGCAGGGGCAGGCCGTAAAACTCCTGCTCGCCAAGGATGTACTGGATTGGTTCGTGCCTCGCGCGGCGGGCGAGCAGTTGTTCATAGCACACAAGCTGAGACAGCGTGAGGGGGGTATCCGGGTGCGCTAACTGCCATGCTTGACCCTTTCCCAACACGCGGCAAAGGAGTAGCGCCGCATCCTTTTGCGGCTCAGAAAGGGCGCCCCTTAACAGCTCGGTTCCATGCCCTAACTGCATCTTTACTGAAGAGTCTGTGGCCATGAAATAACAACCCTGTTTCCTGTTGCATCCACAAGGGCGTTCGTTCAGGAACGGCCCTGGAAACGCCTTCTAGTCATGCAGCCTCCGCCTGTATTTTCAACCGCTCCGCATTATCGTGGGCGATCAGCGCGTCAACCACCGGCTGTAATCGCCCTTGCATGATCAGGTCCAATTGGTGCAGCGTCAGGCCGATCCGGTGGTCGGTCAGGCGATTCTGCGGGAAGTTGTAGGTCCGGATTTTCTCGCTCCGGTCGCCGGAGCCTACCTGGCTCTTGCGCTGGGCGGCTTCCAGTTGGTGCAAGCGCTCCTGCTCCACCTCGTACAGGCGCGAACGGAGCACGCGCATGGCTTTTTCGCGGTTCTTGATCTGCGACTTCTCATCCTGGCAGCTCACCACGGTATTAGTCGGCAGGTGCGTGATCCGGATGGCCGAGTAGGTCGTGTTGACCGACTGGCCGCCGGGACCGGAGGAGCAGAACGTGTCGATGCGCAGGTCTTTCTGCTCGATCTTGACGTCGACCTCCTCGGCCTCCGGCAGCACCGCTACCGTAATCGCGGAGGTATGGACGCGGCCCTGGGTTTCGGTTTCCGGAACGCGCTGGACCCGGTGCACGCCGCTCTCGTACTTGAGCTGCGAGTACACTCCGCTGCCCTCCACCAGGAACGAAATATCCTTCAGTCCGCCCACCGAGCTTTCCGAGCTCGACAGGATGTCGATCTTCCAGCGATGCACCTCAGCGAAGCGGGCGTACATGCGAAACACCTCGGCCGCGAACAGTGAAGCCTCGTCGCCGCCGGTGGCTGCCCGGATTTCGACAACAACATTCTTTTCGTCGTTCGGGTCCTTGGGCAGGAGCAGCACCTTCAACTGCTCCTCAATGGCGGGCAGCTTCGCTTCGAGTTGCGCGAGCTCTTCCTCAGCCATGACGCGCATCTCCGGATCTTCCTCGCTGAGCATCGTCTTCGCTTCGGCAATGCCGTCGGCGATTGAGCGGTAGCGACGAAACGCATCCACCACGGCTTCGAGATCGCGGTGTTGCTTCGCGGTCTTCTGGTAGCGCGGCTGGTCGCTGACGATCGCCGGCTCGGCGAGCTGGGCGCCGAGGTCCTCATAGCGCGCGACAATCTGGTCTAAACGGTCAAACATGGGTCAACCCTCAAGGGTGCTGGAAATTGGATTCGGGGAAGGGGTGCAAAGGCGCGTGGCGGCGGAGGACCGCTAGAGAAGGACGCCGGCGTGGTGGGCGGGACGCATGCAAAGCTAATTTTACCAAAGCATCGCGCATTCGCATCTATTTTGAGCGATGACCGAGGTAAGCACGACCGCTGAAGACGCCGGCGCCCTAAGCCGCTGGGCCGCGACCTGCGAGGCACTGGGCGCGACGACCAAAAAGCTTGAAAAACGAGCAGTCCTGGCCGCGTATCTGCAATCCCTTGCAGTCGAGGATGCCGCGCGCGCAGCGCAGTACATTGCGGGGGAGCCGTTCTCCGAGGCCGACGCGCGGAACCTGAGTGTGGGCGGGGCGCTGCTGACAAAAGCTGTGGCCGCCCGCAGCGGGGCCGAGCCACACGCGATGACACTCGCATTTCGGCACCACGGGGATATCGGGGCGGCGGCGGAAAGCCTGATCGCCTCGGAACCGGTCGCGCCACCAGTCACCCTGGCAGAATTGGAATCCACCCTTGCCGAAATTGCCGAAGCGCGTGGCCCCGCGGCCAAGCTGCGCGTCCTGAGCGCTCTGCTTGCTCGGTCAAAAGCGGTTGAGTGCAAATACGTGTTGAAGCTGATCTCAGGCGACATGCGCATCGGCGTGAAGCAAAGTCTGGGTGAGGACGCCATTGCCGCAGCATACGGGACTGAGGTCGTAGCTGTGCGCTATGCGGGCATGCTTCTGGGCTCGCTCGGAGAAGTGGTCAAGCGTGCCGCGGCGGGGAGTTTGGGCGAAGCCCGGATGCGGCTTTTTCATCCGCTCGGCTTCATGCTCGCGAGCCCCGTCGATGGGGTGGAAGAGGCGATCGCACGATTTTCCGAGGAGATCAAAGCGGAAAAAGGGGAGCCCTCCGCCGGCGAGGCAAGGCCGTCCGAGTCGGCGTCCCCCGAGGCAGCCCCATCCGAACAGTTGCTGCGCGAAGCCCAGCTCGAGGACAAGTACGACGGCATGCGGGCTCAGCTGCACGCGGGTGATGCGCGCGAGCCGGGACGAGTCGGGCTCTTCTCACGCAACCGGGAGGATCTACGTGCTGCGTTTCCGGAGCTGGTCGAAGCCTTCGCCGCTTTGCCGGAGGCGGCGATCCTCGATGGCGAAATCCTGGCCTGGTCGCCGGTAGCTCGCCGCGCGCTGCCGTTTTCGTCGCTCCAGCAAAGGCTTGGGCGCAAGCAGGTGTCCGTCGAGCTACGCCGCACACACCCGGTAGTCTTTATAGCGTTCGACATCCTGTACGCGGACGACCGTCTTCTGCTCGACGAACCGCTGACTGTCCGGCGCGCGCGCCTTGCCCACTACCTAAATGACCACGCAACCCTCACGGACGGCCGCCATGCGACGGCGGCGGGGCAAGGGATGCTGTTCGCGCCCGAAAATCCGGAAGTCGCCTTTCCGCGCCTGCTGCTCGCCCCAGCGCGGCAGCTTGCGAGCGCTGCGCAGCTGGATGCGGCCTACACCGAGGCCCGCGCGCGCGGGAATGAAGGCGTGATGCTGAAGGCAAGCGGAAGCCTGTACCAGCCGGGGCGACGCGGCCTGGCTTGGCTGAAGCTCAAGCGTGAGCTCGCTACACTGGATGTAGTGGTCACGGGCGCGGAGTTCGGCACGGGCCGCCGTGCTCGCTACCTGAGCGATTACACCTTCGCGGTGCGCGGGCCGGAGGAGGCGTTGCTGAACGTCGGCAAGGCATACTCCGGCGTTACGAATGCGGAGATGCACGCGCTTTCCGAGCACTTTCATACCAGCACTCTAAAAGACTTCGGACACTTCCGCGCTGTCGAGCCCGACACGATCTTCGAGGTCGCCTTCAACAACATCACCCGGTCGGACCGCCACGCGAGCGGGTTTGCGCTGCGTTTTCCGCGCATCCTCCGTATCCGGACCGACAAGCCGGTCGAGGAGATCGACACCCTGGCCCGCGTGGAAGAACTCTACGACGAGCAGCCGGACCGACCTGTCGAGAGCTAGGCCGACATTCTGATATAACCAACCTGTTTTGATCGGAGCCGCCCGTGCCTGGACCCTTGCGCCACCTCATGCTTGCGACCTTGGAAGACACCACCAATCCCCTGGCCTGGAGCGGCTCCGCGATGGAGGTGCGGCGCGCACTGGCCGGGGCCGTCGAGCAGCTTACGGTGGTGGACAACCTTAAAGTTAAAAAGCACCCTGCCCACGCAGTAGTACGCGTCGTGGCTGGGGGCAAGCCTGCACGCTACCCATTATGGATGACCAAACCGGCCCTGCGAGAGTTCGCGCGCGTGACTGCCGAGGCCATCGAGCGGCACAAACCGCAGGCACTGTTTTCGATCTCCTCGCAGTGCCTGGTCTACCTCCCTGAGTTCTACAAGGGACCGCCAATCCCGACGTTTCTTTTTTCGGACTCGGCCTGGATGGCATGGCTTGAGGTGTACAAGGGCTACTACCCCGTCCCCATCGGCGCCCGGCGGTTCGCTGCGCGGGAGCGCAGCGCCGCCCGGCATGTGACCGGACTGATTTACGGGTCGGAGTGGGCAAAGGATGACGCGGTGCGGCGCTTCGACGTGCCGCCTGAGAAGGTGCACGTACAGCCCATGGGCGCGGCCTGGGTGCCGGAGGCGGACGATGCGGCGATCGAGGCCGCGGTGCGCGCACGACCGGTGGACCGGCTCGATCTGCTTTTTCTGTCGAAGGAGTGGGAGCGCAAAGGCGGACCGCTTGCGCTTGAAATCGCACGAGGGTTACGCGATAGCGGCAAGACAGGAGAGGTACGGCTCCACGTTGTAGGCGGCCAACCTACGCTGAAGCCGGGCGACGAGGCCCTGGTCGAAAGCTATGGCATGCTCCGCCGCAGTGAACCGGCGGAAGCGGAAAAGCTGCGCGCCTTGCTGCATAGCTCACATTTTCTCGTCGTCCCTACGCTGGCCGAGTGCTTCGGGCTGGTCTTCGCGGAAGCGCAGGCTTTCGCCCTGCCGCCGGTTTCGCGTGCGGTCGATGCGGTTCCTTCAGTGATTCTCGACGGCGAAACCGGCATCCTCCAGCCCAGGGCAGACGGGCCGGAGCCTTACGTGCGGCGCATTCTCACCCTGCTTGAGGGGGACCGAAGCGCCTATACCCGGATGGCGCTGGCCGGTCGTGCGCGTTTCAAAGAGCGCCTGAACTGGCCGGCGTTCGGGCACGGGGTGGCACGCACCATTGAGGCGCACCTGGCTTAGTGCGCGTGTCCGTGGTGGGCGTGCGCGTGGACTTCTTCAACCGCCATCACGCAGCCGTGCTCCGTTTCGCACCCCTGGTTCTCAAACTGCACGGTAGTGTGCACGATCTGGAAGCGCTCGCGTAGGAGGGCTTTGACCCGTTCAAGAATCACATTGCTTTCCGAGGGCGGGATGTCGGCAATGCGGATGTGGGTCGAAAGCGCATGGGTCTGCGAGCCGAGCGACCAGACATGAAGGTCGTGGACGTCCTCCACTCCATCAATGGCGGCAAGCGTGGCGCGCACCTCGGGCAGCTTGAGGCTTTCCGGTGTGCCTTCAAGCAGGATGTGCAGGGTTTCCCGCACGATGGAAGCAGACGACCAGAGGATCAGCGCGGCAATGGCGAGCGAAAGCGCGGGGTCGATCCAGTTGAGGCCGGTGAACCGGATCAGCAAGCCACCCACGATCACGGCGGCGGTGGAAAGCGCGTCGCCGAGCATGTGGGTGAATACCGAGCGCAGGTTGACGTCGCGGGCACTCGTCCACCACAAAAGGGCTGCGATGCAACCATTCATGAGCACGCCGGCGGCCGCAACGGCCATCATGGAGCCGGCCGCGACCGGCTCCGGGTGCCGCAAACGCCCTACCGCTTCAATCCCAATCCAGGTCGCGACCGCGACAAGCGCCAAGGCATTTAGGAACGCGGCTAGAACGCCGGCACGCTGATAGCCGAAGGTTTTGGCATCGTTTGCCGGTCGGCCGCCCAGCCAGACAGCGACAAAAGAAAGCAGAAGCGCGGCCGCGTCCGAGATGTTGTGCCCGGCTTCAGAAATGAGCGCGAGCGAGTGTGCCCGCAAGCCGACCGCGAGGCAGACCACAATGTAGACCACTGTGGCCGCGAGCGAAACCTGGAGGGCTACTTGCGTTTTGTGGGTGCCGCCCGAAGGATGAGCATGGGTGTGCATGCTTCTCCAGTGTAGGTGAGGTTCAAAGGTGAGTCAGCTCCAAAGCAGTGGACGCGATCGAAGCGGCGTTTGCTCGACCCAAAATGAACGTATGCGGCTTACTGTTCTAGCCGACCGGCGCGGACCACCGTCGCCGCGGGCTGGCGCGGCGAACAGGGACGGAGTTGGCCGTATCGCGCAGGCCGATCCAGTTTTCCGCGATCACAATGCTGTTTTCCGGCTGACGTGTATCGTAGCGGACCGAACACGGAAAGCCGACGCGGATGTCGGCGATGTGGATCAGGTCCTTGAGGTGCGTAATCTCCTGCGAACACTCATAGGCGACCCCGGCGATCTCGTATTTGTACAGGATCAGCTGCATGCCCTCGGGCCGGCCGGCTTCAAACGCATCGAGGTCGGAAACGTCGAGCACCGTTCCATCAATGATGCGGCCCCCCAGGACCAGGTCCTGCCGACGGGTGCGCTCAAGCTCCTCGTCGCTGGTGCGCTTGCGCGTGGCCATGTACCAGGCCACCCCGCCCAAGCAGGCAACGGCGGCAGCTACCGTTGTTAGGGCCTGGTGATCGCGCAGGGAAAGGCCGTTCATCACCGCTTACTCCAATGGTGTGGCATCACGCATGCCGGATAAGAGATAGGGTCAGCATACCGCAGGCCGGCGTTTCCGACTGCACCCACCCGTCTCTTTAGTCGCCCCGCAGTGGGCTATACTTAAAGGATTGCCCATGGCCAAGCTCCCCGCCGCCCGCCCACGAGACGTTTCCCTCAGCCACAATCGCCGCATCCGCAGCACGACGGTGGTGTGCGTGCGCCGGGGCGGTTCGGTCGTGATGGCTGCCGATGGCCAGGTCACGCTGGGCGATGCCATTCTGAAGCACTCCGCCCGAAAAATCAGGCGGCTCTACCAGGAAAAGGTGCTGGCCGGGTTCGCGGGTTCGACAGCCGACGCTTTTTCACTCTTTAGCCGGTTCGAGGGCAAACTGGAGCAGTACGCCGGCAACATCGGCCGAGCAGCGGTTGAGCTCGCCAAAGACTGGCGAACCGATAAGATGCTGCGCTCTCTTGAGGCGCTCCTGATCGTCACCGACCCGCAGCAAAGCTTCATCATCTCCGGCACCGGCGACGTGATCGAACCCGACGAGGGCATCGTCGCCATCGGCTCCGGCGGCTCCTATGCGCTGGCCGCGGCACGCGCCTTGTATGAAAACACGGAGCTTTCGGCCCGCGAGATCGCGGAAAAGTCCCTGCGGATCGCTGGCAAGATCTGTATCTACACCAACGACACGTTGATGGTCGAGGAGCTCGCCGCTCCCGATAAGCCGTAGCTCAAGGACGCCCACCATGGCCATCTACCTACCCGGAACCGCCGACGACCAGGCACTCGCGCTTGAAGAGCTCACCCCGCGCGAAATCGTCGCCGAGCTTGACAAGTACGTCGTAGGCCAGCGAGCGGCCAAGCGCGCCGTCGCGCTGGCACTACGCAACCGGATGCGCCGCCAAAAGCTCGCGCCGGAAGTCGCGGACGAGATCATGCCGAAAAACATCATCATGATCGGGCCAACCGGGGTCGGCAAAACCGAGATCGCGCGCCGCCTGGCGAAGTTGACCAATTCGCCCTTCCTCAAGGTTGAGGCCTCGAAGTTCACCGAGGTCGGCTATGTTGGACGCGACGTCGAGTCGATGATCCGCGATTTGGTCGAAAACGCGATCGACATGGTGCGCGATGAAAAGCTGGACGAGGTAGAGGACAAGGCGGAGATGAACGCGGAGGACCGTTTGCTCGACCTCCTGCTGCCTCCGACCGAGGCCGCAGCTGCGCCCGCTGCCCCAGAAAACGAATCCGCGCTGCCGAGCGGGGAAAGCCTGAGTGCCTCCACAGGAACCGAGCCGAGCGCTCAAGCCCAGGCCCGGGAAAAGCTGCGCGACCAGTTCCGCGAAGGCAAGCTGGACGACCGAACGGTCGAAATCGACGTGCGCGAGCGCCGGGAGCCGCAAATCGAGATCGTGGCCGGCAATGCGCCGGACGACATGTCCGAGAACAACCTAAAAGACATCCTGCCGCAGCTGTTCGGCCCGCGTACCAAGAAGCGCAAGATGAAGGTGTCCGAGGCTTTCGACTACCTGGTGCAGGAAGAAGAAGGCCGTCTGATCGATATGGACCAGGTCACGCGTGTTGCCGTGGAGCGGGTCGAGAACTCGGGCATCGTGTTTCTGGATGAGATCGACAAGATCGCGGGGCGCGAAGGCGGGCATGGGCCGGACATCTCGCGCGAAGGCGTGCAGCGCGACATCCTGCCGATCGTCGAAGGCACAACCGTCAACACTCGCTATGGCATGGTGCGGACCGACTATATCCTGTTCATCGCAGCGGGCGCTTTCCACGTCACCAAGCCGAGCGATCTGATCCCGGAGCTGCAAGGCCGCTTCCCGGTGCGGGTTGAGCTCCATTCGCTCACGGTCGAGGACTTCATCCGCATCCTGACCGAGCCGAAAGCTTCCTTGACCAAGCAGCAGATCGCACTGCTCGAGACCGAAGGGTTGAAACTCGAGTTCACCCCAGAAGCGCTGGCCGAAATGGCGCAGTTTGCCTTCCGGGTCAATGAGCAGACTGAAAATATCGGCGCGCGCCGTCTTCACACCATCATGGAACGGGTGCTGGACGAGATCAGCTTTCTCGCGCCGGACCTCCTGAAAGCACCGCGGACCTCGGCAGGGGTTTTCGACCTTTCCGTTGCAGCTACTGACGGCGCCGCGACAACACCACTGCCGGTGGTCGACCGCGAAATCCCGACCGGGCATGAGCGGGTCGTGGTCATCGACCCTGAATACGTGCGTCAAATGGTGGCGGGGATCGTAAAGGATCAGGACTTGAGCCGCTATATTTTGTAATTTGTTCTCTGGACGCAACCTCAGGACTGCTCGGACGGATTCCGCAGCCTTTGCGGGCACAGGATAGCGGCGGCAATTCCTGCGATTGCGGGCAGGAGAGCCTGTCCGGGAAAGAGCCGGCTGCATACGCCGCCGAGCAGAGCGCCGAAAGCGAAGCAGAGGCAGACTGTGCCTGTGGCTAGAAAGGTTTTACGGTTTTGCGCTGAGTTCTTGCCTGCGCGCCAGAGCACGAAGGCTTTCAAGGTATCGCGGAGGTTGCCGGTGGTCATGGCGGAGTTGAAGTTCCACTCGCTGACAGAACCGAAGCTGGTGACCTGAACCGCCGCGACGAAGGCGATCGAGGGAACCACCAGCGCGTTCGGCGTGTGCTTGCCGATGGCGAAAAGCAGGATCAGCACCGTGAGCTCAATGCATGCGCCAATGGTGCGGAGCTGGGCAGCGCTCAGATCTCGCCGCTCCTTGACCCAGAGAACCCCGAGGACACCCGCGATAAAGGTAAGGATCGGCGGCAAATGGGTTAGGGCATCGGTGGGATTGCGGTGGGCAAGCTCGATGCCGAGAAGCACGATATTGCCGGTTTGCGCGTTGGCGAAGACGTGGGCGTGCGTCGTGTAGGAATAGGCGTCAAGGTAGCCGCCGACGGCCGTGTAGAGAAACGCTGCCGCGTAAAGCCTGCGCTCGGGGCTGCCCACATTCATCCACTCTCACCCTCCCCAACCCTCAATCCAACTCTGGTTCAAGACCGACTCGAGCTTACCTGCTTACGCCCGAAGCGAGCCGCCGCTGCTCCCATGAGGATCATCGGCTGCCATGCAAATAGATGCCCTCAGAAGTCGACCTTGGTGTGCAGCCCAAACACGGAAGCGTTCGCCCGGCTACCTCCGGAATGCAGGTAATATTGCGCGACCGGCTGCACGAGGATGCCCCGCGGAAGCTCGAGAAGAAGGTTGAGTTCCAGGCCTTGCTCCGCTGTATTGGCAGGCCGGACACCCTCGGCAAAAACGATTGCATCGCCGATGCCGGTGCGGACCCAAGCCAGCCCTATTGTGTTGTGCAACCTCGTGGGCAAGGGCTCATTCAGCCGGATGCCGATGTCGGTCACCTGATTGGTCCGGTTGCGGTCCGAAGGGCTCCAGTCCGCGCCCGCTGTCACATCGACGCCGCGGTCGCCGTGCGGCGTTGTGCGATAGACGGCCTGGTTCAGAATGCCGTAGAGAAGGAAATCGCCTCCCACCTGACCACTGCCGCGCGTGGAACGGAACTTGCCGGGATTGTAAACGGCCCCAAATTGGTACAGACCGGCGTAGCCTCGCCGGTCCTCCACGCTGTCTTGCGGCGAGAGGGTATACGCGCTTTTGCCCGGCGACCAGCCCATCTCGGATGCCCAGGAGGCAGCGCCGCGAAAATCGGGAACGAAGCCGGTCAGGTTGTGCGCATACGGGAGACGGTCTGCCGCGTAGACCATGGAGCGAATGTAGGTGTGCTTTGTGGGAATCAGGCGAAGCTCGGCCGCGGAGGTTGAGGGTGGGTCGGATGTCTCATACGTGACGGTCAGATTGTCAAGCGCGTATTGGAGCGGCTCAAAGATAAACGACGGCCCAAACAACTGACTGCCGTAGAAGTCTCCGGCGGCGAACTGGCCCACACGCAAGTACACCAGCCGCGGCCTGAGCGCCTTCTCGACCCACCAGGAATCGAGGCGGAAGCTGTTCGCGCTCGCGAGGCCGCTTGGGCCGGCGAACTGCCCCAGGTACGTTCCGAGATTGCCGCCGCCCTGCCACAAAGCTGTGACATGGAGCTTCCAGCCGGGCGTCTCGGTCAGCTTCGCGAAGTCGATGTCGACCGTGCCGCGCGCGCGCGCGAAAACCGTGGAGCGCGTCGGGCGCGGGCTTCGGACATTCCAGAGCAGGTCGCTTTCGTACTGGAAATCGAGGTTTATTCCCCTACGCAGCAGCTCCGGGCGTTTGCCGCCCCACTCGCCGAATAAATGCGGCTGATGGGTGGGGTCGTGCTGGTTCCGGCTGCCGCCGCTCAGGGTGTCGGTGGGGTCCGCATTCTCCGGCGACTGCGCTTGCGCGATCCCCGGGATGCTCAGGAGGGCTGCAAGTGAAAGTCGGCCCACGATCCTTTTCAGCGTGAACGGAGCGTCCAGCTTCCTTGCGCACTCCAAATCCGCTCCTTCTTCAAACGGCTTGAGATGGGGCCGTCGAGGTTTTATCAAACGATGACGGCTTTTAAACGAAAAACTTCTCAAAATTGCTCAGGACGGCCTCGGGCTGCTCTTCCGGCAGGAGGTGGCCGCAGGGGAGGGCTTTGCCGCTTACTGAGGAGGCGGCTTTAGGCCGCCAGGTGGCGAGAACGTCGAAGAGTTGGCCAACGACGCCCTTGGCACCCCAAAGAGCGAGCAAAGGAACTTGAATTTTGCGTCCGGCCTTGTCGTCCGCCCGGTCCTGATCGAGATCGATGCCGGCGGCGGCGCGGTAATCTTCGCAGACGGCATGGATAGTGCCCAGGCAGCAGTAGCAGCGGATGTACTCCGCCATAGCCTCGGGCGTGACCGCGCCGGGGGTCTTGCCCTGCACGGCAAGGTGCTCGCGTAGGTAGTACACCGGGTCCAGACCGATGATGTGCTCGGGCATGGGCGCGGGCTGGATCTGCAGGAACCACCAGACGTATCTAGTGGCAAACTCCTTGTCGGTTTTGTCATACATGGTGAGGGTGGGGGCAATGTCGAGAACGGCCGCCTTCTGAATGGCTTGCGGATGGTCGAGGCACATGCGATGAACAACACGGCCACCGCGGTCGTGCCCCGCGACGAAAAATTTGGGAAAGCCGAGGTGGGCCATGACATCGATCTGATCCTGACCCATGGCGCGGAAGGAGTAGTTCCCGCTGTTGGGGCCGCCCTCGGGCTTGCCGGAGTCGCCGTAGCCGCGAAGATCGGTGAGAACGACGGTGTAGTGCTTGGCAAGTGTGGGCGCGATCTTGTGCCAGGTGACATGGGTTTCAGGATGGCCATGGAGAAGCAGGAGCGGCGGGCCATTGCCCCTGGTAAGGGTGCGAATCGTGATCCCTTCGCTAGTCTTGATATCCTGCGCCTTGAAGCCGGGTAGGAGGCGCTCACTGGCTCCAGCGGAGGGCGGCGCGGGGAGATGAGGGAGCTGGGTGCCGGCTTTTGGGCCTGCCAGCAGGCTGGGGAGAGCCCGTGCGAGCTCGGAGGGCGAGTCCTGGGCGCTGGCGGCCTTCGACTGCAATAGGGCTGCGGCAGCAGTAAGGCTGAGAGAGGAGAAATATCTACGGTCCAAGAGGAGCTACCCAAAGCAATCCCTTCAGGGGCCGCTTGCCAGGTGAGAGAGGCAGGCGTAAGAGCGGGTTGTATGCCGACGAACATACAGTCCTCCGATGCCATCAGGCTACATCAGCAGCCGCGGCCCGCTCCGCTGCAGGCGTGCATATACCTCGCGCAGTCCGTGCATGCAGGGCTCGAATGACGCGCTCAAACGCGCAAACAAGGGCGCTTCCCGCTCGTACTCAAACAGGTTGAACTGTGAAACGACCCAGTAACTTTCCTGGCCGGTGCGCACCATGGCCCGGAGCCGCTCCGGACTCGCGGCGTTGCGGGGCGCCATGCCGGAGGAGAAAAGGAGGTAGTCGCCGATGTGTTTGCGCAGCCGGCGCTCGACATCGAAAGAGGCAGCAGTGCCGTGCACAGGATCGGCGGCGCGCAGCATGGCTTCAATCTCGCGCACTGGCCGGCCTTGGTCGTCGAACACGGGGTATAGTTTGTCGGTCGAGGAAAACTCGGTCAGCATATCGGCGACATAGGCGGCGATCTCGCTTTCTCCGCGCGGCAGCGCATCGCGGAAACACTCACGTACCAGTTCATGAAAAATGCGGCGAAGAGGGTGCGTGGGCGAGATCATGGCGCGTGTGCCTCCTGTGTTTTAGCTTCCTTATCGGCCTTCCTTGTCGTGTGCTTCACACCATCGCACGGGAAAATCACTCGGACAAGCACTTAAGTTACTGTTTTGTAAATTCGCTGGCAGTCCAACTTGCAGATTGCGAACGCGTTCATACGCCACTCGTCGAATGGGTGTAGGCTGCCGAACGAGGACCCGTATGCCCAGGAAAGCTCCCGTGAAACACCCGAAACCGGCACCCAAGCCAGCCCCGCCCGTCGCCGGGCTGCCCACGCCGGAGGGGCCGGGCTTCGGCCAGCCGCAGCCCGGCCCGGATCCTTCCGGCTTCAAGGTCCCGCACCCCTCAGACAACACACTGTACGGCCTTGTGGACAGCAAACTTGTGGTGCCGTTCCCAACTCCGCGCGGTGGCGTGGAACCGGTGCTCACGCTGGCTGAAGTTTGGGGCCCGACCCTGGGACCGGCGAAGGCAGCCGCGATCCAGGCAGCGGGGCAGATCGCGTTTCACTCCGTCGGCGATACGGGCAGCGTGATTGGACCGGGAAGCGAGTCGCTGGTCGCCGATGCGGCGCAAGCCGACCTCGCGAGCTCGCCCGCAAATGCGATTCCAGCGTTTTTCTTTCACTTGGGCGATTGGGTGTACAGCTTCGGCGAGGCGAAGTACTATTACGACCAATTTTATTCTCCGTGGCGCACCTATCAGGGACCCATGCTCGGGGTCGCCGGGAATCACGATGGCGTGGTGTACCGCGGCGACCCTGCGCCGACGCTCGATGCTTGGCTGCGCAACCTGTGCTCGGCTACGCCGATCGTGACACCCGAGGCAGGCGAGCTTATCCGCACTGCGATGATCCAGCCTGGCGTTTTCTACACGCTTGAAGCGCCGTTTGTGCGCATCCTGGTCGTATACAGCAACGTCCTGGAAGACCCGGGCGTGATCTCGACCGAAGGGGGTGCCCGGCCTGCGTTGAATGATTCGCAAATCACGTTTCTTGAGGCAGCCTTCACCCGGTGCCGGACTGAAAAATTTGCAGGCGCAGTCATTGTTGCCGTGCATCATCCGCCCTACACAGGCGGCTCCACACATGGCGGTTCGCCACGCATGTTGCAGGACCTGGATACCGCCTCGAAGAACGCCGGCTTCTGGCCGCATGCGGTCTTTTCAGGCCACGCGCACAACTATCAGCGATTTACCCGGACACTCAACCCGGGCACCTCCGGCGCGACAAACATTGCTTACATAGTGGCGGGTAACGGCGGCCACGGGCTGAACCGGATGCGCCCCATGCCGGGCGGCCCCATCCGCGTGCCCATGGTCATCGACCCGACGCTCACTTTTGAAAACTACGACGATACGCACTATGGATTTCTTCGCCTAACCGCCGATCCCTTAACGCTGCGGATTGAATACCACCAAGCCGGCGGGATGGCGACGCCCTTCGATGTTGTGCAGGTGGACCTACAAACGCGAACGGCAAGCTAGGCGCGCCGTAGAATCGTCGCGTGGCTACACCTACCCTCCCCGCTGCCGGCCAACGCCGTTTCGCCGCACCCTGGTCCTTCTTTTGGATCGCGCTGTTTGTCCGAATTGCCTATATGACGTTGGCGCACACGTGGCGGGTGCGGCCTTACGGCGAGCACTTCGGGTTTGGGTGGGAGATGGGGCGGATCGCGCGGGCGCTTGTGACCGGGTACGGCTACGCGGACCCTTTCCACGGCCACACCGGGCCGACTGCCTGGGTTACGCCGGCTTACCCGTTCCTGATTGTGGGTGTTTTCAAGCTGTTCGGGGTGTACACGGCGTTTTCCGCCTGGGTACTGCTCGCGATCAACTGCGTGCTCAACGCGTGGGTGGTGCGGACAACTTACGAGATCGCGGCGCGATGCTTCAACGCAAATGTCGCCCGGTGGTCGGCATGGATCTGGGCCCTGTACCCGGCGGCCATGCAGTATGCGGTCAAGTGGATCTGGGAGATGACGCTGACCGCTTTTCTGTTTTCCTGGGTGCTGGTATTGGCGCTGCGGATGCGCGGCGTCGGCGAGTCCACGGATCCGCCGGGCAATGGCCAGACCGTGCGGCGGTGGGCTTTGTTCGGAATTCTTTGGGGCCTGATCGCGCTTTCCAACCCCGAAGTTTGCATCATGCTGCCGGTGATGGGTGTGTGGGTGCTGGCAGGCGCAGGGCGGGCGTGGCCCCGGCAGGCAGGCAAAGCTGTTCTGGCGGCTGCGCTTTGCCTCGCGCTGATCGCACCCTGGAGCCTGCGGAACTGGCGCGTCTTCCAGCACTGGGTTCCCCTGCGCGGCAACTTCGGCGCGGAGCTCTACCTGGGGAATGGGCCCGGCGCGGTGGGGCTGCTTATGGAGTACAACCACCCGGGCGAAAGCTCCGGGCAGTTGCGGCTTTATCGCGAGATGGGCGAAGTCGCGTATGTCCGGATGCGCGGGGACCGCGCCAAGGCGATCATCCGGGCGAATTGGGGGCGGTTCTTCCGGCTCAGCGCCAAGCGGCTCTATTACTTCTGGTTTTCCGTGCCGCATCCGTCCGACGACTCGCCGCTGGTCGAGTACGGGCGCAACCTGAACTTCCAGTTCACTTCGATTGCCGGACTGCTTGGTTCGGCACTGGCCCTGCGTCGCCGAGTGCCTGCTTCCGGGCTGTTCGCGGCATGTTTTCTGCTGCTGCCGCTGCTGTATTACTTTGTGACCGTCCATGCTCGATTCCGGCATCCGTTCGAGCCATTGATCGCGATTCTGGCGGTGTACCTTTTTCAGTCAGCCGAGAAGAGCTGGACGGTCCGCCGGTTTGGCCGGCGTGCCAGGAAGCGGAACGCGCGCATTGACCTTGCGCACACGGCTCGCTACACTGGTTAAGTTCGACGGTCGGCCTTTCCCTGCCTGTGCGGTCCCAGGCTCGCAGCTTGAAACGTTGTTTTCTGTTTCACTGCAGGGAATGTGTTCGCGCTTGTCCGATCAGATCAGGGCGCGGCATATCCCCAGGTAGGGGCGGCAGCGAAAAGGAAATCAGTATGTATGCAGTGATCCGCACCGGGGGCAAACAATATCGCGTTGCGCCGGGCGATGTGTTGAGAGTGGAGAAGATCGAAGCCAATGAGAGTGGCGCGGTCGAATTTGGCGACGTGCTGGCATTTTCCGGTTCAACCGGAGAAGTAAGCGTGCCGGGCGAAGGCGCGAAAGTGCTGGCGACGGTTGTGGCCGAAGGCCGCGGCGAGAAGATTCTCGTCTTCCATTACAAGCGCAAAAAGCAGTACAAAAAGCTGCAAGGACACCGGCAAAGCTTCACCCAGATCAAAATCAGCGAGATTCAGGTAAACGGCCAGAGCTTCACAACTCAGGCCGGGGCGTAAGGGGCATCCATGGCACATAAAAAGGGACTGGGAAGTTCGAAAAACGGCCGCGACTCGAACGCACAGCGACTGGGCGTCAAGGCATTCGGCGGCGAGTTCGTCACCGGCGGCTCCATCATTGTGCGGCAGCGCGGCACGCGTTTGAAGCCGGGAACGAATGTGGGCATTGGCAGCGATGACACCCTGTTTGCAAAGATCGACGGCAAGGTCAAGTTTGTAGACCGCGGTCGGACCGGGCGGTTTGTGGCGGTAGAACCGGTTGTCGTCGCGTCAGCACAGGAAATGGCTGCGGATTAACGCCGCTTCAGCCGAAAGAAACGGCACCCGCAGGTGCCGTTTTCCTTTGCTGTCTGTAGCTTGCCTTTAATGAATGCTAGCTGGCGCGCTCCTTGAACTTTTCCAGGATCGCATCCACAGTTGCCTCTACACCGGCGATAAAAGGCACATGCTCAGGCTGTTTCCCGTTAATCTCGAGCTTGAGAGCAATTTCGTTCCACTTCATGAGGCGGGAAGCTTGGGAAAGAGACGTAGGCAGACGCTTCGGCTCCGGTCGCCAGATGTAAAATATCCATAGAGTTGAAATAAAGAATGCAGCGCACTCGCCGGAAAAATTTACTATATTCACTATTCGAGGGGGCATGCTGATCGTGAGTGCAGAAATCAGATCTGCTACACCAAGTACAGCAAGCCCAAATGCAATACCGACTGGGCGGCTCATTAGGCACATTCCCAGTTGTTGGATCTGACCGATTAAAAGCACCAGAAGAGATATCTCAAAAGCACAAACACATAACAGAAATGAGATATCTACCTCGTCCATCATGACACGCCAATTGCCTACCCCAAAAACAGGAATATGAGCAGTAAGAGCAATCAGTAGTGCGATAATGGAAGCCCAGCGAAATAGAATAAGCGCAGCGCTTGAGAATCCTGGAAGCGGTTGCAAACTTCTCTTGAGCAGGGCAGCCATTACAAAGAAAACGCAAACAGTAGAAGCAAAGTACAACGACCAGAATAAAAAGGTATACGTGAGTTTAACCGCATTAGGGCTCAACCCAAACAACGAAATACGATCCTCTAATATTAGATAAATCAACGAGATCAAAAACTTAGTGGCGGCAAAAACATTCAAAGCACTGTAGTTGGGTGGCACCTCATCATATTTGCCGTTCCGTTCTCTACTTTGATCGTTACCGTACTTTCGTTTCGCCCCGACTAGCAATGCAAGCAAGACTAGGAGCCACATGATTGGCTCCATCTTGCTCAAAACGTCGGTAATGCGCATCAGGTCCAAGGCAACTCTCAATAATTTTATCCGTGAGTTCGAGACTCACAGAACATCTTTCCAAAGTAATCTTCGCTTTAAACCCCTGCCCTATACGGTGGCCCAGCGCGGCAGACCGGGAACAGCCGAGGCATTGGCGGCTACGGTGGCCCAGCGCGGCAGACCGGGAACAGCCGAGGCGAAACTTGAGGAAACCGCAAACACACCTGCGGCAAAGACGAACATAGCGAACATGCGGACGGACTTCTTCATTCTGGCATCTCCAGGAGTGATCGAAGTGAGTGAAGCGTTTCGGGTTTTGGCAGGCGACCCTCTTCGCACCGAAGAAGTTTGCCTGTCCGACCCAAAGTAGCCGTCTTCCATTGTATCGGCAAGAAAGAATTGCAGCATGAATGCAAATTTCCCGAAACGGCGTTACGGGAGTACCACCTGGAGGTACTTCCAAGGAAAGCGTTTGTTCTGAAATCGGATGGTAAATTAGGTATGCGGGGTCGTAGAGCCCGGCTGCTGCGGACCGTACCTGTCCTGGTCCGCCGCCCGGCTCCCTTCCGCACTGGAGCTCAATGTCGCTGAACGATCGCACTCTTCCCACCTCAGCCGCCGTGCCTGTCCCAGGAACGTACACCAGCGAGAACATTAAAGTCCTCGAAGGGCTGGAGGCGGTTCGCCTGCGCCCCGCCATGTACATCGGCTCGACGGGCGAGCAGGGACTGCACCACCTGGTGTATGAGGTTGTCGACAACTCGGTCGACGAAGCACTGGCAGGCTATGCGAAGCATGTGGATGTCGTGATCCACGTCGACAATTCCATCACCGTGTCCGACGACGGCCGCGGCATACCGGTTGATATGAAGACGCTCGATAACGGCGAGCGGATGCCGGCAGTGCAGGTGGTTTTGACAAAGCTCCATGCCGGCGGCAAGTTCGACGCTTCCACGTATAAGGTTTCTGGGGGGCTTCACGGCGTCGGCGTATCTTGCGTGAACGCCCTTTCGGAGGCATTCGACGTCGAAATCTGGCGCGATGGTCACACCTGGGAGCAGGACTACTCCAAAGGCGCGCCCATTTCGTTGCTGCGTCAGGCTGGGACATCGAAGCGCCGGGGTACCAAGGTCCACTTCCTTCCCGACCGGAGCATCTTCACGGCGACCGAGTACAATTACGACACATTGGCCCAAAGGCTGCGCGAGCTCGCCTTCCTGAACAAAGGCCTGGCAATTACGCTTACCGATGAGCGCACGCTCGACCCCAAGACCGGCGAGCCTAAGCGGACGGAGTTTAAATACGCGGGCGGGATCGCCGAGTTTATCCGGCACATCAACAAAGGCAAGGCTGTGCTCCACGAGCAGCCGATTCTGATGGAAGCGCTCCGAGAAGGCGTCGACATGGAGATCGCGCTCCAGTATAACGACGCCTACTCGGAAACAGTCTTTACCTTCGCCAACAACATCAACACCGTCGATGGAGGCTCACACCTGTCCGGTTTCCGGACGGGCCTGACCCGCACCATCAACGCCGCCGGGCAGTCGCTTGGCTTGTTTAAGGACATGAAAGAGAACCTCTCGGGCGATGACGTCCGCGAGGGTCTGGTTGCCGTTGTCAGCGTGAAGCTGTCGCAGCCGCAGTTCGAGGGTCAGACCAAGGGTAAGTTGAACTCGGACATCGCCGGGACGGTGCAGGCACTGGTGAATGAGAAGCTGGCGATGTTCCTGGAGCAGAATCCGCCGATCGCGAAGCGGATCATCAACAAGGCCATCGACGCCTCGCGCGCGCGGGAAGCGGCACGGAAAGCGCGCGACCTAACCCGGCGCAAGGGCGCGCTCGACGGGGGCGGGCTGCCGGGCAAGCTTTCCGATTGCTCGGAGCGCAACCCGGACCGGTGCGAGCTGTACTTGGTCGAGGGCGAGTCGGCCGGTGGCACCTCCCGACAAGGGCGAGACCGCAAGTTCCAGGCCATTCTGCCGCTTAAGGGCAAAATCCTCAACGTCGAAAAGGCCCGCTACGACAAAATGCTGGGCCACGAAGAAATTCGCGCCATGATCACAGCGCTTGGCTGCGGGATCGGCAAGGACGACTTTGACCCCTCCAAGCTGCGCTACGGCAAAATCATCCTGATGACGGACGCGGACGTGGACGGCTCGCACATCCGGACGCTCTTGCTGACGTTCTTTTTCCGGCACATGCAGGAGTTGATCAAGCGTGGGCATGTGTTTATCGCGCAGCCGCCGCTGTACAGGATAAAGAAGGGCAAGTTCGAGCAGTACATCAAGGACGACCGCGAATTTGTGCAGGTAATGGTTAAGCGCGCCTCCGAAGGCATGGTCGTCAAGTACGGAGTCCAAGAGGACGGCTCAGCCAAAGGCCAGCTGGAAGGCCCGGCGCTGACCCGGTTCATGGGCCAGCTCAATGAGTACCTGGGCTTTTTCGACAAGGTCAATCGGCGTGTCCGCAATGACGAGGTAGTCACTCTGCTTGCCGAGCAGCAATTGATGCGCCGCGCTGATTTTGAGCAGCCGGAAAAGCTTCAGGCCATTTACGCAGGGCTCGAAAAGCTGGCGCCGAACTACCAATTCAAAGCGGTGCACGCACCGGCGCTCGATGAGGAGCATCAGACCTGGTCGGTCAACTACCTGGACGCACAGGGCGCACGACGCAAGGTCGACTTCGCCCTGGCCTCCACGCCCGAATACCGACAGATGATGACCAAGTATCTCGCGATGCGCGAGCAGCTCGAGGCACCCTTCACAGTTGAGTACGCGAACAAAGCCGCCGCGGCGCCCGAGCCTGATCCGGAAGACACGGATACGGAAACAACAGGCGAGGCTGAGGCAGGCCGCCCCGCGCCCAAGCGCGCCGGCCGGACCTCGCATGAGCCGGTCGCGAAGCGTACCCCGGCAGAGCTGTTTGAGTACGTCATCGATCAGGGCCGCAAGGAATATCAGGTGCAGCGTTACAAGGGCCTGGGCGAGATGACCGCGCCCCAGCTCTGGGAAACCACCATGGATCCCGCTCGCCGGACGCTGGTCTCGGTCAAGCTCGAGGACATAGCAGAAACCGAGACGATTTTTACGACTCTGATGGGGGAGGACGTGGAGTCGCGAAGAAAGTTCATCGAAGATAACGCGCTTGATGTAAAAAACCTGGATATCTAGTTTGCCTGGCCTGCGCTCATGAGGAGTCAGGATCGCCTTTTCCTGCTCTATCCAGCCGGCTGGAGCAGGGCTATTTGCAGAAAGGATTGCAGTTGACCGGCGGAAACGAGACGGCTGCACCGGCAAGCGGTGCCACGAAGATCAACAATCTCCAGGCACTGCGCGCATTCGCAGCCACGATCGTCGCCTTTTTCCACACCGGCTACGTTTATCCCTGGAGGCACGCCGTAGGGTCTTACGGCGTCGACCTTTTTTTCGTGCTCAGCGGATACATCATGGCCCGCATCTGCGAAAAAGATACGCGCTTTTTCTTGAGACGCCGTTTGATCCGCATTCTGCCTCCATACTGGACTCTTACGATCCTTTTGTTTGCTTTTGCGGCTTTCTTTCCCCAACTGTTGGAAAGCACACGTGCAAACCTGCCGGAACTGATCAAGAGTTTGTTCTTTATCCCATTCGTCAAGGAAAACGGGCTTGTCCGTCCCATCCTGTTCGTGGGTTGGAGCTTGAACTACGAAATGCTGTTTTACCTGATCATTGCGCTCGTACTCTCGCTGCGCCTGCGTAGGCCGATCTTCTACGCATGCATGTTGCTTCTCGGCTTGCATTATGCAGCAATTTTGTTCATGAAACCGTCGCTGTGGAGCTATTTCGTAGGCACGAATTATGTACGCGAATTTCCCCTGGGTGTCTTGGCCTACTATGCCGCGAAGAAGGTCAGCTCTTCACAGGCCCGTCGTTTCCGCGTTCTTTCCCTTCTCCTGGTCATCGGCGCGATCGTCGCTCTCAGTCTGATTCAGTTGTACCGACCGGCAATGGGCTACACCTTTGAAGGTTATCTCTACAACCTCCTCGCCTTCGCAGCCGTGTTGGGCACCAGCCTTCTGTCCCAGGGAGGCTGGGACACACGGGCGGCAAAGCTGATTTTGGTGGGCGATGCCAGTTACGTGCTCTATCTGATTCACCCTTACTGCGAGTACATGCTTTCTCGCATTGGAGGCCCCCATCTTCCATTCTTGAGAGCAGGGGAGTTGGTGGGCGGCCTGATCGGCGTGTCTTTGACGATCGTCGTCAGCATCCTGCTTCACCTTTACGCGGAGCGTCCCGTGCTCAACTTCCTGAACCTGCGGTTTGGAGGCCACCGTAAGGGAGCCGAATTCGGTATGAGGCTTGAAACCAGAGGCCAAGTCAACCCCTAGCAATGCACACCCGTCCGGGCTTGTGGAGCAGGAAGATTCTCGATGTTAGGCACATCCGGTCCGCCTGCCCGATGAACGACGACAGCCTTCAGGGTCTGCATAGCGCTTTGCACCCTCTACGTTTTTCGATTCGGCGTACAAACGATGGATGCGTGCCTTGAAAAGGCTCCATCTTTGTTTCATCCTCCTTTCATACTTGCGCGGTTCAATGGGCATGCCGATTTGGCGCGAATGCGCCCGGCATTCTGCCAGGAGAACTCCCCCATCATGGACCGCCGTTCCTTTATGAAAACCATTGCAGCTACCGGCTCACTTGCCTGGGCCACCAGTCCTCAGCAGCTTTTCGCACAGACGGGCAGCTATCAGAATGCCGTGCCGTTCCTCCAAACCGCGGCGGACGCCGGACTTTCCCAAGCGGATGTTACTGCTTTGTTCACCGTAGACGCCGCGCAAACAGCCGCGACTCAGGCTGCGGTCTTCCCCCAGAGTGTCGGCTCGGGCGATCCCCGGCCCAATGGTGTCGTCCTGTGGACCCGCGTCGATCCTTCGCAGCAGGGCGGCCCCTATGCGGAGCTCGTAGCCTGGCAGATCGCACGTGACGCAACATTCACGGCGGCCTCCATCCTTGCTAATGGCGTGGCAACACTCGATCCGAACAAAGACAACACGATCAAGCTGCCGGTCAGCGCAGGCTCTTTGCTGCCCTACACGGGCTACTTTTATCGATTTATCTACAACGGAATTGCCAGCCGTACCGGGCAGTTCAAAACCCTACCCGCGCCGGGAGCCGACGTTTCCCAGCTCAAGCTCGGCTATGTCGTTTGCCAGGATTACGGCAACGGCTTCTATACCGCGCTCGCGCATCTGGCGAACGAGTCGGTCGACTGGGTGCTCCACCTTGGCGACTACATCTACGAAACGATTACCTCCAGCAGCTTTCAAAACAATCCGGCCCGCACGGTGCCCCCTTTCCCGAGCGGCAGCACGACCGTGCCGGCGAACGTGGACGACTACCGTCACCTGTACAAGGTCTACAAGACTGACCCCAGCCAGCAGGCCGTGCACGAACGGTTTTCGTATATCCAGCTTTGGGACGATCACGAGTTCGCGAACGACTGCCATCAGGATTTCCATCCGGACAACAACCCAACGCCGAATACCGCCGCAACGCCCCAACCTGCGCTGCGCCAGGCGGCCAACCAGGCCTGGAGCGAGTATGGGCTGGCCGATGTGGCCTTCGACCCAACCAAAAGCTGGGAAGACTCGATCCAGGTGTACCGTAAGCTCTCCCTCGGCAAGCTCGCCGACCTTGTCATCACCGATGAGCGGTTATACCGCGACGGGCCGCCCTGCGGCTCAAACCAGTTCGGTCAGCGCTACTTCACCGTCGGCTGCCCGGCGATCCTCGACCCAAACCGCACCATGCTGGGCGCGGCACAAAAGCAGTGGTTCACCAACCAGATTGTCGGTTCGCAGGCGACCTGGAAGCTGTGGGCCAATGAGGTCATGCTGATGCAGCTGAAAGCGACCGCCGTGTACGTCGACCTGGACCAATGGGACGGCTACGGCGAAGAGCGCAAGGCGTTGCTGAACACCTTTGGCCATGCAGGCGTGAAAAACCTGGTCGCGCTCACGGGTGATCTTCACACTTTTGTCGCCGGGTATCTGCGGCCCAACTTCGACAACATCTTCTCCTCGCCGGTGGGTGTGGAGCTGATGGTCGGCTCGCTCACCTCGGCCAATTTCGCCGAGGAGATTGAGTCGGCCGTGCACCTGCCGAGCTCGCCCGTGCCGGCGAAAGGCTTCGGCGTGCCGCCGAATCTGCTCGATCCTTTGATCCGCGGACTCAACCCGCACATCAAGTACTGGGACTCGTCGACGCACGGCTATGCGGTACTGACGCTGACACCCGCCCAGCTTACCTGCGAGTTCAAGGCCGTCACCACCATCCGGGAACCGGTGGCGGACCTGGTCGTGCTCAAGACTTTCACGGTGCCGGCAGGGCACGTTAAGTTGAACGAGGTAGAGTAAGCGCACATGGCTATCCTCATGGACGGCAGGGCGCGTCCTATTCTCCATGGAAGCTGTAAAGACGCCTTCGCTTTTCGAAGATGAAGAGCGACATGCGGAAGAAGGGGAACGTGCGGCAGGCGAAGCTAAGCTCGCGTCAATCGAGGAGCGTTTGCTCGCGCGTGACGGGCCGCCGAAGGAGCGTCCATTCTGGGATCCGCTGAAAGAACTCGTTTATGTCCTGATCTCCGCGCGGACACGCACCGAGGTATCGCTTGCTGTGCTCGCCGCTTTGGAACTGAAGTATGGGGCGGCTCTGGGCGACTGGCGCAGTCTCCGCGATGCGCCTGCCGCCGAGGTTTTGCACCTGCTCGCGCCGGTTACTTTCCCCGATCGCAAAGCGGCCGCCCTGCAAGCAGCCTTGCGGCGGATTACGCGGCAAAATGGGGGTGTGCTTTCGCTCGACTTTTTTGAAGGGCAGCCGGTCGAGCGAGTCCGGCGCTGGCTTGAAACCTTTGAGGGTGTCGGTGCGCGCGGGTCGGCGGCCGTCGCCAACCACTCCTCCCTGCGTCTGCGGGCGCTGGCGATCGACGGCCACCACCACCGGATCGCCCAGCGGCTCGGGTTTGTAAGCAGAAGCACGACAGCCGGGCAGACCGAGAAAGTCCTGTTGAACCTGATGCCGGAGCCGCGCTGGCCGCCCCCGCGGCTCACCGGTATGCATGACCTGCTCAAGCGACACGGGCAGCTGCGGTGTACCAGCGTGGACTGGGAAGGGCACTGCCCTGGGTGCCCGCTGTTGCCGCTTTGCCCCACAGGATCTGGAGTTGCGGAGCCGGCCTAGGAGCCGGTTTAGGGGCGCCCGAAACAGGACCGGCAGCCTGCACGGAATCGAGGCGTTTCGATCCAGGACACATCCGGTTTGTTTCCAGGCCTACCCATGGCAGAATGGGCCCTGTGCCGGTGATGCACCGCAACCGATTGCGCAATACGCCAATCCGGCAGACACTTGAGAACCAGCAAAGGGACATCCCCATGACACCCTCTCCTACCCTCGAATTGCAGGGCCGGCAATCGCGCCCATTGACGCTCGCCCTCGGCATTCCTACGCGCGGCCGCGCAGCCATCCTGCGGGAAACTCTCACCGACCTCGCGCAGCAAACGCGTGTGCCGGACGCTATTTTCGTCGTCTACTACGAGCCTTCGGACATCGAAGACGCACCGGAGCGGTTCCCGCAGGTGCGCTTTATCCAGGGCACGCGGTCCGGTGGCTCCTGCGCGCAGCGCAACCACCTGCTTGAGGCCGCCGGCGATCGGTTCGACCTGATCTTTATCCAGGATGACGACTTCTTCGCGCACCGCGAGTACCTCCAACGTGCCGTGGAAGTGTTTGCCCGCGATCCGAAGATAGTGGGTCTGACGGGGAAGGTCTTGCACAATGGCGCGACCGGGCCTGGTTATACGGTCGAGTTCGCCCGTGGCGTGCTCGGCGGCATCGCCTCGGTTCCATCCCTGGCCGCAAAACCGCCCCGCGCCGCCTTCAATACCGATGGCTGCAATATGATGTTCCGCCTCGCAACCGTGCAGGAGCACAACGTCCGCTTCGACGAGCAAATGCCCGGCTACGCCTGGTACGAGGACATCGACTTTTCGCGCCGCATGATGCGGTACGGCTCGGTCGTCGAATTGGACGGCACGCAGGGCATCCATCTCGGCGCCAAGGTGGGTAAAACCTCGGGCCGGCGTTTCGGCTACTCGCAGGTGGCAAACCCTGTGTACTTGTGGCGTAAGGGAACGTTTCCATTTCGCAGGGCGGTGCAAAGCATCGCAAAGAATTTCACGGCAAATGTGGTGCGCAGCCTCGCTCCCGAATCGTACGTGGACCGGCACGGCCGGCTTCAAGGCAATTTCATCGGATTCAAGGACCTGCTGCGTTCCCGCCTGCACCCGGGCCGCATCCTGGAGTTGTAGGGAGCGCTCGCGGAGAGCGCCCCCGGTTTGCGCCGCTAGCCGACCACGCGGTAGCCGAGCTGGAACGGATTTGCCGCAAGCGCCGCGATCAGGTACCAGCCGGTCGCGCCGATGTGCAGCGAAGGCCCATAGGTGTAGCCGAAGCCTGTGTCGAGCACGCTGGTGGCCGCCACCAGACCCAGTCCGGCAGGGATCGCCTTGCCGCCTACGGTCTTGCCCGCACCCAAAGCCGACTGCGCGAGCGCGCACTGGTTCAGCAAACCCAAGGCTTGGGTCAGGTCACTGTAGATGGCCCCGAGTCCCTCGCCCCCGCGAAGCGCTCGCGCCACGAGCGCTGTAGCAGTGTGGCCCGTACCTTCGAGCCAGACTGCGTGGGGGTCGGCATTCGGCACGGTCGGGCTCAGGCTCGCGGTGTCGAACACCAGCCCGCGGATCGCCTGGCTGCCCGTCAATGACGAGTGCGGCGCGCTCGCTGTATCCGTCGTGACAAGATTCCGGAGCGCCCAGTCGATGGTCCCCTGCGTCGCCGGGTTGAGCAGCGCGAGGAAGGACCAGGTTTGCGTGTCCTCCGGGATGGGCGCGATGTTGATCGTGACCTGATCGCCTAGTGTGCCCGTGTAGTAGTACGGTCCGGCGGCGTTGTACATCGCTTGCACAAAAGCCAGGGCATGCGCCGCGAGTGAGGACCAGCTTGCGCCGTTCTCCGCGTTGCCGCCCTGCGTGAGTTGGCTCAGCATGGTGAAAAACGCGTAGGTGTCGATGTTGTGCTCGGTCGATTTGCCGTTCGTTGACGGCTGCGACTGATTGAATTGGTTAATGACCGTGCCGAACCGGTAGCCGCCCGGGCCGCGGGTGTCGTAGGTATTGCGGACGATCCAGTTTCCGACAGCAATCGCTCCCGCGAGATACCGGCTGTTGCCTGTGCGGCGGTACAGCTGCGCAAGCGCCATGCCAGGCCAAGCCTGGTCGCCGACAGCTGACCCGTAAAAATAGAAGGGCGCAGCCGCTGGGGTGATGTAGGCGCCATCCGCGCTCGGCTTATTGACAAAGTAGGCTTGCGCAAACCGCCCGTCGGCGATGGGGAAGTTGTTCGTCTGTGCGTAGAGCAGCCCCAGGCCGAGGATTTCGGCTCGAGCGATATCGTCCGTGTCGCCCGCGGCGAGGTATGCGTGGATCGCTACCGCATTGTCATAGGTAAAGGCCGTCGCGCCCACTGCTTCATCGCTGTAGCTCTGGGTCAGCCGCACGGTCGAGCCCGTGGCGTAGGCGTCCATCATGCGGTTCTGAAAGGTGAAGCCATTGTTGACGGAGGTGAGCAGGGCTTGGGCCTGGTTGGCCAGGCCTCCAGGTGTAGCTTGCGCCTGGGCGGTGTTTGAGGCGAACCCAACAGGCAGCGCGAGCGAGGCGACGGAAGCGGAGCCGAGGGCGAGAAGGTTGCGGCGGGACAGTTGCGGCATTTGCGTTTCTCCAGTGAGTTTCGGGGGAACAAACGACGTAACTGTACCGCGCGGGTAGAAGAAGAGGCAAGCTCCTGCGCACAAAGCGAGTGACGCGCTGCTTTCACGGGTGATCTTCGCTTGCCATACCCCTGCTAGGCTGAACGGAGATGGCCGTTCTTCTGGAGTTGCGACGTGTGAGCAAGGCTTACCCGCGCGCGGGCGAGGGCGGCACGACGACCGTGGTCGACGACGTGTCACTCTCGCTCCGGCGCGGCGAAACGCTGGGGCTGGTCGGCGAGTCGGGCTCAGGCAAAAGCACCCTGGCCCGCATCGCGCTTGGGCTGATTCCACCCACCGGCGGCGATGTCCTGTTTGAGGGCGAGTCGATTCTTCGAGCCTCGGCGGGCGCGATGCGAAAGCTGCGCCGCCGCATGCAGCCTGTCTTCCAAGATCCCTACGCCGCGCTGAACCCACGTATGCGCGTGCGCGAAATCCTCGCCGAGCCGTTCCAGATCCATAAGCACGAGGCCGCTCGCACCCGGGCTGCTCTCGAAAGCACGACCGCAGAACTGCTCCGTACTGTCGGCCTCGACGCTTCCGCTCTCGCCCGCTACCCGCACGAGTTCTCCGGCGGCCAGCGCCAGCGCATCAACATTGCCCGCGCCTTGGCTTTACGTCCTGAGGTTCTCGTCCTCGACGAGCCGGTTTCTGCGCTCGACGTGAGCGTGGGGGCGCAGGTGGTCAATCTCCTGCGCTCGCTCCAACGCGAGTTCGCGCTCACCTACCTGTTCATCACGCACTCCATGCCGCTGGTGCGGTATCTGGCCGACGAGATTGCGGTGCTCGAAAAAGGCAAGCTGCTGGAGTACGGACCGACAGCAGAGTTGATCGCCGCGCCCAAGCACCCGTACACGCGGGCGCTGCTGGCGGCTACGCCGGTGCTGGCGGGGTAACCTCGCGCATCGGCGGTTCGGTTATCGTTAGCTTATGGGTTCCAAGCGGTACGAGGGGGGTTAGATTTCAGTGCTAGTCGCACGACCATTCGCCGCATGTGCATGCGTTCTATGCAGGTTGCCAGGCAACCATCGAATTACTTCCGGATGGAACGGTCCGAGTGGCGATCCGCGACGACGCCGTTTCTCCCAGCGCAGGCGCGAGCGACATTCGCTATATGCTGGACTTGGCTCATCTGAACGCCACCGAGCTTAACGCTTTCCGGAGGAGCATCCATGGCTGACAAAGTAGATGCCCAAACCGCCGCCCGCCACGACGCGGACATCGAGGTTTGGTTCGCAAAGTAGGGCAATGCGCCCGAGCCCGCTTACGCCGAATTCGTCGACTTTATCCTCCAGCGCCGTGTCATGATCCTCCGTATGTCCGACGGGCGCCGGGTCGAGCTGCCGCTGGACGACATTCAAGGCCTCGCCTTCGCCTCCCCCACGCAGTTGCGCGAGTTCGAGATGCTGGGCCGGGGGACGGGCATGGACTGGCCTTCGCTCGGCGTTTCGTTCAGCGTACAGGGACTGCTCGAAGGCTCCTACGGCAACCGGCTCTGGATGAAAGCGCTCCGTCGCAGGGGCGGGGCCCCCCTCATCGAGCGCAAGCAGGCCGCCCCGCGCTCGAACGGGGCCAAAGTTGGCCGGCCGCGGAAGGCGAAGCCGAGCGCGGTGTTGTCTTAATCGTTAAGAACCTCGTCATGGCGAAGAGTTTACCAACAGCTGCATAGCGTCCCCTATACTGGCCGCACGCTCGACATTCTCCTTGAAGGAAGTCTCCATGCGGCCCTGTTTTGCGACCCTGCTCCTTGCTTCATCCTGCCTTGCTGTCCCGGCACATGCCATCGATCAACCAGCCATGGCGTTATTGCATCAGGCTCTTGAAGCACAGGGCGGCGAAGCGAAGTTGCGAGCCTTACACAGTGTGCAATTCGAGGCATCGGGGTACCGGAATGAGCTGGAAGAATCTGAGCGTCCGGAAGGACCATACATCACCGAGTTCGATACATTTTCAGAAATGGACGACTTCACAAACCAGCGCTATCGCAATGTCACCGAAGCGGAGGTATATCCAGTTTTCAAGTCGAAGACCGGTTCTGTAGTGGATAAGGATGTCTCGATGCGGCTGGCTGGCGAACAGCAGGCTGCAGGTACACCGCAGCAAGTCCAACTTACCCGGGAGCGGATCGCTTTAAGTCCGGAGCGCGTACTGCTTACCGCGCTCGATGCAGGTGACGTTCACATGGAAGCCGATATAGTCCTGCAATCGGTTTCTCAGAAGATAGTTGCTTTCAGTTTGGATGACGCGCCCGTGCGTATTTACCTCAACGCGTATACCCTCCTACCTACTGCTGTAGATTACTCAGGGCCATTGGCAAGGAGTTCGTATTGGAATTTTCTGGGCGACGTGACGATGCGCACTTATTACAGTTTTTGGTGGCTGGCCAAGGGCGGCATTCACTTTCCCATGCAATGGAACATCGAGAATAACAATCTACCCGACAAGATGCTTGTCATTCGCAAGCTGGATATTGATGCGCCTTTAGATGAAGCCAAGCTCGCAATCCCGGACACCATTCGCGCCAAGTTCGATCCACACGCCCCACCCAACGATCTTGAAAAGCGTCCTTTGGGCAATCCTAAGGCGCCGGCCAAAGAGCTGGCACCGGGTATCGTCCTAATCCCGGGATCGTGGAACGCGACCTTTGTACGGCAGAAGGACGGCATCGTCATTCTTGAGTCTCCTATTTCCTCCGGCTATTCTGCTCTGGTGATTGCCGAGGCGCAGCGCCGCTTTCCTGGTCAGCGGATTAAAGCCGTCATCACTACATCGGACTCCTGGCCTCACCTGGCCGGTATCCGCGAGTTCGTCGCGAAAGGTATTCCCATCTACGCTTTAGACCTTAACCGCCCGATACTGGAAAGGGTTATCGCGGAAAAGCGCACAGCAAAGCCGGATGCTCTGGCGAGGGCGCCGAAACTTCCCGATTTCCACCTGATCCATGAGAAAACCACTTTGGGAAGTGGACCGAATCGCATGGAAATTTATCCGCTCAGGGGAGAAACGAGCGAACGGCAGATGATGGTTTACTTTCCCGAACATAAGCTGCTTTATGGAAGCGACCCGTTTCAGCAAAACGACGATGGCTCGCTTTTTTATCCTCAGACGGTGACAGAGCTTACGGACGCGGTAACTCGCGAAAACCTTACCGTAAACAGTTTCTTCATGATGCACGTTGGCCTCACACCATGGTTAGAACTGCCGAAGGCAATTGCTCAGGCAAAAGCGCAGAACACGCCGACCGGCACGCTCCTTGGCGGCTGATGTTCACTCAATAAGTCAGAGCCTGTCACTCTCCCCGCGCACGCTCTGGCTTTGTCTCGCCTCTTTCCTCGCGGGCCTCTTGAACGCGGTCGCGGGCGGCGGGTCGTTTCTCTCCTTCCCCGCCCTGCTCAACCTCGGGGTGCCGCCGATTGAGGCCAACGCCACCAACACGGTCGCGCTGTGGCCGGGGCAGTTCACGTCCATCGCGGCGTACTGGCAGGATCTCAAGCACAACCGGCACCTCGTATTCCCGCTCGGTGCGGCGGCGGCGGTAGGCGGTATAGCCGGCGGGTTGGTGCTGCTCCACACCGGGCAGGCTACGTTCCTCCGGCTTGTGCCGTGGCTGCTACTCGGCTCTGCGAGCCTCTTCGCCGTATCCACGCCCATTTCGCGCTGGCTCCAGGCGCGTGCGCGGGGCAAGCGCGAGCCTGCGCCTGAAGAGGTCGCGCAAAAGCCGTTGCTGCTGCCCCTAATCGCCGGCATGGTTGTAGTCACGCTCTATATCGGCTACTTCGGCGCGGGGGCGGGCTTCCTGGTCATGAGCCTGCTGGCGGTGTTCGGGATCGAGAACATCAACCAGATCAACGCGCTCAAGGTGGTCACCACGACCATCGCGAATGGCGTGGCGGTCCTTTTGTTCATCGTAACGGGGCAGGTGCTGTGGCAGTACTGCCTCCTAATGATGGTCACCGGCGCGATCGGCGGCTATATAGGCGGCCGGAGCGCGCGGCGGCTCGACGCGCGGCTGGTGCGGGCGACAGTTACGGCGATCGGCTTCGGCATGGCCGGATACTTCTTCTACCGCAACCGATAAGCTAGCTACATGAGCCATGAAGGATTCCGTCTCGTCTCCCCCGAGCAGGCCGCGCGCGAGGATGCCGCGCACGCCGAGCTGCCCCGCGCGGCGACCGAGCCCGTCAAGGTGCGCGTCCTCAAAACCGAAGGCACGGGCGTTGAGATCGACTGGCGCGATGGCCACCGGAGCCGCTGGGGTTTCCCTTGGCTGCGCCACGCCTGCCCCTGCGCCACCTGCCAGGACGAGCGTGAAAAAGCCAATCGCCCGCTCGGCATCGCTCCGCCTGAGCCCGCGGCGCTGCTGCCCATGTACAAAGCCGCTCCCCGTCCGGATACAGCCCAGCAGGTGGGCCGTTACGCCATTTCGTTCCACTGGAATGACGGGCACTCCAGCGGCATTTACTCCTGGGACTACCTGCGACGGAACTGCCAGTGCGCAATTTGCGTCTCCACGCGGAGATAAAAGTTCGTAGAATGGGGGCGCAATGAGCACACCTTTCTCGCGCGCCCTCCTGCTTTGCTGCTCCTTTGCCTGCACCGGCTTCTCCCAAGCCCAGCAAGCACCGCAACACCGTCCGCCGGCGGTGCCGCTCATCACGCACAACCCGTACTTTTCGGTATGGTCCGAAACGGACAAGTTGACCGACAGCTCCACCCGCCACTGGACCGGCTCGCAGCAGGCTTTTACCAGTTTCGTGCGCATTGACGGAAAACCTTTCCGCATCATGGGCGACTCCCCGGACACAATGGCCGCGCTTCCGCAGACCGCGTTGCGCGTCGAAGCGACCCACACTCTCTACACCTTTCAAGGCGCGGGCATCTCGCTGGACCTGAGCTTTTTCACCCCTGCATTCCCGCAGGATTTGGACCTGCTTTCGCGGCCCGTGACCTACCTGACCTGGACGGCGCGCTCGACCGATGGGGCGCCGCACACGGTGGATGCGCTGCTGGACGTGAACCCTGAGATCGCGGTGGACCGGGGCACGGACGCGGTGACCTGGGGTCGGTCGCGAACCGGGACTCTGGACGTGCTGAACGTGGGCTCGCGCGACCAGCGGGTTCTCGATAAAAGCGGCGACAACCTGCGTATCGACTGGGGCTACTTCCACCTTGCCGTCCCGAACGCCGAGCATGGCGCGACGGCGCTGGTGGCGCATGATCAGATCGAGAAGGCCTGGAATGCGTTCGTGAAAGACGGAACGCTGACCGAACCGGACTCACTCGAGTTCCCGGCGAGCGCGCGGGAATACGGGGCGCACCTGAATGCCGTCGTTCACCTCGGGTCGGTTGGGGCGACGGAGGCTTCACAGCATGTGCTGGTGAGCTACACCGACAATTTCGCGATCGAGTACCTGAACCAGCGGCTCCACCCCTGGTGGCAGCGCAACAAGCAGACCGTGGCCGCGATGCTCGACCAGGCCGAGCAGCAGTACGCGCAGCTGGACGCGCGCGGGCTGGCTTACGACAAACAGCTGGACACGGACATGACCGCGGCTGGCGGCGCGGACTACAGTTACCTGACCAACCTGGCATACCGCCAGTCCCTTGCCGCCTGCGAGCTGACCGCCGACACCACCGGGACGCCGCTCTACTTCTGCAAGGAAAACTTCTCAAACGGCTGCACCGGGACGGTGGACGTGATGTACCCGCAGTCGCCGATCCTCTTCTTCTTCAACCCGGCCCTGATGGAGGCGCAGATCGAGCCTGTGCTGCGCTACTCCGCGCTGCCGCGCTGGAAGTTTCCGTTTTCGCCGCACGACATCGGCCAGTACCCGCTCGCGAACGGGCAGGTGTATGGCGGCGGCGAGCAGACCGAGGACGACCAGCAGCCGGTCGAGGAGTCGGGCAACATGCTCATCATGGCGGATGCGCTCGCGCACACGCAGGGCAACGCGCACGTAGCCGAGCACTACTGGGCCGAATTTACCAAGTGGGCCGACTATCTCCAGAGGGAAGGCCGGGACCCGGTCAACCAGCTCTCGACCGATGACTTCGCCGGGCACCTGGCACACCAGGAGAATTTGACGATCAAGGCGGTCCTCGGCGTTGGTGCCTATGCGGACCTGGCGCACCTGCTGGGCAAGGAGGATGTCGCGAAGCAGTACCGGGGGCTCGCGGAGGGGATGGTGAAGCAGTTCCTCGCGATGGGCGTGGAAGGCGACCATACGAAACTTGCATTCGACAAGCCGGGGACCTGGAGCCAGAAGTACAACCTGGTGTGGGACCAGCTACTCGGGCTCAATCTTTTCCCGGCCAGCCTGAGGAAGTCGGAGGTGAAGTGGTATCTGGCGCATGAAAACCAGTACGGGTTCCCGCTGGACTCACGCAAGGATTACACCAAGCTCGACTGGGAGCTGTGGTCGGCGACCATGGCGAGCTCGCAGGCGGAGTTCCGGCAGATGATCGCACCGCTGGCGAAATGGGCCGATGCGACCCCGAGCCGGGTGCCGATGACGGACTGGTATGACACTATAACCGGCAAACAGGAACCCTTCCAGGCGCGCTCGGTGGTGGGTGGGTTGTTTATCAAGGCGCTGGCGGAGCCCGGGCTGGCGGCGAAGTGGCAAGGGATCGAGAAGTAGTTATGGCTTGACTGCCGCCTCCGCATCCTGCACAACCTGCATCGTCCGCAGGTGCCGGGCCTGCACAAAGCCCTGCTTAACGGTGTGCTCTAATAAGGCGAGTAGCCCGTCGTAGTAACCGAGCGTGTTGACCAGGACGCATGGATTGGTATGAATGCCCAGCTGCGCCTAGGTCAGAATTCCATCCACTCGTCCAGCGTACCGAACCCGCCCGGCAGCGCGACAAACGCATCGGCGCGGTCGGCCATGAGCATTTTGCGCTGGTGCATCGTGTCGACGTAATACAACTCCGTCAGGCCGGCATGGGCGACTTCCTTGTCGCGCAGCACGGAAGGCAGCACGCCGACAACCGGACCGCCGCCGGCCAGCACTGCATGGGCGATCGCGCCCATGAATCCGATCGAGGCGGCACCGTATACCAGCCCCCAGCGGCGTACGGCAATGAGGGTGCCGAGGCGCGCGGCTTCAGTGCGGTACTCCGGGCGAGCGCCGGCTAAGAGCCGCAGAAAACACAGATGTATCTCATGCGTTCGACATTAGCCGCATACCTGGAAGCTTTGCTGCGGCTTTGTCGAAAGTGAGCGTGTACTCGCAGCCCGCGGCGGCGGCCAACGCCGCGATGCAGCAATCGCCGAAATCGGCGCGCGTTGCCAGGTAGGTCTTAACAGCTTTCATCGCGAGCTCCCCTTGCTCAATTTCCAAAGCAGGCAAGCTCAGAATTTTTGAAACAGCCGAGGCCACCTCGGAACGTGATAGCCGGTAGACCCTCGACAAGGTCCAAGCGACCTCGCACAAAACCAGCAACGAGACGTATGCGGGACTATGGACAGTGCGTTGCTCGAGAAAATGCTGCACTCGATCGACCTGCTCATCATGATCTTCCGTGATAAACCGCACCAGAAGATTTGTATCCATGCCTATCAGGGGCGCTCACTCCACTCGCGCTTGATGCGCTCATCCTCTTCGGCGAGGTGATCGGCGATCCCTTGATTCATCTCCTCGATGCTGATCGGAGGACCGGTATATTTAAACATCCCGCGTAACTCTTGGATCAAACCGGTCTTGCGCTTGAGCGCGTAGTCGCCGGTTTCGGCATTGCGATTTAATTCGAGCTTATCGCCGCTTTTTAAACCGAGATCTTTCCGCACCTCGACTGGAATCGTTATCTGCCCCTTGGACGTCACAACACAAGTCGCCATGGACCTCTCCTAGATGAATCCTAGCATGGCTCCTTACTTGATGTAAGGAGGTCGATAACGTCGTAGAATCGAGCAATGCACCCCCTCCTTCAAAAGATGAACCCGCAGCAGGCCGAGGGCGTTCAGGCGGTTGATGGACCTGTGCTGCTGCTTGCCGGCGCGGGCTCGGGCAAGACACGGGTCATCACGCACCGGATTGCCTGGCTTATTCAGGAGCGCGGGATCGCACCGGACTCAATCCTGGCTGTCACATTTACAAACAAAGCGGCGAAGGAAATGGCCGAGCGGGTTGAAAAGCTCATCGGCGCGTCGACCCTGGCCAAACCATTGCTGGCGACCTTTCACTCCTTCTGCGTGCGCATGCTGCGGCGGGATGTTGAGGTCCTGCGCGCGCCGGACGGCACGGGCTTGACGCGCACGTTCGCGATCTACGACGAAAGCGACCAGCAGCAGATCGTAAAGCAGACGATGCGGCGCATGGGGCTCGACGACAAGCAGCTTACCCCGCGCACTGTCCTGAGCCGCATTTCCTGGGCGAAGAACCACATGCTCGACCCCCAGGAGTTCTATCTCCAATCCGCCGACCCCACAAGCGAGCGCATTGCGCATCTTTATGAGGCTTACGGCAAAGAATTGCGCAAGAACAATGCGCTTGACTTCGACGACCTGCTGCTTGAAGCGGTTCACCTGCTGCGCGCGAGCGGCGAAACCCGCGAACGCTATAACCGGCGCTACCGCTACTTACTTATTGACGAGTACCAGGACACGAACCGCCCGCAGTACGAGCTGATGAAGCTGCTCGCCGGGCCTGAACACAACGTGTGCGTGGTCGGCGATGAGGACCAGAGCATCTACTCCTGGCGCGGCGCAGATATTCGCAACATTCTGGAGTTCGAGAAGGACTTTCCCGACGCGAAAACCATCCGGCTGGAGCAGAATTACCGGTCCACCCAGGTGATCCTCGAAGCCGCGGGCGCGGTAGTGGCGCGCAATGCACAACGCAAAGGTAAAGACCTGTGGACCTCGCGCGAGGGGGGCGCGAAGATCGGCTTTTACGAGGCGCCGGACGGCGAGAATGAGGCGCTGTTCATCGCGGACTATCTCAACAAATATCTGCGAAAAGCCGGCGAAACTGAGGAACACCCGCGCGCAGCGGTGCTATACCGCACCAACTCACAGTCGCGCTTGGTAGAGGAAGCGCTGCGACGCTATGGCATCAGCTACACCATGGTCGGGGGCTTCTCCTTCTATGAGCGGGCGGAGATCAAGGATGTTCTCTCGTATCTGAAGCTGGTGCAGAACCCTCATGATTCGATCGCGCTCCAGCGCGTGATCAACACGCCCACGCGCGGCATCGGGCGGACTACGCTGGACACGCTGGAACGGCTTGCGATCGAGACGGGGACGAGCACCTACACGGCGATCAGTCACGCTCTGAAGGAGCGGCTGCTGCCTTCGCGCGCGCTCATCGCGCTGGACGCGTTCCGGCGCATGATCGAGGATGCGCGGGCACTGCTTGCGCCGGACTTCGCGGACAAACTCAGCGCCGATATCGCAGACCCGGACGCAACCGATGCGCTCGGCAACGTGCACACAGCGGAAACGCGCGACGACCAGCCTACCGAGCTCGACCGCACGCTTCATGCCGGGGATGACACGAGCTTTGAGTTCGGCGACGCATCGCAGGGCATGCTGGCGCTGGGCGGAGATGCGAGCTTCGACCCGGCGGCCTTTGGGGAGGAGAGTGGCTTCGACCCGGCCAATTTCGACGCGGAGGGCGGGACCAGCTTCGACCCAGCCAGCTTTGCCGCACTCACGAAAGAGGCCAAGGAGATCGACGCGGCTTCCTTCAATCCTTTCGCGGACGCACCCGCACCCAAACGCAAGCCCAGCGCCCGGCGCGTCCAGAAGCTCGGCGAAACTCCCAAAGACGAAGCTCGGGCACACCGCGAGCAGGAAACCGCTGCGGCCTTCCGCAAGCCGGGCGACCCGGCGACCTTGCCTGAGCTGATCCGGTTCATCAACGAGCGCTCCGGCTACATCCGCGCACTTGAAGAGGAAGGGACGCCCGAGGCTTTCTCCCGGATCGAAAACCTAAAGGAGTTAGCCAACGCTGCGCAGGACGCGCAGGAGCGCGGCGAAACGCTGTCAGACTTCCTCGATCACGCCGCACTCGTCTCCGATACCGATAAGATCAACCCTGACGCGCGCGTTACGCTCATGACGCTCCACGCGGCCAAGGGTTTGGAGTTCCCGGTCGTGCTGCTCGCGGGGATGGAGGAGAACCTCTTTCCCCATTCCCGCACGCTCAACGACCCCGCGCAGATGGAAGAAGAGCGGCGCCTCTGCTATGTCGGCATGACGCGCGCCATGGATGCGCTTCTGTTGACCCGCGCGCGTTACCGCCGCCGCTACGGGAACGACATGCCGGAGGCCAGCATTCCTTCGCGCTTTCTGGAAGAGGTGCCCGCGCACCTGATCGAGGACGTGAGCGGCGGCTCAGCCGTTTCCCAGCCACGCGTCAGCGGCTACGGCAGCTATGGTTCCGTTTCAGGCTATGGGGGTGGCTCGCGTTATGGAAACGGCGAGGGTCGCTACAGCAAGCGAGGAAACGAAAGCGCAGGCGAGCGCCAATATTCCTACGAGGATGAAGACCAGACCTACCGTCCTGCTGTGACGAGCGCGGGCGGGCGCCCCGGGCAGGCCGGCGCAAAAACCGGAACAGGACCGAATTCGCTCGACAATATCGCCCAGTTCTTCGGCGCGCGCGGGACTGGCCCCCGGCCCAGGCTTGAAGTGGAAATCCAGGCCGGCGCAACCGGCTTCCGCGCCGGCCAGCTCGTGCGCCACCCCAAGTACGGTGAGGGCCAGGTAGTCCGCCGCGAAGGCGAAGGCGAGGAAGCCAAGCTCACGGTCACCTTCGCGCAGCACGGTCTAAAAAAGTTGGTGGAGAAGTTCGCAAAACTGGAGCGGGCTTAAACGGTTTTAAACAGGTCCCCCGTCGCGCACGCGGTAACAACCTTGGCCACCTGTTTCCCGGGGAGAACGGAAGCGGAAAGACTGACCGTGGAACCTCCAACCGGACATTGCGGAAGCGCCGGCACCGTCTTTGTCGCATTGATCCCAAGGCCGATGAGGCCGACCGGAGTGGAAGCTGCATTGCCCCAAGCGTACTGGAACAGGTAAGGGCAAGGGCGCAAACGCAGGAGTTGGCCTACACCGGTCTTGCGCGCGTCTGTATCTGTAGTAAAACCGTGGTAAGACTCTCACGATTGGAAACACCACCCATGGCCAACACCACCAAGATCGAATCCACCGAAGAACGCAAAACGCTCAAGCGCGCCGCACGCAAGAAGGCTGCCCCCAAGGCCAAGCGCACCGCACCGCGCGGTTCCGCCAAGAAGAAACCCAAGAAGCTGACGCGCGGGACAGGAAAGCGCTAAAACCACTCCGCCCTGCTGAGCTGCCTTGAAAGGCTGCGACGGCAGGGCGATTTCATTTGCCCGGCATTCCTTTCCGCCCCGGAGCCACGCCGCTGCCGAACCGACTGAACCAACTGTTCGCGCGCAAGTCCATCGACAAACTGATCGCGCAATCCGAACAGCCCGAAAATGCGCTCCGAAAAACTCTGGGCCCGGTCTCGCTGACCCTGCTCGGCATCGGCGCGGTCATCGGCTCGGGCATCTTCACGGTCATCGGTACGGCGATCGCGGGCGAAAAGTTTGACACGACCTCGGTCCTCAACACGCCGGTCGCCGACTACCTAGTTCACCATACAGCGCTGGTTGGCCGCCCCGGCGCGGGCCCGGCGCTCGCGCTTTCGCTCATGCTGGTCGCCATCGTATGCTGCTTTACCGGCCTTTGCTATGCCGAGCTTGCCTCCATGATCCCTATCGCGGGCTCGGCATACACCTACACCTACGCCACCATGGGCGAACTGGTGGCTTGGATCATCGGCTGGGACCTTATCCTCGAATACGCCTTCTCGAACATGGCCGTTTCCGTCGGCTTTGCCGCGCACCTGGTTGACTTGCTCGACTGGTTTGGCTGGCTCGGCTTCCATCCTTCCCTGCGCTGGATTTCGCCGGCCTATCTCCCGACAGGGCTTTCCGATCTTGCCGGTCATCCGCTTTACGGCCCTGGCTGGCATTTCGGTTTCAACTTGCCTGCATTTCTCGTGGTCATGCTGATCACGGTTCTGCTGGTGCGCGGCATCCGCGAGTCGGCACGCACCAACAACGTCATGGTCCTTCTCAAGATCGCGGCTATCCTCGTCTTCGTCATCGCGGGCGCGAGTTTCATTCATCCCGGCAACTGGCACCCCTTCGCGCCGAACGGCTGGTCGGGCGTGCTCACGGGCGGCTCCATCATTTTTTTTACCTACATCGGCTTTGACTCTGTTTCGACCGCTGCCGAAGAGTGTACGAATCCGCAGCGCGACATCCCTATCGGCATCATCGCGACCCTGATTGTCTGCACCCTTCTGTATATCGGCGTCGCGGTCACACTTACCGGACTTATCCGATGGGACTTGCTACTCGACGATGCCGCTCCAGTCGTAAACACGCTCAAGAAACTTTCCGCGGCCACCGGCAGCCCTCTGCTACGGTGGACGCGCCTGGCTGTGCTGAGCGGCGCTATCCTCGGCATGGTCTCGTCCATTCTCGTCTTCCAGATAGGCCAAGCCCGCGTTTGGTTCGCCATGTCGCGCGACCGGCTGCTCCCTTCGGCCTTTTCCCGCATCCACCCGCGTTTTCGTACGCCGGCGGTTTCCACCTGGGTTGCGGGCCTGGTAGTCGGCCTCCCTGCGGGCCTGCTCGACATCGGCACCTTCGCCGACCTTTCCAATATCGGCACTCTTTTTGCCTTTGTGCTCGTATCAGCCGGCGTACTGATCCTCCGCATCAAGGATCCCGGCCGCCGTCGCTCTTTCCGCTGCCCCGGCGGCCCGGTCTTCCCCGTACTGTCGATCCTGTTCTGCATCCTGCTCATGGCCGGGCTGCCGATCGTCACATGGCTGCGCTTTTTTCTCTGGCTCGGCATCGGACTCGCCGTGTACTTCGCATACGGCCATAAGCGCAGCGAGTTCGCCGCGCGTACACCCGGCCTCCGCCCCTGAGCATCGAATCATACATTTGTACCTTTAAGAGGACTTGAAAATATATGATCCAAGCGCAAGGCTATGCTGCCCAGAACGCCACCACGCCGCTCGGCCCGTTCTCCTTCGAGCGCCGCGAACCGGGCCCGCACGACGTGGTCGTTGAGATCGAGTTCTGCGGCGTTTGCCATTCGGACATTCACCAGGCTCGGAACGAATGGAAGAACTCCAAGTACCCCATGGTTCCAGGCCATGAGATCGTCGGCAAAGTGTCCGCAATCGGCGCCGAAGTTAAAAGGTTCAAGGTCGGCGATACCGCTGCGGTCGGTGTTATCGTCCAAAGCTGCCGCGAGTGCGAAAACTGTAAGGCTGATGAGGAGCAGTATTGCGAGAAAGGCCCGGTAGACACATACAACAGCAAGATGTATGACGGCAGCCCGACCTACGGCGGCTATTCAAACGTCATCGTCACCGACGAGCATTTCGTCCACACGGTCTCGCCCAAGCTCGAGCTCGCCGCTGTCGCACCACTGCTCTGCGCGGGCATTACCACCTACTCCCCCCTGCGTCACTGGGGCGTAGGACCCGGCAAGAAAGTGGGCATCGTTGGGCTCGGCGGCTTGGGACATATGGGCCTCAAGTTCGCGCACTCCTTCGGCGCGCGTACGGTTCTATTCACCACTTCCTTGAGCAAAGCAGAAGATGCAAAGCGGCTTGGGGCGGACGAGGTCGTCAACTCGAAAGACGAAGCACAAATAATTCTGCACAAGAGCAGCTTCGACTTTATTCTCGACACGGTTTCCGCGCCTCACGACCTGACCGCTTATCTAGCTCTCCTCAAACGCAACGGCGTGATGTGCCAGGTCGGCATTCCTGAAGAACCGGCCTCCATTCCCGCCTTCAGCCTGCTCGGCAACCGCCGTTCCCTTGCCGGCTCCGGCATTGGCGGCATGAAGGAAACCCAGGAGATGCTCGACTATTGCGCCGAGCACGGGATCGTTTCCGACATCGAGATCATTCCCATGGACAAGATCAATGAGGCGTACGAGCGAGTGATCAAGTCCGACGTGAAGTATCGCTTCGTCATCGACATGAAAACGCTTAAGAAGTAGAGGTCGCTACTGGCGCATTCCTTCGGTCCAGTGCCTCGACCGCGCCTCCAGCTTTTCTTGCAATTGCTGCTTCCACCAGTCCGCCAAGCCCGTTGCCTGCATAAAGCGCTTGGCGGACTCCGGACTGAAGTCTAGGTACATGCAGCGATTGATGGCAGGAATGGAAGCGTCCGGGTTAAGCCGGTTCCGCAAAAGCCAGCGATCACCGACACAGATTTGTCCTGGTTCGAGCACGCGCAGATAAAAGCCGGTCCGGTTTTCCAAAACGGTTCTTTTTACCCAGTCGGCTTGGCCGAGATGCCGGGCCAGGTTTGCGCATGGGGTACGCGGACCGGAAACCTGGAAGGTAGCCGTACCTACGCTGACGATGTCTCCGGCACACACATCCTCTTCAAGGATTGCGTCCAGCGTGAGATTTTCTCCCATGCTGCCAGGCGCCATCCCAAGTCCAAGCTTTGCGTTCCAGAACCGGTAATGGTCCAACAGGTGCACGCACACGGCTGCGCCGGGTCCGCCATGGTAAGGCTGTGTCACCCGATCTCCGCGCAGTCCTTGGAGGGTGACTTCGACCGGAGCCGGGAGAGCGGTCCGGCGAATGGAAGAACGCCACCGGCCGCGATCGTCCTCAAGGATTGTCGGTTGCCCGGCAAAAACAGCCGCCACCCATGGATGCATCGAAGGTGTTTAAAGCGAGAGCCCTTTCAGATATTCGCGGAACTTCGGTCCCAAACCTTCGTGCTTCAGCGCGAACTCCACCGTCGCTTGGAGCATTCCCTGCTTGTCCCCCGCATCGTAACGAGTGCCTTCAAACGAGAACCCGTAGACCTTCTCCTTGCCGATCAGCGCCTTGATCGCGTCTGTAAGCTGTAGTTCTCCGCCCGCGCCGGGCTGGATATTTTCAATCTTCTCGAAGATTGCGGGCGTCAGAATGTATCGCCCGATGATGGCGTTCTTCGAAGGCGCATCCTCCAGCTTCGGCTTTTCCACCATGCCGCTCACGTCGAACAACTTCGGCTTGCCCTCGACCGGCTTGCCTTCGAGCACGCCGTAGGCCGAGATCGCCGGCCCGTCCACAACCTGGGTCGCAATGATGGAACCCTCGACCTCATCGTAGGCCTCGACCATCTGCTGGATACACGGCACAGTGCCCGCAATGACATCGTCCGGCAGCAGCACCGCGAAAGGCTCGTTTCCAACCAAAGCTTTAGCCTGGAGAACTGCATGGCCCAACCCGCGCGCCTCACTTTGCCGCACGTAGGCCAGCTTCGCCATGCTCGCGACCTTGCGCGCCAGCTCCAGCAGTTCCTTCTTGCCTTTCTTCTCAAGGTTCGCTTCAAGCTCAAAGCTCATGTCGAAGTGATCCTCGATCGCGCTCTTGCCGCGCGCCGTCACGATGATGATCTCCTCAATCCCTGCCGCGAGTGCTTCTTCGACCCCGTACTGGATGATGGGCTTGTCCACCAGCGCGAGCATCTCCTTAGGAATAGCTTTGGTCGCCGGCAAGAATCGCGTACCCAAACCCGCTGCGGGAAAGACTGCCTTACGTACCTTGTGGTTCATGCGCGTTTTTGTCTCCGGGGGAAAGGACGTTCCGGTTTATTGTGCCAGACGCGAGGGAAAGGGTGCGACTCACCATGGTGTCTTGACAGGATTACAAAGTTGGAGATGGGTCGCCCAACAGCGCTTCGCGCACGATAGGGATGGGTGCGCCGCCCTGCTTCATGAATGCATCATGGAAGCCTTGAAGCGTGAACGCCGGACCCTGCTTTTTCTGCAAATCGGCCCGCAGTTTCAGGATTTCAAGTTTGCCCAGCGTGTAATACAGGTATGTCGCGTCCGCCGTGCCGCGCTTCACCTCGAGCGCGCCCACGGAGCGCGACTGGTAACCCTCGTTCACGAAGAAGTCCGTCGCTTGCTCCATCGTCATCGTGCCCGTGTGCATCTGGATCGCAACCACAAAGCGCGCATCGCGTAGAAGCGCATCCTGGAGCTGCCCCAGCCGTCGCAGGCTCGCCTCGCGCACGGCGTCGGAGTTCGCGCGCGCACCCGGCTGCCCATAGCCTTCGTCGAGCATCATCTGCTCGCAGTAGTGCGCCCAACCTTCGGTGTTCGTATTCGCGGTCACGATCTTGCGCACCTTGCTCAGGACGCCCGTGTTGACCCACAGGAACTGCACATAGTGCCCTGGGTACGCCTCATGCACGGACGTGCTCGTCACCGTGCCGACGTTAAACGCCGCCATGTGCTCAGCGATGTGCTCAGGCGTCCAGCTCTTGTCCGGCAGGGTTACGTTGAAGTACGCGGTTTTCGAGTGCATCTCAAACGGTCCTGGCGAGTCCATGGAAGCCTGCGTGGTTGCCCGCAGGAACGGCGGCGTTTCCTCAAGCACCGGCTCCACATCGGATGGAATCGTGATGATCTGTTTGTCGTGAATAAACTTGACCAGGCCTGCGAACTGCTCATGGAAGTCGTTCAGCAACTGGTCGGGCGCAACATGGTCTGCAGCCAGGTCGGCCAGCACCTGCTTCGGCTCTTTGTCGGGCGAAACCAGCTTGGCCACTCGCGCGAACTCCCTTTGGTTCTTGTGCAGATCGTCCATCGCCACAGCGAGCAGCTGAGGTAAAGGTGTGGTCACCAACTCGTCGTACTGGAGTTTTTTCGCGAACGTGTCCGCGCCGAACCGGAAATCGCCGTGCGAGCGAGGCAGCAGGTCGGACTGCATCCAGGCGCCGTAGCTTTGTAGCGCGGCAATCACAGCCGCATTGGTCTTCACGAACTCCGCCTTGAGCGCCGGGTCGGTCGCTTTCGTAAATGCAGCGGGGATATCGTTCTGGAAGAAAGAAACGTCGCCGGGCAGCTGCTCGATCGCGATCTCCGTATAGATCTGCGGCGGGTTGAGGAGGTTTTGCTTCGCTTCTTCAAGCACCCTGGGCATCTGCCGCTCCCGGCTGATGAGTGAACGCAGTCGCTCGTCGGGCGAGGCAAACTCGCGCTCGATGAGCGTGAACGCTGCATTGGTAATACCCGACGGATACGTGTCCGGGTTCTTCTGCCACATCCTGATCGTTTCGAGCGAGAGCAGCTGCGAGTGCAGACTGTTGCGCATCATCGTAAGGTCGCCGCGCGTGGACTGGTCGAGCCCATCTGCCGGGAAGGCATTGAACTTGCTCAGGAAATAGTGCAGCCCGCGAATCTCCGTGTTCCGCGTCCCATTGCTCCAGTCCTCGACCTTGCCGTCGTAATCATGGATGCCGAGTGTTGTGGCTTGCGTGGGGACGAACGGCAACGCCGCCGAGTAAAAACGATCAACCAGCGCGCGAAACGCCGCACCCCCATCCGGTGGGGCGCATGCTGCGGTTGGGGCATGGCCGACAAGCAAAACAGTGCCGCACACCAGGGAAAACACAGAAAAACGCATGACGGAGAAACCTCGGCGCGGAAAGGGTAAAAAGAAGGCCAGTATACCGGCAGAGGAATTTTGCAGCTGAGCCTCAAGCTTTTTGAGGGGTAAGCCGATAAGGGTTACAGAAGCGAGAACGAGCCAAACAGCTCAAACAAGCCCAAAACGCGCTAACCAGCGCGGATGAGGGCAAGGACTAAGTCACTCATAACCGCAGGATTGGTCCTTGCTCTCAATGCTCTCTGCCACTCAGCGAAAGCCTTAGCCGCATTCCAACACAAACCCGGAGTGGGAGCGAACCAGGGGACGAAGCCGGTCCCCTGGCATTTTTTAAACCTCGACCTCTTCTTCCTCAGCCTCCACCACAAGTTCCAGAGCATCTTCCTGCGCTTCCGCGACCGTGATGTTATAGCGCGGCGCCAGCTCCGGCGCGAAACGCGCGATATCATTTCTTAGCCGCAACAGCGCCAAATCTTTTGCCTTCGCCTCCAGCATCACGTCCGCATCCAGGTGCGCGATAGAGCGCAGAAACGTCATCGTCTCGAATGGATTGTTGTAGTCCGCGTGGCCGGTCCAGATAGGCGGTTGCAGCACTATCTCGGTCTTCTTGGTGTTCCGGTTCTTACGCTTGATCTCGCGCAACTCCGTTCGTGCGCACGAGTAGTGGATTTTGGGCCGCACGCCCTCAGGCCAGGTCCGGAGAAAGCGCTCGATCGTCGGCAGTATTGCGAGCTTCTCCGGATTCATGCACCAGAAGTGCTGGTAATCGAACACCAGCGGCACCCCGGTCTCTTCATGGATGCGCAGCACATCGGCCGCCGAGTAACGGATATCGTCATTTTCGAGCACCAGCCGTCGCCGCACCGGCTCGCTCAGGCGTTTCCAGGTCGCGGACCAGCGCGCGCAGCCGCTGTCCCGGTCACCGTACGCACCGCCCACATGGATAATGAGCCGCGCCTCCGGCCCGCAGCCCATCCGGTCCAGGATTTCCGCTTGGGAGTCCAGGTCCCACATGCTTTTGCGCGTCAAATCCTCGTTTTCCGAATTCAGTACGATGAACTGCGACGGATGAAATGAAAGCCGGATGTCGGCCTCGCGCGCCAACCGGCCCACATACTCCAGTTCCGGCGCGGACTCGCGCACCATCGCATGGAACTGCGGCATGTCCGGGTGCGTCGCGTAGGGCGCCATGTCCGAGCTCATCCGGTACATATGAATGTTGTGCTTGCGCAGGTACGTGAAGATTTCACAGAGGTGCCCTAACGAGACGCGCAGGTGCGGGTTCTGCTGCCAGCGGCGGGTGTCGTTGCTTTTAAGGCCAGGCTGGCCCATAACCTTAACGGCAAAACCGAGCCGCATCGCTGCACTGGGCCACTGAAGCACTAGCTGCCCATTGAGGGCCGCGCAGGGAAAGAGCGGCTCGGCTGTTCGGCGCGCAAGGTCGGCCTCGGCCAGCTCCTTCTTGCTTGGGAGTTTCTTTTTCGCCGCTTTTTTGGCCTTCTTTTTTGCGGGCGTTTTCTTCGCGGCCTGCGGTACAGGCATGGCTTCCACAGTTTCTCTCTGCGGCCGCCCCGGTTTTCGTTTCGCTGTTTCCTCGTCGTTCATACGTCCTTCTTAGGATGCAGGGCTGTCGCCGGAGCCGCCAACCGCAGTTCCGGCCCAAAACCCAGATCCTCCGCGAACGCATCCCAGGACCCCACCGGCACGGCCCCACCGCTTGCCTGGTCGTGCCCGTTACCATAGCCCTGGTCCGCCCCTGCCGGGGTGTGCTCACGCAGGAACTCGATGACATTGACCCCTTTCGGTCCGCGCGCCGAAAAGTGCACATACCCGGGCCGGAAGCCGAAGTTCACGCCCATCACGATCGAGTCCTTGAAGCGCCCACGCCAGGTCTGCGCCACCAGCGGATGCACCTGGCAGGGCGTGTCCATGCGCAGCGCGACCAGGTCCGCGCCAAGCCGCTCGCGCCATTTCCTGCTGAACTTCGGCGCGGCCTTTTTCGCCACTGCGAGCGCCGCAGCTACTTCCACTTTGGCAGCCCGCAACGCGGCAGTCTGCGGCATCTCGCCATTGACGATCTGCTTCGGCCCGTTCGCCGCAAGCAAAGCCGCGAGAGCTACACTCGCGTCGGCGGTGGCGGTGCGCCGGGGCGCATTCAGCAGCGCAACCGCATCGCGCATCGGGCCCGTCGGCCACTTTGCCCGCGCTTCTACGAGTTCCGCGAACGGCGCCTTATCGCCGAGGTCGCTCAGGATGCTCAAGGCCGCCATCCATAGCAACCCCACATGCTGCTCGGGGGTCAAGATGGCACGCACGCACCACCACACCAACAGCCCCGTCGTCGGGATTTTGCGTTCGTCGGGGTCTGACCCGTAGCCGGTGATCAGCTCCGCCCCGGGCGGGATGCCGCCGGGCATGTGGTGATCGAGGAGCAGCGTCGGCACGCCGCGCAGGAGCGGTTCGGGACGCGAGCCGAGATCGAGCACGAACAAGGCTTGCGGGTCTTGCTCGGCCAGCCGTGCGATCACGTGAGGATCCCAGGCCGACTCGCCCTTGCGCCGGGCCTCGACGCTGACCCGACTGTATCCCGCGAGCCTCAGGGAGCGCGCCAGCAAAGCCCCGGCAGGCAGCCCGTCGCAGTCCGCATCGCACAGGATGTGTATGCGGGTTGCGCGCTTATTCGGGAGCGCGTCGAGAAAGCGGGTGAGCCGAGCTGGGGCTTCAGCGCGTAAGTCCGTGCCTGTAGGATCGGTTGCGAGCGAACTCATGCCCGAATGGATGCGTCTTCCAGGCATGAAAATGTGATGTAGGCGCTAAGTGACGGAATCGGTCTCAGGGTATGGAAGCGGCTTGCATGCGATCGGGGGAAAGCTGCGGGCTCAGTGTGTGCGAATGCCGATGCTACACTCCCACCCATGCCGCGCCTGCTCGCCCTTGCCCTGCTGCTCGCCCCATTGCTCCCCGTAACAATATCCGCCCAGGCTCCTCCCGCCAGGCACCCGATGTCCCTCGACGACCTGGCCAGGCTCCAGCTCGTCGGCAAGCCGGTGCTTTCGCCGGATGGTGCATGGGCGGCCTACACCCTGCGCCGCATCGACACGGAAAACGACAAGAACTTGAGCGACCTGTGGATGGTGAGTACGGACGGCAAGCAGGACCTACAGCTTACCTACGACACAGGAGCTGAGAACGGCGGCGCGAGCAATCCCCAATGGTCCCCGGATGGGCGGTCGCTCGCGTTCCTGTCCGGCCGGCCCGGTAAAGCGAAGGACACCCAGGTCTGGGTGCTGGACCGGCGCGGCGGCGAGGCCCGCCAGATGACGGACGTGAAAGAGACGATCAACGAGTATCTCTGGGCACCAGACTCAAAGCAGCTGCTGCTGACGTTGACCCCGAAAGACGAGCCCGAACCCGACAAGAAAGACGGTAAGCCAAAACCGCCCAAGCCCATCGTCATCGACCGCTACCACTTCAAGCAGGACGTGGAAGGCTACCTGACCGATAAGCACCCACATCTATTCCTGTTTTCGATCGCAGACGCGAAGCTCACGCGGCTCATCTCGAAGGAGGACGATATTCTCGAAGAGCACGACGCGGAGTGGTCGCCGGACGGCAAGCTCATTGCCTTTACCCGCCGCGGCGACCTGCCGGACCCGTTCCGTACCGCGAATTCCGACGTGTACGTCGTCGACGCCGCCTCGGGGGGCACCCCGCGCAAGCTCACCGCCTTCCCCGGTCCGGACGAGGGCCGCCTCGCCTGGAGCCCGGATTCAGCGCGGATCGCGTACCGGCAGGCGGTGTCCCCGACTTACTCGATTTACAACGAGATGCAGCTCGCCGTCGTTCCCGCGACAGGCGGCGCGCCCACGTTACTGACCGCGAAGCTCGACCGGCCCGTAAGCCCGCCTGTCTTCACCGTCAACGGCGCTGCCCTGCTGACCACCGTCACCGACGACCGCGACAGCTACGTCGCCCGCGTCTCGCTTACCGGCGCGCTGGAGCGGGTGACGCAAGGCGCGGGCGATGCCGCCGCGCTCTCCTCTGCGTCCGGCCGCACCGTCTTGCTCTGGTCCACAAACGATCACATCTCCGAGATTCATGCGCTCGAAGGCTCGACCCTGAAGCAGCTGACCCATCACAACGACGCGCTGCTGGCAAGCCTCCAATTGGCCCCGACCCAGGACCTGTCCGTCAAAACAAAGGACGGCAACGAAGTTCACAGCCTGCTTACGCTGCCTATCGGCTCCAAGCCCGGCGTGAAAGCCCCCACACTGCTCTTCATCCACGGCGGCCCCACCGCTCAAGACACGCACACCTTCGACATCGAACGCCAGATGTTCGCCGCCCACGGTTATGCGGTGCTGCAGGTCAACTACCGCGGCTCCAACGGCCGCGGCTTCGCGTACTCGAATACTATTGCAGGCGACTGGGGCGACAAGGAGGTTACGGACCTGCTCGCCGCCGTCGATGGCGCGGTCGCGACCGGCATGGTGGACCCGGACAAGCTCGCCGTCGGCGGCTGGAGCTACGGCGGCATCCTGACGGACTACCTCATCGCGACCACCACGCGCTTCCGGGCCGCCTCTTCCGGCGCAGGCGTCGGCAACCTCCTTGGACTTTACGGGGTCGACCAATACATCCTCCAGTACACCAACGAGATCGGCCCGCCTTGGCGCGATCCCCAGCGCTACATCAAGCTCTCCTACCCGTTCTTCCACGCCGACCGCATCAAGACGCCCACCCTGTTCATGGGCGGTGACCGGGACTTCAATGTCCCCGTCGAAGGCGGCGAGCAGATGTACCAGGCCCTCCGCGACGTCGGCACCCCGGCGGAGCTGATCGTCTACCCGGGGCAGTTTCACGGGTTCACGCGGCCCTCGTTCATCCGGGACAGGTACCAACGGTGGTTTGGGTGGTATGACAAGTACCTGGGACTCGCTCCTGCCGCTAAATAATCGGCTTCTCATCAACGTGCGCTTCCTGATTGCGCCTAAACCGTAGAGGGATCCACAACATGCCGCTTCTGCCTCAGCCGACACTCAGCAAGGAGTTCATGCAAGTTATTGAGCGAGCAGAAGCTATGCACGGCTTTGCCATACAGAGCTTACCTGACACATTTACCGACGAAAATGAAAATTCGCTCGTCGCAGCCCTTTACTCGATAACCGAAGAACACCACGCCGCAATCCTTTACTTATTGCGGGCAGGCCAGTTTGACGGAAGTGCTTTTACTCTAGCGCGACCACTAGTGGATGCCGCATATCGAGCGCATTGGATCTACGCATGCGCGAAGCCCGAGATCGTGGAAAAAATCAGAAACGGAGAAAATTGCTATCCGGGCTTGATTAACATGGCCGATGCAATAGAGAAAAAGCTGTCTACAGACGGCATTTTTACGTCTATAGCACCCTACATAAACAGCCTTCATGAGTTTGCCCATGGAGGTATGGAGCAATTACTTCGTCGTTTCGATGCTGCAGGTAATATAAGGCCATCGTACTCGGACGCAGATAAAATTAGATTGATCAATGCCTCCACTGCACATTTTGTGGCACTCGCTATTGCATGGTGCCAACTTATTGCTGGGTCTAACGTTGATGCAATTTGTGCACGCGAAATCAGCAATAAATACTCTGAGCTGTATGAACAATAGATGCTGAAGTACATCACCGCTGCCCTTATTCTCCTTACCTTTCCCGCGCTCGCACAAGTACCCGCACCCGCCGTGCCCGCCTCCATGCTGGGCCAGTTCGCCCGCGACCCCCGCCAGCCTGTCGACCGGGCCTACACCGACGCGATTCGGAGATACACGACCGAGCCCTATTTCAACTCGCCCCTGACCGACTACCTGCCTGCCTCCAAATCCGGAGTGCCGACCCCGGCCAGCGTGCTCGGCGATGTCGCGGGCGCGCCGGGCAAGCTGCCGTACGCGGAGGAGGTGTACGCCTATTTCCGTGAGCTCGAAAAGCACACGCCGCGGGTCAAGGTCTTCTCCATCGGCAATACCGAGGAAGGGCGCGAGATGATCGCCGCCGCGGTCGGCGACGAGTCCCTGCTCCGGCAAATGGACGCGAACAACGCCAGCCTCGCGAGGCTGGCGGACCCTCGGACGGGTATTACCGACGAGCAAGCTGCTTTATTGGCGAAACAGTCTTTCCCGGTCTACTACATCACCGGCACGATTCACTCGACCGAAACCGGCGCGCCCACCGCGCTGATGGAGCTGGCTTACCGGCTCGCGGTCGACGACTCGCCGTACATCCAGTACATCCGCACGCATATGGTGGTGCTCATCACGCCCGTGGTTGAGGTGGACGGGCGCGACCGCATGGTGGACTTGTATAAGTGGCACCTTGCGCACCCCGGGGCAACCTACCCGCGCCTGCTGTACTGGGGCCACTATGTCGCGCACGATAACAACCGCGATGCCATGGCGATGACCCTCCAGCTCACCCAGCATGTGCTGGACACGTTTCTGCAATTTCATGCCCAAGTCCTGCACGACTTACACGAGTCCGTACCGTTCCTCTACGACAACACCGTCGGCGACGGGCCCTACAACGCCTGGATCGACCCGTTGCTCGCCGATGAGTGGGCCGCGCTGGGCTGGAACAACGTGGGTCAGCTCCAGTCGCTCGGCCTGCCCGGCGTTTTCACGCATGGCGAGTTCGACACCTGGTCGCCCGGCTATCTGATGTTTTTGGCCGGCATGCACAACGGTATCAGCCGTTTGTACGAGACTTTCGGCAACGGCGGCGCGGACACGGAGCGACGCATTTTGGATCCCGGCCAGTACAGCCGGACCTGGTACCGGCAGAACCCGCCCGAGGCAAGCGTTCTGTGGTCGCAGCGCGACAACAACAACTACGAGCAGTCTGGGCTTTTGACAACGCTTTCGTACTTCGCGCAAAACCGCGAGCACTTCCTCGACAACTATTACGTCAAGGCGAAGCGTTCGATCGCGAAACCCGCGACCGGCGGTCCGGCCGCGTATATGCTCGCCGCCGACCCGGCGTACACCAACCGGCAGCTCGCCCTTTTATGCACGCTGATGAAGCAGCATGTGGAGATTTCGCAACTTACCGAGCCTGTGACTGTGTCGGTTACCGCGAGCGACCACGCCGCCGCCATGAACGAGAACACTCCCATGGCGACGCCTGTGGGCGCGAGCAAGTCCGGTGTTGTAGGCTCCTCCGGCACGGAAGCGCCTGCGCCGCCCGTCCGTGAGACCTTTCCGGCCGGTTCGTACCTCATCCGCATGGACCAGCCGTTCTCCCGCGTTGCGGACGCACTGCTCGACCGGCAATACTGGGCGCCTGAGGACCCGCAAAAAACGCCGTATGACGACACGGCATGGTCGTTCTCTCTGCTGTTCAACGCCAAGGTGACGCGGGTCACAGATCCGGCGATCTTGCAGGCGAAAATGACCAATTGGCTGGACCGGGACAGCTATGCGGCCCTAGACCTGAATGCCAAGCCGGTTATTCGTCCGAGCTTTCCCGGCCGTGAAATCTCGGCGTTTAATAACACGGCTCAGACTAACTTGCTCGCTCTCCCTTACGCATTCCCGCAAGCTAAGTTCACAGTGTTGGACGAAGGCTTTAAGGAGGAAAGCATCGCCTTTTCAGCCGGGTCCGTGCTCGTCAGCGGCATCGCCGATGACGAGCCAAGCTTTAAAAGCAAGCTCCACCAGCTCGGGCTGAGCGCCGAAGCGCATCCGCTCACTGCCTTGCCCAGCACAAAGTCTCACCCTCTTAACCATCTCCCCCGGATCGCTGTGATGCACACTTGGCTCGCCACCCAAACCGAGGGTTGGTGGCGGCAAGCGCTCGACACGCTCGGCATCCCTTATGCGTACATCAGCACGCAAACCGCCGCCGCCGAGGCCGACCTGCACGCCAAGTACGATGTGATTCTTTTCGCCCCGGTATCCGGCCACACCCCGGCCCAGCAGATCATCGACGGGCTGCCCATGTACGGCAACGCTCAACCCTGGCAGGCAACCGCGCTCACTCCCAATTTCGCCAAGACGGACGAAACTCCGGACATCCGCCCCGGCCTCGGCCAGGCAGGCATCGAGCACCTGCGCGCTTTCGTCCAGTCCGGCGGCCTGCTCGTTACCAGTGAAGACTCAGCCGAATTCGCCATTCACATAGGCCTTGCGCCCGGCGTTTCCGTCACGCCGACCGAGAAAGTTAAGCTCACCGGCTCCATACTCGGCGCGCTGCCGGTAACTGTGGCTTCTCCCATCTTGAGCGGCTATACGGGCCCATTGCCCGTTTACTCCGAGTCCGGTCTCGCCTTCAACGTCAGCGACACAACGACCGGCCCAGGCCACCTCCCGACCGAGAGCAACACCCATCGAGTCACCGGCCGCGGCGGCCCTAATGATCAAGACCAGCCCGAGGATCGCACGCCGGAAACCGTGCCGGCACTGCCCAATCCAAAGCCCTGGCAGGCCACCCCACTCAACGAGGAGCAGGCGCGCAATAACCCATTTGTCATCCCGCCCGCGCTGCGGCCGGAGGTCCTGCTGCGCTTCGCCGACGCCAAACAGCTCCTGCTCTCCGGTCTGCTCGACAACCCCGAGCAGCTCGCCGGGCATGCCGCCGTGGTCGATGCGCACCTGGGCCAGGGCAACACGCTTCTGTTCGCCATCAACCCGATCTGGCGCGGCGAAACCATCGGCTCCTACGCGCTCGTCTTCAATGCCATTCTCAACTGGGACCATCTGAGCCACACGCCGCAATAGCTAAACGGCGGAGTAAACGCGCCTACCCCTGCGCACCCAGACGATCCTGCATCTACCCACGTGCGAAAGACGAAACGCCAGGGGTCAACTCGCAGCGCGAGTTTCTCGTCGATCCTTGTGTTCGACCAGGGGTCCTTATGCACATCGCGAGCGGACCACCCGCTTGTTCACCACGCGCCTCTGACTCCACAGGCATCGTCAGCTGGGTCCACATCGGCGACCTGCACATGATGGAAGCCGGCGAGCAGAATTACCGCGACCTCCAGGCCATCGTCGCGCAACTCAACACCGCCTTCCGCGACACAACCAGCTTCGTTTTTCTCCCCGGCGACAATGCTGACAACGGCAGTATGCAAGCCTATGCGGCGGTTCGCGAGGTGCTGGACGGGCTCGCTCTTCCCTGGTGCGCTATCGTGGGCGACCACGATGTGCACGAGCGAAGCCACCGCAACTTCCTTGCGTCCCTGTCACCGGCCCTTCATTACAGCTTCACCGTCGGCGCTCTCCGCTTTCTCGCCCTCAATGCTTTTGACATTCCCGAGCCGCCGAGTTTCGCCATGCTGCCACCGCAGCTCGCCTGGGTTCGGCAGCAACTCACGGATGCACACGCCGCGGCGCAGGGCACAGTTCTGCTTCTGCACGGCTACCCCGGCGACCTCCAACAAGGGCGCGAAAAGCTCCAGGCTCTGATTCACGAGTATCGGCCTCTCGTCGTCGACACCGGCCATACCCACTACAACGAGGTTGCAAACAATGGCCATACCCTCTACACGGCTACCCGCTCGACCGGACAGATTGAAGAAGGCCCGGTAGGCTTTTCCGTAACCGCCGTGGACGGCCCAGTCGTTTCCTGGCGCTTCTTCCCTCTCGGCCAAAACCCGTGCGTACTCATCACCAGCCCTGCGGACGCCCGGCTCAGTATCGCGACAGAAGCAGCCACGCACATCCGCGCCAAAATCTGGTCGAGCGAGCCTGTTGCGGCAGTCACCGCTTCCATCGACCAGGCTTCAGCTGTCCCTATGCGGCGCATCCCCGACAGCAACATTTGGGAGTGCGAACTCCCAGCTGCCTCGCGCACCGTCACAGCCTCCGCGACCACACATTCCGGGGCTTTCGCGACGGATACGATCCAACGCACTCTCACACAAAGAACCGACCAGCATGCCTTGCCAAGCAATCCAGTGTTCCACGAAGACCGGTTCACAGTCGGTGCGTGGCCCGAGCATGGCCTCTTAGGCACCCAGCTCGGCCCGAACAAAAATGGACGGAAGTGGTAGTGTTTTCGCCTGCCGTCATGCACGGACTGCTCCTTGCCATCAGCACTGCCAGTATCCTGCTCATGCTGATACGTCCCCGTGGCATCGCGGAGGTGTACTGGGTCGGCGCAGGCGCGATCCTGCTCGTCGCCCTGCGTCTCATCCCTTTACGCCTCGCCGGCAGGGCCGTAGCCGAGGGCACGGACGTTTACCTGTTCCTCATTGGAATGATGCTGCTTTCCGAGCTCGCCCGTGAGCACGGTGTCTTCGACTGGGTTTCCTCCACCGCCGTCCGCCATGCGCGCGGCTCCGCTACGCGGCTATTCACGCTCGTCTACAGTATCGGCACACTCGTCACAATCTTTATGTCGAATGACGCGACTGCTGTCGTCCTGACACCCGCGATCCTGAGCGTGGCTAAAAAAGCCAAAGCCGAGCCGCTGCCGCACCTGTTCGCCTGCGCGCTGATTGCCAATGCCGCGTCGTTTGTCCTGCCCATCTCGAACCCCGCGAACCTGGTCGTCTTCCACCAGGGGCTGCCGCCGCTAGGGGCTTGGCTCGCCTCCTTTGCTCTGCCGTCCCTTGCCTCTGTCCTTGTGACCTATGCCGTCCTGCGATGGATCTTTCGCAAGCCCCTTGCGAGCAAGCTCGACAGCGATGTGGAAGCGGTCCCGCTCCGCATCGAGGGCCGGCTTGTTCTCGGCGGGCTCGCACTCGTCATCGTCACGCTGCTCACCGCTTCCGCTTTCCGACTCGATCTTGGACTTCCTACCTGCCTCGCCGCGCTCGCCGTTACCGCCGTCGTCTCATGGAAGGCCCGCAGCAGTCCGGCAAAGCTCGCGAAGGCGATCTCCTGGTCCACGCTCGCGCTGGTCGCGGCGCTCTTCGTCCTTGTGGACGCGGTCGAAAGCACCGGCGCGCTCGGGCTCACACAGGCAGCCTTGCACTGGGCCGCGAATCTTCCGCGGGCGGCAAGCGCCATGCTCACGGCCTTTGCCGTAGGCATCACGAATAACCTGGTCAACAATCTCCCGCTTGGCCTGCTTGCCGGGGCAACGCTGCACAGCGCGCACACCCAAGGCCTGCTCGCGAACGCGGTCCTGATCGGCGTCGACCTAGGTCCCAACCTGTCCGTCACGGGCTCGCTCGCAACTATCCTATGGCTGCTGGCTCTTCAAAAGGAGGACGTTCATGTGTCCTTCTTCGATTTTCTGAAAGTGGGCGCGATCGCCATGCCGGCCGCACTTGGCGCGGCCATTGGCGTCTCGCTACTCATCCATCGCAATTAACCGGATAAGGAGCAACTGCCATGAGCGCAAAATGGATTTTCCCCTTCATTATTCTCGGCGGAGCGCTGCAAGCCTGTGGCGCCGCCATGAACGGTCAACTCAAACACTCGCTCGTCAACCCGTATCTCGCCTCCACCGTCTCCTTCGCGCTGATTACTTTCCTTTTCGCGGGTCTTTTTTTTGTTTTCCCAAGTCCCCTGCCGACGACCCGCGACATTGCCGCCCTTCCCTGGTGGGCTGTTGTCGGCGGACTCGTCGGCGCGGTGCAGGTCTACGCCGGTCTTACACAGGTCAACAAGGTGGGCGCGGGGCCATTCATGGGCTTCACAGTCACGGCCTCCCTGATCGCGTCCTTACTCATCGACAACTACGGCTGGTTCCGCATGGACCATCACCCGCTTAACTGGGCGCGCGCGTTAGGGGCCATGCTGCTTGTCGCGGGAGTCACGCTGATTGCCAGGTTCTAATGCGCTTTCCCTGGTGCTATGGCAGCGTTCATATGGCTTTTCCCGGCGCCAAAGTCATATGAACGGCTGCTGCTTCTATGGATGTTTAGAGGAAATGCTTTACCGCCGTCCAGCACTTACTTCATCCACACCGCATAGTTAGTGCCTGACGTTTGCAGGGTCCAACCAGAGCCAGCGGGGCTCCACCCGTTCGGCCCGATTTTTACCGCGAGTTGGTGTACCGTGCCGGTAACTAGCGCGGCATAGAGCCCCGTCTGTGCTGTCTGGATTGAAACAGCAGAGGTTGAATTCACACCCGCGGCTTTGCGAGCATTGACCAGCGCGAGGATCGGCGCGCGTAGGCCCCAGTTATATACATGTGGGTAAAAAATGGTGGGAATACCGGGATGGCTGAGGACGTACGCGTACCCCTGCATGACGCTTGTACAGGGAACCGGCCACAGATTTTGGCCGGTGGTGCAGCTTTCCGCCGGACCTGTGTCATGGTTATCGACAAAAGTGACCTCCATGGCCGGCCACCAACCGATCGCACCTGCCGGGTCGTAGCCGTTGCTATCGCGGAGAACGTTGTAGTCGTTGTTGGTGAGTGCCTCGACCAGCAGACCGTGAGTGGTGAAGTCGAAGGTGCCGCATGAGGATCCATTGCCGCCGCCGCAGGTGGGATCGCTGCTACTCGTGCAGCTCGCACCATCGCCGCTCATATAGTTCATCAGAACCTGCCGGTTCGCATTCACGTTGCTGAGACTGAAGGACGAAGGCCAGACCTCATCCACGCAGAAGTCAGGCGCGAACGCATTGGTGTACGTTGCCTGGCTGGCACCGCGATACCCCAGGGAGTAGTCGTACCGTATTCCAGTGAAACCTAAATTCTTGAGCTGGGTCATCCAGGTGGGAATGCCACTTGTAACCTGGCTATTAGTATGGTCAAGATCGCGAGCCGCCCCATAGCTTTGCCCCGTGTCGGGCTGGCCAGTACCGCAGTTGCAATCGTCATTACTTACAATGCTGGCAGTCGTCCAGGTTGGGTTGGTAAAGTCGGACACATTTGTCGTACCTACGCGATGGTTGATCACCACATCAGCGACAGCCTTGATACCCTGAGCTTTGAATGCGTTGATGGCGTTTTGCAGATCGGTTTGACTACCGTAGCTGCTGTTGAAGTTGTTAAGTTGCCGGGGCAGATACCCTTGCGTGCTTGCGGAGTCCGACGGCGGTGGGAACCAGACATGCGTAATTCCCAAGGCCTTCATGTCGGCCGCGTTATTCGCCAGGGTCACATACCAGTCCGGATTGCCGTAGCCGGAGGAGTTCCAATGGAAGCCTTGCATGAGGATGGCGGTGCTGCCGCCTTGTTGTTGTGTTGGGGTTGTTGCATACGCCGGCAAGGATGTCACCAGCAGACCTGCTAACACATGAAGCATAGCTCTATTCCCGTTCACATCGTTCTCCCGTTTCTTGCGTTCGTGCTGCATCCACGCGAGCGGTCGGCTGAACATGATCTACCAGTTCCTTGCTCAGCAGGTCGTTTGCGAGCTCAAAGGTTATTTTGCTTAGCGGCGGAGATGCTGGATAACAGTTTCTCTATCGCGCATGCCTCCAAACAGTGGGTTTATGCCGGTTCAGGAGCCAAGAGGCAACTAATTCGGCAGCCTCTGGCTTACCGACTATAAGTGATCGAGAAGTATGGAGGCGCGGGCCGGGATCGAACCGGCGCATAAAGGTTTTGCAGACCTCTCCCTTACCACTTGGGTACCGCGCCGAAAAGCTTAAAACACCAGCCGAAAGCAAGGGTGGGAAACGACTGGAGCGGGAGACGGGACTTGAACCCGCGACCCTCGCCTTGGCAAGGCGATGCTCTACCACTGAGCTACTCCCGCGTGGGTACAGGGCCTAGTTTACTGAAGCCGCTGAAACCGGTCAACCATCGCCCGGTCAGTCCAGGCCTCCCAGCCATAGCGCAACAGCGGTTCGGCCCGCTTCGCAAATCCAACTGCCAAATCCACCACTGCCCGCGAGCGGAGCGCAGCAGGGTCGATCGCCTCCTTGGTGAGAAAGCTTTTAAGCCGCAGCAAGTGCTCGGCGGGCGCGTCCGCATACCGCTCGAAGCCGCGAGGCATCCGCGCCAGTATGTCTTCGTCGTCGAGCGGCATCCCTTTCGCAAATCGCAGCAGCGGTCCGGGCTCTGCGGCGATCCGCTCTCGCCAGCGCCCGAGCGCTGCGCGGTCCGGCTGCCAGAAACCCGCCGCTACAAATGACTCGACCGGATCGATGTGAACGTAAAGCATTCCATCCACGCGCTTGTCGCCGTCACGATGGAGCACGCTGCTGATGTGTGTTTTGAGCGGCGTTTTATCCTTCGAGAACCGAATGTCCCGGTAGATCCGGAACACCGGCAACTTCTGCGATGGTGCCAGCGGCAACTCCCGGTCATGCAGGGAGCCGGCAAGCTCCCGGACGAGCAGGAGCATGGGCGCGAGCAGGAGCGACTCGTACTCGTCTTTGCGCTCCGCAAACCAGACTCGGTCGTTGTTGCGCTTGAGCCTGCGCAGGAACGGGAGCGCTCCCGCCGGAAAGCCCGCAAAGCTCTCCTCCACCGCCTCGGTCACCGCACGCTTCACCAATGTCCGCGCCTCATTCCCGTTATACCCTCAAGCCAGGCAGTAGCCAGTGCGGGAGTTCTTCCGCTAAAACGCCGCGTGCTGGATTCGCGAGTTCCACTTTGATGATCTTTCGACTCAATGCCGCTCACTCCCTTGAGCCCCTGCTCGCGCCACCACAGGGCAGATCATGGACCCTAAGCTGGTCGAGTGATCACCATCAGCGATGGTTTTCGACGCGGAAGCTCCTTACATGGCACGGGCATGCATCTCGGCACGGGCATGCATCTCGCAGGCGTGAAGTGTGGCGGGGGTGCTGCGGCTTACCCTCAAGCTGAACCGCGCTACCCGGAGGTGAAAGCCGCAAATAGCGGTTTTCACCCTTCAGGCGTTGTGCCGGTCTGGCCCTGCGGAAGCCAGCGGCGCAGGCTCGCGCCCGAACAGCACGTCCAGCACCCAATCGGTCAGGATGCGGCTTTGCTGCCCCAACCCGGGCATTTTGGCAAGGTATACCGCCCGCCACATCGCCCAAGCGATCAAGCCCGAGAAGTTGAGCCCGTACACCCGCGCCACGCCGGTTCGCCGGCCTACCAGCGCCAGCTCACCGATCGGGGTAAACCGAAATGGCTCCAGCGGCTCCCCCCGGAGGCTGCGCACGATGTTGCCTCCTACGAGCGCGCCCTCGCGAGTCGCGTTTTGCGCTGTGGGGGCATAGGTGCCATGCGCATCCGGCTGCGGAATCTCCGCGCAGTCACCCAGCGCCCATACTCCCGGATGATCCGGAACCTGGCAGTATGCATCCACCGTAAGCCCATGGTGCTTGCCCTTGGCTGCGGGCAAGTCCTTCAAAAGCGGATTCGGCATCACGCCGGCACTCCAGATCAACGTCCTCGCGCGAATCCTTTCGCCGTTTTCCACCTGCACAAAATCAGGCCCCGCCCCGGCAACACGCGCGTCGAGCTGGACCTCTACCCCACGCTCCTTGAGCTTGCGCATGGCAAAGTCGGCCAGACTCGGCGTGATCTCCTCGAGAAGTCGCTTGCCCGGATGCACTACGACTGTCCGCACTTCCTCAACCCGCAGCTTCGGCAGGTGTTTCACGCCTGTGCGCACCAGGTCGTTAATAGCAGCCATGGTTTCCACGCCGGTATAGCCGCCGCCTGCTACCACAAAGGTCAACAGCTCTTTACGTTTGGCTTTGTCCGGCTCAATCGACGCGCGCTCCAGGCAAGCGGAAACGCGGCTGAATGCTGCGCTCGCATCCTCGAGCCGCTTCATGGGGATTGCGTTCCCCTCCACGCCGGGCACACCATGGAAGCTCGTCACGGAGCCGAGCGCAATCACAAGGATGTCGGCCTTGTAGCTCTGCTTTGCCGGGTCGAGCCCGCCGGATCCTGCTTCGAGCTCTACCGTCTTGCTCGCGAGGTCGATGCTCGTCACGCGACCCTGCACGAAGCTGATACGGCGGTTGAGCCGCCGCGCAGGACTCACGATATGGGCCAGGTTGATGTCGCCGCCCGCCGCCTCGGTGAGCATGGGGGTAAACAGGAGGTAATTGTCCATGTCGACCAGCAGGATCTCACCATCCTCATCCCCCGGCATCAGGCGCGCTAACTCCTGCGCAACGCCCATGCCGCCGAAGCCGTTGCCCAGGATCAGGATGCGCTTGCCTCGTGCAAGCCCCGCGTTCTGCTCCCTCTGCTCGGCCCGGCGCAGCACACGGTATGCTCCCCAGGTTGCCCCCAAAGCCAGTCCAACATTTGCCGCCGTTTTCGCAACCGTTCTTGTCTGCATAAGCCGCTCCTTACTGCTCGCGATAGTTGCGCATCAGGCCGCCATCGATCACGTACGTGGACCCGGTAATGTATTCCGCATTTTCAGAAGCAAGAAACGCGGCCAGCTTCGCCACGTCGTCGGGCTTGCCCATGCGCTGCAGCGGAATGTTTTCAATCAGCGCGTGCATCTCCGCCTTGTCTTGCATCATTCGCTCGTTGATAGGGGTTTCAATAGCTCCGGGCGCGATGTTGTTCACTGTGATGTTGTTGGGCCCGAGCTCGACCGCGAGGTCGCGCATCCACATGCGCATCCCGCCTTTGCTGATGCAATACGTGGAAAATCCGGGAAACACCATATCTTCGTGCACCGAGCTGATGTTCACGATACGACCCGGCCTTTTGGCTGCCAGCAGCTTTTGCACGAAGATTTGCGTGAGGAAATACGGTCCCTTCAAATTCACCGAGAGCACTTCATCGTAGTCGGCTTCTTTTACATCCACAAACAGCGCCTTTTTCTCGACCCCCGCATTGTTGACGAGAATGTCGAGCGCACCGAATTTGGAGTAGGCCTGCTCCATCAGGTTTTGCCTCTCGTCCGGCTTGGTAATGTCCGCCTGCACCGTGATTCCTTCTCCACCGGCGCCCTGCACCATCTCGAGCGTGTGCTCCGCGCCCTCGGACGAGCCGATGTAATTGATAACGACCTTTGCGCCTTCGCGGGCGAACCTTTGCGCGATGCCCTGGCCGATGCCGGAACCTGAACCGGTGATCAGCGCGACTTTCTTTTCCAGCAAACCCATGTGCTTCCCTTTCAGAACTTTTCTTTCCCCAAGGCAGACCGCAATCTCAAGCAGAACGGCCGCGCCCAAACTTGATGAATGAGATGCGCTGAACCAGGCGCGCACGCTCGCTCACCGGAGCCATTTCATAGGAAGGCCGCTTCATTCATTTCAAGCAGAAAGAAAGCGCGCGAGCGCAGCATTGCAGGCTTCCGGCGCGTCCTGCTGCACCCAGTGCGAAACGCCGGGCAGGAACTCGACGGTCAAGTCGCGCACAAATTCCTCCGTTCCGTCCGTTGTGTGCTTCGCGAGCGCCACATCCTCCTCACCCCACAGGAGCAGCGTGGGCGTCTCAATGACAGGAAATCCAATCCGCAGCTGCCGCCGCAAGCCGCCGCCCCGCAAGAAGGCGCGATACCAGTGGAGCATTGCCTTGAGCGCGCCCGGCTGCGCGGCGCTCGCGCGCGTCCCCTCGACGAGCTCGCGCGGAAAGCGTTCTGGAGCACTCGATGTCCGCACCATCATCTCGCCCACGGGTTTTGCGTTATTTCGCCCCAGGAGCCACTCGGGGAGGCCGGGCACCTGGAACAGAAGCACGTACCAGGACCGCAGCATCTGCCCCGGCCGCCGCACCGCGCGGGCAAAACACACCGGGTGCGGCACGTTGAGGATCACCAGCTTCGCAAGCGGCCGCAGCCTTCGTGTCGCGAAACACCAGGCCACGATGCCGCCCCAGTCATGCCCCAGCAACGTGACCTCGCGTGCGCCCGAGGCATCGATCAGTCCCGCGACATCGGCCATCAGCTTCTCAATCGCATAGGCTTCGATCGATGCCGGACGGCTGCTGCGCCCATAGCCGCGCTGGTTCGGCGCCCACGCCCGGTACCCCATCCGGGCCAGCGCCGGCATCTGCTCCCGCCAGCTCAGCGCCACCTCCGGGAAGCCGTGAAGGCACAACGCCAGCCGGTCGCCTTCGCCGCAGGTCAGCATCTCAAAGCGCAGCCCGTTCGCCTCCACAAACTCAGTCCGGATTTCTAAATCCATGCTCCCGAGAGATGCGTTCTACTCCCCCGGTGGCAGCGCGTACATCAGCCCGCCCTGCGTCCACAGCCGGTTTTCCGCGCGATCCAAACGCAAGGGCGAGCCCGCGCCCAGGTCGCGTTCAAATATCTCTCCATAATTGCCTGTCGCCTCAATGACGTTGGCTGCCCAGTGCATGTCGAGCCCGAGCAGTTTGCCTGTGGACAAGGGCTTGCCCATCAGCAACTGCACCTCGGGGTCGGCGCTTACCTGCATCTGGGCCACGTTGGCGCGCGTCACACCCAGCTCTTCGGCCTCGATCAGCGCTTCGACCGTCCAGTCCACAACCGCTGCGAATTGCGGGTCGCCCAGCCGGCACGCGGGCGCGAGAGGGTCCTTGCGGATGTGGTCCGGCAAAATCGTGAACTCCCTTGCCCGCTGCTTGTCGATCGCGCGCGTGTTCGCCAGCTGGGAGATGTCGGAGGTGACCGCAACACAGTTCCCCGTGAAAAAGGCGGCTTCCATCTCCCCGGCTTCCGAAAACGGGTACCAGATGTACTCAAGGTGCTCCCGCGCGGCATAGGCGCGCAGCCCCCCGTCGGCCTCGGAACCCGTCAAGTAACAGACCTTTTTCCCGGCCAGGTCGTGCGCATTGCGAATCCCGGACTTGGTGAGCACGAGAAAGCCCTGCGCGTCGTAGAACGTCGGCCGCGCGAATCCGAACATGTTGCCTATCTCGTTCGCCAGCGTAGGACTCGCCGTCGGCAGCAGGTCGATCGAGCCCTTGCGCAGGGCCGCCGCCGCGTCCGGCTCATCTGAGTAAACCTTAATTGTGAACTGCGCTCGGGGACCCAGGATCGCGACCGCGACCGCTTTGCAGCTGTCGAGATCGAACGCCGCCCGGTTCCCATGGTCCTCCGCCCGCGAATAATCTTCTTCTTCCTTGATGACCCCGCAGGTCAGTGAGTGCGCCGCGCGCACCTTGTCGAGAGTAGTACCGGCTTGCGCAACAGCCGCGCTTAAAAGCAAAACACTGAATACAAAAAAACGCATGCGCCTCCGGGCAAAGAGACGGGGACCAGCTTGAGCCGGTCCCCGGTTGGAGGAAAAAAGGGGTGGGCCTACGGCGTCCAGTTGCCTGAGGTCGGGGTACCGGGCGTGGAGCCGGGGCGCGGGTTGAAGTCCACTGGCACAGGGTTGGGCAGGTTGGTATCCGTCGGCGTGATGCTCAACAACTTGCAGCCGTTGTTGCCGCCCTGCGGAAACGTATTGACCAAGTTCGGCGCGATCTGCGCGTAGTTGGCCGGCAGCGCGGCGGCCGTACCCAGCAGCCGGTTGTTGCTGAACGCTTGGAACATATTGCCGACGCCGGAAACGCCTGCGTCCGCCGGTCCAAGGTAAGCCTGGCCGAAAAGCTTGAGGCCGTCGAGCCGGGCCTGCTTCTCATCCGGCAGATTCGCCAATGGTTCAAGTCCGAACAACTGGTTGATGAACTTGATGACGGAGCTGTGCTCGTCCGCCTCGTGCGCGATTGCATGCGCCTGGCCGTAAGGGGAGATCACAATCGTCGGGATGCGCGGGCCCTGGTCGAGCGGATTGCCCTGAGGGTCGTAGTTCCGGATGATCTCCGGCGCGTGATCGTAGATGCCGTCCGTCTCGTCGTAGGTGATAATGATCGCGCTCTGCGACCAGTAAGGGCTTGAGGTGATCAGGTTGATTTCATCGGCGAGCAAGGCTTCTGAAATCTGCACATCCGAGTAACCCGGGTGGTCGTCATTGCCGCTGAACACCGTCGCGAGCTTCGGGTTCGGGTCCACCGGCGACAAGCCCTGAATGTTGTTGAAGCCGCCGCGCAGGTAGAACACGCCGCCGTCGGCCGGCAGGCGCTTGTTCGAGATGTCGACCGCGAAATCCGACAGCCCATGTAGGTGCGAGGCAACCGCGGGATTGTTTGAAACGTAGCCGAAGTACTGCGGGCCATTGTGGTGAGGGATGTAGTCGGCATGCGAAACAACCGCGCCGGTGTCGCCGAACTCACGGTCGTAACCCTGCTCGTACCAGCCCCAGTTGGTGGGCTTGACACCGTTGCCCGCAATCTCCTGGATGTCTCGCTCGACATCGGTGAGGTCGGCGGCCGGCTGCGTATCGCTCTGCACCGTCGTCTGGATCTGCGATCCCATAAAGGAAAGCGGCAGGGTCGCGAAGGTCAGGTTGATCTCCGGATTTGCGGCGGGCGGGTTGGCCGGCTGCTTGATACCGACCGGCGTAGAGTCCAGCTGCGAGCCCCAGAACGGGTCGCCGTCGCTGACCACCGGTACGCCGTTCGAGCCGGTCGTGGTCGTCGCCTCGTTCGGGTGCTTCACCCACTGCGTTTCGCCGGACTGCCCGGCGATCATTGCGATCGCGTTCGGCGTGGAAGCGGAAAGCACGGTCTGGTGGAAATTGTCGAACAAGGTAAAGCGGTCGGCATAGTTCCACAGGATCGGCGCTGTGTCGCAGTCCACGTGGCCCATCACGAGCTCGCCCATCTGCTTCTGCGCCAGTGTCGGGACCTTGGAGGGCACGCCGTTGTTGAGGGTGATGCCTTCCTCGGTGATGGCATAGCCGTCGTTCTTCGTAACGCCGCCCTTGACATCAATCTTGGTGATGTACGCGGCATGCGAGTGATTCACGGAGTCGGTATCCGCCGGGTAAATCGGCACGGTCTGGCCGTTCGCGGCCGTCACTGTCAAGGGAATCTTGAAGGCCGAAACTGTTCCTACTGTTCCATCCGTGTTCACGATCGGCTGTGTCAGGCCCGGAGTCTCCGAGGCCGGCTGCGAGTAAAGCCCGTTCGCGCCCGGGTAGGTGCCGAAGTAGAAGTCGAAAGAGCGATTTTCCTGGAACAGGACGAACACATACTTGATGTTTTTCTGGAGCAATGCCAGCTTTTGCGCCTGGGTCAGTTTGGCTTCCTGGACGGGCTTGATGACATAGCTTTGCACGACAGAACTCGAAGGCGGCGCGATGGTCACGCCGGAAGGGGAGGCGGCGGGCGCAGGGGTGCTCCCGGTTTGGGCAAGCGCGAAGCCGGGCTGCATACAGGCGGCCAGGGCCAGGGTGGCGCAGCCTTTCTGCCAACGTTTAAAGATCATCTCGGGACCGTCCTTGGGTGTGCCTTGCAGCCAGCGCGTTTCCGCTCAGGTCAGCGACAGCGCGGAATCTTCGCTGCCAAACCGTATATACCGGCAAGCACGTGAAAGGACTGTGAATGTCATGAGCTTTTCATCCCGGGCTCGCAAAAGAGGCGCTCACGAAACCTGTTCGACCCCGTCCGAGGCGTGGCACACAAACACATCCGGCTTGATACCCGTGCGCGACCGGTACCCGTCGGCAACCGCACTCACAAACGCCGGGACCGCCCCCTGCTCCACCAAGTTGATCGTAAAACCCCCAAACCCCCCCCCCGTGACCCGCGCCCCCCCAACCCCAACCACC
>CAXTWG010000005.1:0-49175 GCA_964247895.1 uncultured Acidobacteriaceae bacterium
GTGCCCGCACCACGCGCGGCGGTGCGCACGATGAAGGAATACCACCCGCCGCTCGGCAACCGTGACGGGCTCCGTCTGGACTTCAACGAAAACACACTGGCCTGCTCGCCGCGTGTGCGCGAAGCACTCCGGACCATCACGGCGGGCGAGCTGACGCGCTATCCGGAGCGAGGCCCAGTCGAGGCGTTCGTCGCCGAACAGCTCGGGCTCCGGCCCGCGCAAACGCTGCTCACGAACGGGGTCGACGAGGCGATCCATGTTTTATGCCAGACCTGGCTGGACGCGGGCGACGAAATCCTGCTCCCCGTACCGACCTACTCCATGTACGAGGTTTACGCCTCCGCCACAGGCGCAACCATTGTGCCTGTGCAAGCCGCCCGAGCAGACTTCGCCTTTCCATACGAGCAGGTCCTTGCCGCAATCACCCCGCACACCCGCGTGGTCGCGCTCGCCAACCCGAACAGCCCCACCGGAACCGTGCTCACCCGCGAGCAAATCCTTACCATCGCGCGGCTCGCGCCGCAGGCCGTTGTGCTGGCGGACGAAGCCTACTTTCACTTCTTCGGCGAAACGGTGCTCGATTGTGTGGGCTCGCCGGAGTACCCCAATCTCGTCGTGGCGCGGACATTCTCCAAAGCGTATGGGCTGGCCGGGCTGCGTCTCGGGCTGCTCGCGGCTGCCGAGGACGCCATGTACTGGATGCGGCGCGTGATCTCGCCCTACAGCGTGAACGCGCTCGCGCTCGCCTGCTTGCCCCCCGCGCTTTCAGATACGGAGTACCTCGACTGGTACGTCGGCGAAGTGAAAGCTGGCCGTGCGGAGCTTTATGCCGTTTGCGAAGAGCTCGGCGTGCGGACCTGGCCCTCGCAGGCGAACTTCGTCCTACTCGAAATCGGTTCCCGGCACCGTGAGTTCACCCGCGAGATGCACGCGTGCGGCGTGCTGGTGCGCGACCGCTCCACCGACCCCGGCTGCGACGGCTGCGTCCGCATCACGGTTGGTACGCGCGAACAGATGCGAGGAGCTCACGACGCGCTTCGGGCTGCCTTGGGCGAGCTGAAGCAGTACGATAAACAGGATGATTGAAACATCCGCAAAACCCGCGAAATCGGTCGCTAAAACGCAAGTCCGTGCCAAGGCAGATCCAAAACGCACTGCCGCCCTCGATCGCAACACGACTGAAACTAAGATCGCACTTCGGCTCACCCTTGAAGGGACCGGCCAGTACAAAATCGCGACCGGGATCCGGTTTTTCGACCATATGCTGGAGCTGTTCACCCGCCACGGCGCGTTCGACCTGGAGCTGACGTGCAAGGGCGACCTTGATGTAGACCAGCACCACACTATTGAGGACGTCGGCATCGCGCTCGGCGAGGCGTTCAACCAAGCAGTCGGAGACAAGAAAGGCATCAACCGCGCGGGCTACTTTCTAATGCCGATGGACGAAACACTCGGCATCGCTGCGGTGGACCTGAGCGGGCGTGTGGCTTGCAAGGTCAAGACCAAGGTAAAAACAGCGCTCGTCGGCGACCTGCAAAGCGAGTTGATCGAGGATTTTTTTGATGGCTTCGCCCGTGGCGCCCGCGCCAATGTTCACCTGAAAACCATGTACGGCCGTTCCAACCACCACAAGCTTGAAGCAATGTTCAAGGCGTTCGCACGCGCGCTCCGGGTGGCCTGCTCGCGGGACAAGCAACTCGGCGAAATGCTGCCTTCAACCAAGGGGCTGTTGTGAAAGGGAAAAGTTGATCGCGGTTGTGGACTACAAAGCAGGCAATCTCACGAGCGTGATCAAGAGCCTCCATGCCGCGGGAGCGAAGGATCTCAAAGTGACTGAGGACCCTGATACGGTGCGGCAGGCGGACATGGTCATGCTCCCCGGCGTGGGTCATTTCGCAGCCACCACGCACCTGCGTGAACACGGCCTGGATGCGGCCATCCGCGAGCGGGCAAAGGCAGGCGCGCCATTTCTCGGCATCTGCGTGGGCCTTCAATGGTTGTTCGCGGGCAGCACAGAAGCCCCGGAAACGCCCGGCTTCGGCGCGTTCGCCGGCGAGTGCGCGCGATTTGAGAGCCAAACCCTCAAGTGCCCGCACGTGGGCTGGAACACTCTTGCCATCGCGGAAGAAACGCCGCTCACGCGAGGCCTGCGCAACGGCGAGCATGTGTATTTCACTCACAGCTATCGCGCCCCGGTCGTGCCGGAAACAACCGCCACCTGCGACTACGGCGGGGCCTTTTCCGCGATCGTGGAACGAGGAAACATCATGGGCGCGCAGTTCCACCCGGAAAAGTCCGGCGCTGCCGGCCTGCGCCTGCTCGCAAATTTTCTGAGGTTTTGAGCTTGCTGACCAAACGCATTCTTGCCTGCCTCGATGTCCGCGACGGACGCGTGGTGAAAGGTGTGCAATTTCAAGAAATCGTTGACGCGGGCGACCCGGCTCTGCTTGCGGCAAAACACGCCGAGGCAGGCGCGGATGAGATCGTGCTGCTCGACATCACGGCCACTCATGAGGGCCGGAGCACGCTGCTCGCGACCGTTCGCGCTACTGCACAAAAGCTCATTATTCCCTTCACTGTCGGCGGCGGCATCCGCTCCTCAGACGACGCTACGGCGGTCTTTGACGCGGGCGCGGACAAAGTTTCGATCAACTCCGCAGCGCTCGCCAATCCCGCCCTGATCGACGCCATCGGCCGGCGTTTTGGAGCGCAAGCCGTGATCGTTGCCATCGATGCCCGGCGCGGAAGCTCCGTCCCAGAACAGGCCGAGGTTTACGTCAGCGGAGGCCGCAAGCCTACGGGCCGGCGCGCCCTCGACTGGGCACGCGAGGCCGAGCAGCGCGGCGCGGGCGAAATCCTGCTTACCAGCATGGACGCCGACGGCACGCGCGCGGGTTTCGACTGCGAACTGACCGCCGCGATCTCGGACGCGGTACAAATCCCCGTCATCGCGTCGGGCGGCGCGGGAACGGCCCAGCACTTCGCCGATGTTCTGATAAACGGCCGCGCCGATGCTGCGCTCGCCGCCGGCATCTTTCACTTCGGCGTCGCCGATGCGCGTTCACTCAAGGAAGAGATCGCCGCGCGTGTACCCGTGAGGCTGCCATGCTGATACCTGCAATCGATCTGATGGGCGGACGTATCGTGCAGCTTGTCCAGGGCGAGGAGTTGCGCATCGCTTCAGATGATTTCGCCTACTGGATCGATCGTTTCCGCTCTTACCCGCTCGTGCAGCTCATCGACCTCGACGCAGCCAAGCAGCAGGGGGACAATCGTGCACTCATTGAGCGCATCGCTCGCGAACTGCCTGTGCAGGTGGGCGGCGGCGTCCGCACCGTGGAGCAGGCCCGACAGCTGATCGCGCTTGGCGTCCGCCGCGTCATTTTCGGCTCGGCGCTCTTTCCCAGCCCGGGGGTCGACGTGGACCTCGCGCGCCAGATCGCCGACACAATCGGATCCGACCAGTTCTTCGCCAGCATCGACACTAAAAATGGACGTGTTGTCGTACGCGGCTGGCGCGAAACAACAGAGCTGACTCCTGACGACGCCCTCCATGCGCTTGAACCCTTTTGCGGCGGCTTCCTTTATACCCACGTCGACACGGAAGGAACGCTCCAGGGTTTCCCGCTCGCCGTGGCGCGGCGGCTGCGCGCGCTCACCCAGCGGCAGCTCATCGTCGCCGGAGGTATTCGCGAGCAGGCCGAAATCGAGATGCTCGAGGCGCTCGGCATGGATGCGGTCGCAGGCATGGCCGTTTACACTGGCCTTATCGCAACTTGAGCTTCGCGGCTGTTCTGGTCCTTTGGCGCACAATCCATCCAATGAGCGCGAAAAATGCAGCCATAATAAACATGATCAAGGCGGCGCGGCCCTTGTGCACCACCAGTGCCGCTCCCGCTTGCAACGCCCAAAGAAAGGCAAGCACTACCCAGATGATCCACAAACGCATATCGACTCCAGCCTAGCATCGGGCGCCGGCAAAGGGCGATAGGCTCAGTTCGCGAGGAACTCCGGGAAAAAGCGTCCCCGTGTCCGCCGAACACGTCCAAAGTGAGAACCCGCAGCAGGCCGGGCTACGCACCGCAGGAACCACTTTCTGAACCAAAGGAGAACCATGCACTCTCCCTCATTTTTTTGGACCGCCGCGCGCGTGCGGCTCACCCAGAGCGCAGCCGCTCTTTGCGCCTGCACCCTTTACCCCCTTGCGTCTCACGCGCAAACCGATGCCGGCATACCTGACGCGCCCTCCGTCGTCCTGGCTTCGCTTCAGGATGAAACAACACACACCTTGCAGAAAAAGGCCACGCCCACGGAAAACACCCCGAACGGCCCCATTGACCCCGCCAATGGTCAGCCGAAGCAGACCAAGCGCATCCTCTACATCGTCCCCAACTTCCGCGCCGTCTCCGCCGATACCAAGCTTCCGCCGCAGTCGGTCGTCGAGAAATTCAAGACCACAAGCCAGCAAAGTTTCGACTACTCCTCGATTCTTTTTTCGGTCATCCTCGCCGGGGTCGCCCAAGGGCAAGGCTCCGAACCGCCCTTCGGCACGGGAATCTCCGGCTACGGCCAATACTTCTATCACACCTATGCCGACCAGACAGACGAGAACTTCTGGGTTCAGGCCATCCTGCCCGCCGTGCTCCATCAAGACTCGCGCTACTACACTCTCGGCCGCGGCAGCATCGCGCATCGCGCCATCTACGCTTTTGACCGCACCCTAATTACCCGCAAGGACGCAGGCGGCAACACTTTCAATTCTTCTGAGATCTTCGGTGCCGGCGTGGCCTCCGGCATTTCAACCTGGTATTACCCCAGTTCCGAACAAACCTGGACCAAAACCGGCCAGCGCTGGTTGCAAAATGTCATCATCGACGGCGGCACCTACATGTTTCAAGAGTTCTGGCCCAATATCAACCAGAGCCTTTTCCACCAGAAGTGAGGACTGCGCCGCACATGCCTGAAACCAAGCCGCCCCGTATCGCCATCTCGTCCGCGATCGACGATGCCCTGCTCTGCCACCTGCCGGAAGGTGTCGAGGTCGTCCGGTTTGGTGAAGGCGACATGGATATTCCCGCCGTCGACCTGCTCGTCATGCCCAATCTCGGTCCGCAGGCGCGGCTCGTCCTGCCGCGTATTCATGCGCGCTATGTGCAAAGCGTGTCGGCCGGCATTGAGGCGATCCTCCCACTGCTGCCGCCCGGTGTCACTTTGTGCAATGCGCGCGGCGTACACGACCGTTCCACGGCCGAGTGGACGATTACCGCCATCCTCGCCTCCTTCAAATGGCTGCCTTTCTACGATGGCTTACAGCGGGAAGGTAAATGGGGTACACGCGCCGAAGCCGACGCGCATTGGTCCGGCATCTACGGCAGTACGCATGGCTTGACGACGCCGGTGATGCTGGAAGAGCTGGCGGACAAGTCGGTGCTCATCGTCGGATACGGCTCTATCGGCAAAGCGATCGAGGCGCGCCTCCAACCTTTTGAGCCTGCTCGGATCATGCGCGTCGCACGCACGGCTCGCGAAGGGGTCCATGCGATCGCGGAGCTCGATGCGCTGCTGCCCGAAGCGGACATTGTCGTGCTCATCGCACCACTCACCCCGGAGACACGGCACCTGATTGGGGGCGAACAGCTCCGCCTCATGCGCCGCGGCGCTCTGATAGTGAACGCGGCGCGCGGCGGCGTCGTGGATACAGATGCACTGGTCGAGGCGCTTGCAACGCGCCACATCCGTGCGGCACTCGACGTTACCGACCCTGAACCGCTGCCTGCGGGCCACCCTCTCTGGAAGACGCCGAATCTGCTACTCACCCCGCACATTGCGGGCTCTACGCCGGCCTTTCTGGATCGGGTTTTCCAGTTCGTTGGTGTACAAGCCCGGCATCTGCTCGCAGGGGAAGAGCCGGAAAACATCATTCGCGGAGCGTACTGAGGCGGGTACACTCGCGGGGTCGCGAGACGGAGGTTTATCGATGGCGGTCTACCGTTTGGTCTCCTACCCTGAATCACCGCCGAAAATGAGCAAAAAGACTTCGCAAATCGCTCTTTGGTTCGGGGGCTCCCTGCTTGTCGCGCTCGCCTGTTTTCCTTTGATTTATCGGGCACAGGCGATTTCCGACCGGTTCCATATTCCGGGTTCGCTCCTTGCGGGCGCTATCTCCTTATTTTGTCTGGGCTCCTTCCTCGTCGCGTTTCTCACGGGGCTAGCCCTGCGGGCTCGCCCCAAGTACCTGCGAGAGTATGGACGGCAGTGGTGGGAGTTGACCCCAGATGGCATGACGCACGGCTACCCGGGCAAGCCGGACCGGTTCGTGCCAGTGGACGCTTTGGTCGGCTTCTCCATACAGCGCGGGCGCACCGGCGTGAGCGTAGCGGAACCATTTACCGGGTTCCTGCTATCGGACTCGCTAGCGGATCGGGATGCACTCTGGAATGCGCTGCGCGGGATGGGCGTCCCGGAGCTCCCTGCCCGCTCATCGTGGCAAGGCTCGCTGAGGGTACTTCCGGCACTTGCGCTTGTTCTCCCTTGCCTTATCGCGGTCATTTACACGAAGAGCCTGCCTTTGGAACTGCTCGGCGGCCTGGGCTACCTGCTTCTGGATGCTCGCTCTCAATGGACCATTGCCAAACGCAACCTCCCGTTCCGGCACCCTCTTCGCCAGCGAAGTTTTTACTTCAGCTTGATGCTCTCTGCATTTTTTATCGGAATATGGTTCCTGCCGTTGCACCACAACCAAGGTCACCGGGCAAAGCCGCCCTCACCCGGCCCATTGACCCACTCTCGGTAGCGGCCCTCGGACATCGATGACTGCAAAGGATTCTCCAATTCGGCCACAAACGCGCAGCCATAGTACCCTTGCGAAGGCAGCGTTTACATTTCGGCGAGGATCAACCTTTTCCCATGGCGAAGTTTACGGTCGGCGTAGATATGGGTGGCACCAACCTGCGCATCGCGGGCTACTCGACAAGTTGGGACCGGCTTTCTTCGGTGGCAATCCCGACTCGCGTGAGCGACGGGCCGGACGCAGTATTGAGTGACATGGCAGGTGCCATTTTGCAAGTAGTGGAGCAGTGCGGTGGTACCGACGAAGTTGAGGGAATCGGAATCGGCAGTCCAGGGCCGATCGAGCTGCCCGAGGGGCGCCTTCTTCAGCCGCCCAACTTGCCCGGCTTTCACGCGCTCGAGTTGAAAACGGAACTGGAACGCCGGCTTGGCATCCCGGTCGTCGTAGAAAGCGACGCCAATGCCGCGGCACTTGCTGAAGCGCACGCCGGCGCAGGCGAGCGCCACGGCGTCGACTCGCTCTGCATGCTCACTCTGGGCACGGGCGTGGGCAATGGGCTGGTGTTCAACGGCAAAATCTGGCACGGCTTCCGCGGCATGGCGGGCGAGGCGGGCCATGTGTCCATCTGGCCCGACGGAATCCCCTGCCCGTGCGGCAACCGAGGCTGCCTGGAGCTGTTCGCCTCGGCCACCGGCATCGTGCGCATGGCGCGGGAAACCGCGTACGAGGGCCGCTCCCCGCGCACGCGCGAGCTGATCGACAAGGGCGAGTCGATTACCGCACGCGACGTGGCCTGCTTTGCCGAGGCCGGCGACGAAGGCGCGCTGATTGTGTACGACACCGTGGGCCGCGCATTGGGTTTGAGTCTTGCGGGCCTGGTCAATACTTTGAACGTGCCCTTGTACGTCATTGGCGGGGGCGCTTCCGCTGCGTGGCCGCTTTTCGCGCCCGCGCTGTTTCGCGAGCTTGAGCGTGCCAGCTATGTGTACCGGCTCACCATGCCGGAGAACCGGTACACCTACATACCGGGCAAAACGAATGTGTTGCCCGCCGTGCTCGGCTCGGACTCCGGCCTGCTTGGCGCCGCCATGGTGCCGCACTTCGCCCTTTCCGGACAGTAACGTCCGGAAAGTCAACGCTTCCTCGCAGGCAGGCTTCCCTGCTGTATGCTTTCTCCGAAGACCTTACTCGTCCATGACGTGCAAACCATGACACGCAAACCAACCATGAACGACGTCGCGCAGACCGCCGGGGTCGGCACCATGACCGTTTCCCGCGTGCTGAACGGCTCCGACCACGTTTCCGAGGAAACTGCTGAACGCGTCCGAAAGGCCGTCGCCCAGCTCGGCTACCGTCCGAACGAGATGGCCCGCGCGCTGCGTAATGCAAAATCGCGCACCATCGGGCTTCTCCTGCCCAATCTCCACGACACTTTCTATGCCACATGCGCGCACGCGCTCAATATGGTGGCCAATGCGCACGATTACACCGTCCTGCTCACCCTGACTAACGACGACTCCGGCCACGAATACCGGGAAGCTCAGCGCATGCTCCAGCGGCATGTCGAGGGCATGGTCGTCATCCCAGCCGGCTCGGACCGTTGCCGCCTGGGTGAGCCCGAGTTCCGCGAGATTCCAGTGGTCATGCTGGACCGGCCGTTGCCCGCAGGGGGCGTCGGTGAAGCCGATTCGGTGGTGACCGAGAACGAAATGGGAGCGCGTCTCGCGACCGAGCACCTGCTGCAGGTCCATGGCCTTTCCCGAATCCTCTTTTTAGGCCATCGCTCCGGCTTGTACACCATGGAACGTCGTTTCGAAGGGTACGCCTCCGCGATGCGAGCCGCAGGCCACACGCCCCGTGGCGACTTCAATTGTGCTTCGGCGGCGGATACGGAGCAGATCCTGCGCGCTGCGCTCAGTGGAAGCAGTCGTCCGGAGGCTCTTTTCGGCGGCAACAATATGACGACCCGGCGCATTCTTTCTGCACTTTTACGTTTGCGCTATCGCGTGCCGGAAGATCTCGCACTGGTCGGCTTCGACGACCTGGAGCTCGGCGACCTGCTTCACCCCGCGCTCACCGTGGTGCGCCAGCCCGCGGAGGAGTTGGGCAAAACTGCCGGACGAATCCTTTTTGCCAAGTTGAAAAAGCAAGTCGCCCTGCGCGAAATATCGCAGGTAGTACTCCCAGTTGAGTTGCTGGTGCGGCACTCCTGCGGTTGTCCGTACCAGCCGGGTGATGCGCGTTAGCGCATTTCTTCTAGCTTTCCATGAAGTTTGCCGTATGTGGTGTGTGGGCGGAAAAGCCGCACTGCCTTTCATGATTGCGTTCCATGCGCGCACGAGGCTCTAACGCAGTTTTCTTATACACGTAGACAAGCCGGCGGCACTCAAGGTGGCTTTCCGTCAAGAAAAGTCGCGTAAACCAATCCTTGCTCCCGCGTCGATGCGAGAACTACGCTAGCGCTTCCCGTCAAGCTCCCAGCAGCCTTGCGCTGTGCCGGGGTTTTCCATGGGCAGTCGCACCAGAAATTCCGTTTTTCCCGGCTCTGTCGTGAACTGGACATCGCCGTGGAAGTTGCCCACAACGATACGGTGCGCGATATCGAGTCCAAGACCCGTACCCACGCCCACCTCCTTCGTTGTATAGAACGGCTCAAAAATATGGCTCTGGTGCTCAGGGGCAATGCCCGAACCATTGTCGCGAATCGCCACGCAAACAAAGGTCCCCTCGATCCAAAGCCGCACACTGACCGTGCCATTCTCTGGTGCCGCGTCAATCGCGTTGTCGAGCAGGTTGGTCCAGACCTGTGCAAGGCCTGCGCCCACGCAGGCAATCTTGGCTTCGCCCGGCGGCAACTGCTGCTCCACATGGATGCCTTTTTGCCGGAACTTGTGGCCGAGAATGGTCAGGGTACTGGCGAGCGTGTCGCGTACGTCGACCGTGCCTTGCCGGTTCTTATCGTCATAAGCATATTTCTTGACTGCGATGACCAGGTCGGTGACCCGCGCGATGCTCTCCTCAACCGTACCCACATGCTGCAAGCTGCCGATGAGCGCGTGGACATAGTTGAGCGCATCGGAAAAAATGCCCGGAGGAAATGCAGCCCGCGCACAGCTCATGTCCTCGCGGCTCCAGCCGGCGTGCACCAGAGTTGGTGCCATGCGCCAGGAGTTCTCCACCCCGAGCTCGTCGAGCCACCCGGCAAGCTCTTCTTCCCGGTCCGACTGCTCAAGAGCCGAAAGCGCCGGAGGGTCTACCTGATTCAATACCTGCTCCTGAAGCGCTGCCAAGCACTCCATCTGCTCGGGATCGAGCGTGGCCCGTGTCATGCGAAGAGAAATCTGCTGAAGATTCAGGATGTTTTCGCGCAACTGGGAGGCGGCACGGCGCGCAGCCGAGCCAGGGTTGTTGAGCTCATGCATGAGCCCCGCGGCTAAAGTGCCGAGCGAAATCAGCTTTTCCCGGTGAAGCGCCATGGCCTGATAGGTTTCAAAGCGCTGCGTGTAGTTGGCCAGGATCGCCTCGCGCACCGGAACCGAAGCAGCCATCAGCTTCCAGAAATTTTCCTCCGGCACCCGCAGCATGCGGCAGGCAGTCAGCGCAAGGCAGCGGGCGATGACTGTACGCCAGCCGGAAAGCAGCGGAACCTCCCCAAACGTGTCACCTTTTGTTTGTCGGAGAAGATGCACCTCTCGGCCGCCTTCAAGGCGGCTGATCGAAAGATCGCCTTCCAGCATCGCGTAAAAGGCATATCGCCCGTTTTCCGCATTTGCGAGATGGCCGCCTGCGGGAAGGTGGCACCACTCTGCACCTTCAAAAAGCGGCAGGAGCTCCGGGGTCAGACCTCGAAAAGCCGCCACTTGCTTGAGCTCTGAAAAAAGCTTCTCGTCCAGCTGCGCGGGTTTCCGGTCTACGCCGCTCATTATCCCGTCAAGCTCTACACGGTCTTTGATCATCCGTTTCCTGGCCTCGCTAACTCAACCGAGGCGAACCCTTCTTTTTGCGCTAAAACTGCGCCATTAAAACTGGGCCATGTACTGGTGCATGAACTGGACAGCAATGGAGCCCTCTCCAACGGAGGATGCAACCCGTTTTACCGAGCCGAACCGTACATCTCCGGCGACGAAAATACCGGGGACGCTTGTTTCCAGCAGATATGGGTCGCGCTGCTCTCCCCACCATGCCGGCAGCTTGCCGGCTCGCTTCATGTCAGGCCCTGCCAGTACAAATCCATGCTCTTCGCGCAAAATACACTCCGGCAGCCACTCCGTTTTGGGAGCGGCCCCTATGAAAATAAACAACGAGGAGGCTGCCCGCTGGCTTTGTTGCCCTTCCTTTTCCACCGCAATGCACTCAAGATGTATATCGCCCGAAACCTCGAGAACTTGAGCGTTTGTTTCCACATCTATGTTGGATGTTCCGGCAATCTGATCGATTAAATATTTCGACATGCTGTCCGTCAACGACGGAGCGCGCACAAGCATGGTGACCTTGCGTGCGAATTTGGCGAAGTGCATGGCTGCCTGCCCGGCCGAGTTCGCCCCCCCGACGATAAAGATCTCCTCATTCGTGCAGGTGGAGGCTTCGCTCAGTGTCGCTCCGTAGTACACCCCCGCATTCAGGAGCCGCGCCGCGCCGGGAACGTCGAGCTTGCGCCAGCGGACGCCGGTGGAGACGAGCGCCACGCGGCTACTCACCTTCCGTCCGTCTCCCAGATGTACGGAGTGGTACTGGTCCTTGCTGGTGATGCCGGTCGCGCACTGGGTGATGAACTCAGTGCCAAACCGGGTGGCTTGAGTGATCGCCCGACGGGCCAGGTCTTCCCCGCTCAAACCCGCCGGAAAGCCGAGATAATTTTCGATCCGGGAACTGGAGCCGGCTTGGCCGCCGGGCGCGTCCGGCTCCACCAGCAACGTCTTCAATCCTTCAGAGCTGCCGTACACAGCCGCTGCCAGCCCGGCCGGGCCGCCGCCGATAATCACTAAATCATAAAAGTCGCTTTGTGCTGAGGTGCGCAAGCCCACCCGTGCCGCCAGCTCAGGCAACTTGGGCCGCGATAAGGACGTACCGTCCGGGAATAACACTGCCGGTAACTTTGTATCATCGACCTTATACTGCTCCAAGAGGGCGGATGCGTTATTGCCTGCCTGTTCCGGATTGACCCACTTGAATGGAACTTGATTGCGGCTCAGGAACTCGCGCACCTGATGGTCTTCGGCCGACCACCGCGTTCCCACTACCTGTAGCCCCTCATAGCGAGGTTTGTGCCCACTGCCCCAATCCTCCAGCAGATCGTTCAATACCGGGTACAACCTTTGTTCGGGCGGGTCCCAGGGCTTGGTGAGGTAGTAATGGATGCGTGCGCTATTGATGGCCTGGATTGCGGCTTCCGTGTCGGCGTAAGCCGTCAGAAGTGTACGTTTCGCGTCAGGAAAGATGCCCTGCATTTGTTCGAGGAGGGCCACGCCCGTCATCCCCGGCATGCGCTGGTCCGAGACGACCAATGCGACCACATCCCCCCGCCCTTTTAATTGATTGCAAATATCGAGGGCTGTCTGGCCCGAGCCGGCCCTGAGAATGCGATACTTCTCTCCATACTCCCGTCGCAAGTCCTGGACCACGGCTTCGAGCACACTCACATCGTCGTCCACCGCGAGGATTACTGGCTTGGCCATGATGGTCTTATTGTATGCGGAGCAAGTTACAACTTCCCGAGCGCATGAAGGCCATTCTATTTGTACTTTTTACACTTTGCTCTGTATACAAATTGCACAACATGGCTATTCCTCTAAGGTTGTATCCGGAAAAAGAGTGAAAAAAGTTCTTGCAATGCATCCAAAGTGCGGTAATCTTGCGTCACCAACAAGCACGAGTTTGTGCAAGACACCAGAGCGGATACGATAAAGACAGGTACCGAATGGTGCAAGTTGTTCCAGATTGAAACGCTTCTCCCTCAGGTTTTGTGAGCCAATGCTTTTCGCGCGTAGCATCAATTGCGAAGAGCAACGTAGGAACCGCACACACCCGGGAAACCGGTGCGGAATACGAGCCGACAGGCCACAAGGATCTTCGACGATGAACAAGGTAATACTTGCTGATAACCAGGCCATCTTCCGGACCGGCACCGCCAAGGTACTTTCCATGGAAGACGATTTCCGCATCATTGCCCAGTGTCCTGACGCCGAGCGGCTGCAAAGCGCCCTGGTGACTTTCCGCGGCGCCACGGTGCTCTTCGGCTCAACTCTGAAGCAGGACCCTCAACAGCTCATGCAGCAGATTTGCGCTGCCGGAAGCCGCGGCATTGCCATTCTGGAAAACAATGAGCCGCAGCAGCCTTACATCGCCGCGCACGTGCACGGGTTGTTCTTCCGCTCCATTACCGGCCCCACGCTGGTGGACTGCGTGCGCCGTGTCGGACGCGGCGAACGCGCCCTCCATTCCGCTTCGGTCCCGGCCGTGACGGTTTCCGACGAGGATGCGGTCGGCGCGCGGGTGCGCGACCGACTTACGCCCAAGGAGATGAAGATCGTTGCCCTGATCGTGCAGGGCTGCAAGAACAAAGAGATCGCTCTGCGCCTCGGCACCACCGAGCAGGTCATCAAGAACTATCTACGTGGCGTTTACGATAAGACAGGTGTATCGGACCGTTTGGAGCTCGCCTTGTTCACGATTCATCACCGCATCCTGGCCGAAGCAGCAGCCGCGGCAGGGACCCTGATACTGCAGGCGAGCTAGCAACGGAAACCGGTGCGAGCTTAGCTACCCCATGGACCTTCCAGTCCAGCGAGGCGGCCAAGCTCGCATCAGTTGTCCGGGCCCCGGCTGCCCTGCTACCGCGACAGTCGCTCGGCAATCGTTTTGCCCTGCGTAAAGTGCAGCAGGTAGTCCGGTCCTCCTGCTTTGGAATCTGTTCCGGACATATTGAAGCCGCCAAATGGGTGTGCCCCGACCATCGCCCCTGTGCATTTGCGGTTCAGGTACAGGTTTCCGACGTGAAACTCCCGTTTCGCGCGATCGAGGGTTCCTGGTGCGGTTGCATACACGGCGCCGGTCAATCCGAACTGCGTGCCGTTCGCAACGGTCATCGCTTCTGAGAAGTTCTTCACACGCAGGATCGCCAACACGGGCCCGAAGATCTCTTCCTGCGCTAACGGCGAGTCCGGGTGTATATCGGCAAACACAGTCGGCGCAATAAAGTAACCGCTTTCTTCGGTTTCTATCGCCTGCCCGCCTGCGATGAGCCGGCCTTCCTTCCTTCCGGCCTCGATATAGCCGAGAATGCGCTTGCGGGCCGCTTCGTTGATCACCGGTCCCATACGCGGGTTCGTTTGAGGGTCGCGCACCGAGATCGCTTCGACGCCCTCACGAATCTTATCCACGAATGTGTCGTAGATCGCGTCCTCAACGATCGCGCGCGAGCCGGCAGAGCACTTCTGCCCGCTGAAGCCGAACGCCGCCGCGAGCACGCCTTCCACTGCCTCATCCATGTCCGCGTCCGCGGTCACCACCGTGGCATCCTTGCCGCCGAGTTCCAGGATGGCGCGCTTGATCCAGATCTGCCCCGGGCGCGGCCTGGCTGCTTTCTCATTAATTTCGAGCCCGACTGCCCTTGAGCCGGTGAACGCGATGAATCGCACCTGCGGGTGTTCGACGAGCGCATTCCCGGCATGGCCGTCACCCTGGAGGAGGTTCACAACGCCGGGCGGCATGCCCGCTTCTTCCAGCACATCCACAAAGCGCGCCGCGATCGTCGGCGCCTCCGGCGAAGGCTTCAACACTACCGTATTGCCTGTCACGACCGCCGCGGCGGTCATGCCCATCGCGATCGCGAGCGGGAAATTCCACGGCGGGATGATCGCGCCGACGCCGAGCGGAATGTAGACCAGCTCGTCACGCTCGCCCGGGTACTGGATCGGCGTCTCCGTCCCGGCAAGCCGGATCGCCTCGCGCGCGTAAAAATCCAGGAAGTCGATGCATTCGGCCACGTCGGCGTCTGCTTCGGCCCAGTTCTTGCCGACCTCGTACACCAGCCAGGCGCAAAACTCGAACTTGCGCTCGCGGATGATCTCCGAAGTCCGCATCAGGAGCGAGACCCTGTCCTCCAACGGCGCGAAGCGCCAGCCTTCAAAAGCCTTCCGCGCCGCGTTTACCGCCCGGTCCGCCTCCGCCGCGCTACCCGACTGGTGCAGGCCGATGATTTGCGACGGCTTGGCAGGATTGTGCGACTCGAACTTTGCACCTGCGCTTACCCGCTCTCCGCCGATCACCAGCGGGTACTCGCGACCCAGCTGATCACCCACCCAGCGGAGCGCCGCCTGCATCTCCTGCGCATGCCGCCCATGCGAAAAGTCGGTGAAAGGCTCATTTACGAACCTGCCTTGCGGCATCCGGGTCTGGATCTGCGTCGTTTGTAGTGTGCTGGTCGCCATAACCGCTAGTGTACCGCCGTTCCGCGCCTTTTTTATTCAGGCTGCACCAGGCTGGAACTTCTCTTTCGACAGCTACATATCTTTTCCAGCCAAGTCTTCGCGGGCCTGCCTAAATCGCCAGGGAGTCCACACATGGCCCACGATCCAGTCTGGATGCGCGGTCTCCTCGCCGCTCACATCGCCGCCGGCTTCGGCAGTTTTCTGCTGGCCCCTGTTGCGCTCGCGACTGCTAAAGGCGGCAAGCAGCACAAGCGTTGGGGCATGGTGTATCTCTGGTCGTCGATGGGTGCTGTCGCGGCAACCGCGCTGCCCATGTCCCTTTACCGCCCGGTTCTTTTCTCGCATTGGTCGCGGTCTTCAGCTTCTACGCTGCTTTCTCCGGGTACCGCGTTTTAAAGCTCAAAGACCTGCCCCGCGGCGGCCGCGCCAAGCCTGTCGACTGGTTTGCCGGCGTCACTACATTCTGCTCGAGCGCTGCGCTTGCCGGCCTCGGCTGGTTCCGTCCCGACATTATGCACATGCCTCCGCTCGTTCCCGTCATCTTCGGCTTGCTTGGCATGCGCCTTGCCTTTCGCGAGGTGCGCAGCTTCGTCGTCAAACCGAAAGACAAGATATTTTGGTGGTACACCCACCTGGGTAACTTCATCGGCAGCTATATTGCCGCCTGGTCTGCCTTCAGCGTCACGGCAATCGCCGCGGTAGCTGGGCAGCACCTCATTCTGTGGCTGTGGCCCACACTGGTCGGCGTGCCCTCGATCATCCTTGTCACCGCCTATTACAAGCGCAGATTCCGATCGCACCGCCCCGCGCTTGCAACAGCCTAGCTTTCCTTTTGCACGTTCACGTAATAGAGTTCCGTAGCCACCTGGAACGCCTCTGCCGTCCCCGCCCACGGCATGACCTGCCAGTCCGTCGTCGGCGTAATCGTTTGCCAGTGCTGCGGGTCGCCTACCTTGACCGGCATCCGGAACGGGTCCAGGTCCACCTTCCATCGGTACGACATACGCCCCACTGCAGGGTTGAAGCGCAATTGCAGCATGGGAATCGCAGTGTGGCGCAGGTACTGGTCGAATTCGGGTGTCAGGTCCATCCCGGTGTGCTCATTAAAGAAGGCGACCACGTCCTCGGTGAGGATCGTCTGATATTTGAACTGCTGGTAGTAGTCATGGATCAGCGCAAACCATTTCCGGTCGTCGTCAATGATGCTCCGAAGGGTGTTGAGGAAAAGCGCGCCCTTGAAATACTGATCCTCGGAGGGCATGGTATTCGTGCCGCGCTCCGTAACGATGGGGGTTTTGCCGACGACCTTGCCCTTGAAGCCGTTCACATACCGCAGCGCGTCGTCCTTGCCGTACCGGTACTCCACATATAGGCTTTCGGCGTAGGTGTCCCAACCCTCGTGGATCCACATATCCGAAACGTCGCGAGCGGAGATTGCGTTGCCGAACCACTCGTGCCCACTCTCATGGATGATGATGAAATCGAACCGCGGACTGATGCCGACACCGGTCCAGTCGCGGCCGTAGTAGCCGTTGCCGAAGTGGTTGCCATAGGCGACGGCGCTCTGGTGTTCCATGCCGGTGTAGGGCACTTCGATCAGCTTGTATCCGTCGCGGATGAAGGGATATTCGCCGAAGTAGTGCTGAAAGGCATCGAGCATCCCGCTGGCCTGCGCGAACTGCGTTTTAGCTTTTTCGAGGTTCACCGGCAGCGCGTAAAAGTCGGCCGGCACCCCGCTGTAGGTGCTGCTCCAATGCTCGTATTTGCCAATATTGAGCGCGACGTCGTAGCTGTTAATGGGATAGCTCACGGCCCAGGTCCAGCGCGTATAGCCGTCCGGCAGGTCCGTTTTGCTGACGAACTTGCCGTTCGACACATCGGTCAGCCCGGACGGCGCTTCGGCGGCGATCTCCATCCCATCCTGCGGTTCATCGCGCCACTGATCCTTGCTCGGCCACCAGATACTCGAGCCATCGTCCTCGCAGGAGGTCACGATCCACGGATTGCCTACAGGGTCCTTGCCGAAGGTGAGCCCGCCGAAACGACCCACCGCCTCAGGATGGCCGGAGTAAAAAAAATCGATCGTGTACTCGTTTCCCGTCTGGAGCTCCTGTGGGAAGTCGATATACACGACGCCGAGTTCGCGAGTGTAAGCAAGGATTTGCCCACCCATGGTGATTTTGTCGATAGCGAGGTCGGGGTATAGGTCAATCTGGATGTGCTTGCCGGGCGTGAGCATGCGAAAGCGGATCTGGTTGTCACCGCGAATGGTCTGTGCGGCTGGATCGACGCGGACATGGAGTTTGTAGGAAAGCAGGTCGTTGTTCGCGCGAAAAGGGCCGTACACGCCGCGGAACCGGCTGGCTTCCGGGCTGTTCCCGGCTTCTGCCGGGAGCGCATTGCGCGGAGGCTTCACCTCGGTTTGCGCCTTCGCGCTGGTTACTGCAATCGCGGCAAAGAAGAAACAAGTAGGGAAACAAAGAAAAACGCCAGCCATGGCGCAAGCCTAACCCAAATGCTTTAAGCAGTTTTCCGACTCCTATTGTGCGCGATTTGCCGCATCCCTCTCGATTCTCTCCACGGCTTCCGGCCAGGATGTTTGAACTAGACATGCTGAACGGAAAAGCCATGCAACCAGCCCAGGATTGGCCGGCCCTGGAAAGGTTGCTGAAGCAGAGATGCCCTGGACGCACCTAATCGCGCTTAGCGGACCGGCACTTCGGCTGGCCTACTGGTAGAAACCAGGATCGTCCGCAGCTCCGTTTTCATCAGCGCCACCGCCCCGTGCAGGTCGCGGAGCATGGCTTCGCGATTGGCGAGCTCGTCGGCTGAAAGCTTGTTGCCTTCGGAAAAGTCGCTGGTTACACTCGGGAGGCTCGCGCCGTCCTTGCTGCCGGGCTGCTGAAGACGGTGCAGACGACGCCAGACCGTGGGAAGGGATTGGTCGGGAGCGACACTGTCGGGCAGTTGGCCATCACCCGCAGTGGGCGCGTGGAGGTAAGCCGTCACGACCGGCGGGTACTTGCTGGCAGGGTTGGGCGTCGTTCCCAGTATCTGAGCCAGCATATTGTAAGGTGAGCGAAAAATGCGTTTGTCGCCGTGCGCAGCCTTGAGCTGTGCGGCGGAAAGGGTAATTGCGGCCGCGCCGGAAGCAACGTTAAGCGAATTACCAGCGCGGTTCAGGCTCGTCGAGAGCTGCAATGCCGAGCCGACTGTGCTGAGCGCGCCGCTGATGGCAAAAGTCGCAACGTTGAGCCTGGCGCTGCGCTTTTCTTCCTGGGACACCAGCACGTACCGGCTATCTTCTGCGTGCGCGGCTTCGGCATCGATGCGGCCCAGCATCTCGTCCACGTCGAAGGAAGCGAGCAGCACCTGTTCTGTGATCGTTTGCCGGAGCGCCACTGCCGGCGCACTGGTTTCCTGCCCGTCGCGCTCGATTGCAGCCAATTGCGAAAGGTCGCCTTCAATGCCGATTGCTTTGACCACGGCGGCAGCCGAAGGCGGCAGGGTTTGCGCGCCCGCGAGCGGCGCGGGGAGCAGGTATAACAGTAAGGAAATCAGCCGCATCGCTAGTCGCCCGCCGTGATGCTTTCCGTTTGCTTCGACATGGTTGCTGTCCGTTCAATCTTGTCCCAGTTGAAGGGCCGCCCGTCGATGGCGCGCTTGAGCGTCTTAAAAAGCACGAGCGAAAACAGCTGCCGGTAGGTGAACCGCTGCAGCCAGATGTGGAACAGGAGCAGACCGTCCCCCTTGCTGCTCGGGTGCTTGCGTTCAAGCGAGAAGGCCAGCGCCGAAGTGACGAAGTCAATGACGAGGAAAGTGACAAAGTAGACCAGCAGCTTCTCAAAATTGACTGCGCTCGCCGCCTCCGGGTGAAAGTAACGCTGCCACAGATAGCTCACCAGCCCGGCGAGGAACATCAGATCGATAAATGGGGAAACCAGCGGCAGCAGGATCTGGAAGACGAGAATATTGGGCAGCGCGAACAAGCCCATCGCGCGGTTGGTCCGGAGCGCCTGCCGATGCTTAAACACAGCCTGCAGAATGCCGAAGGACCATCGGAAGCGTTGGCGCATAAGTCCTCGCGCGGTCACTGGAGCCTCTGTAAACGCGAGTGCTCGGTCTTCGTAGATGACTTTATAGTTTTGTTCGAGCAGGTTCATCGTTAGGTCGGCGTCCTCGGCAACGGTGTTGAGCGGGTAGCAGCCGCCGCGCCGCACCGCATCCGTGCGCCAAGCGCCGATTGCGCCCGGAACGACCGTCACTACGTTGAACAGGTCGAGCGCGCGCCGCTCGAAGTTCTGGCTGGTGATGTATTCGAGCGCCTGCCAGCGGGTCCACAGGTTCACGCGGTTCCCTACCTTGGCATTGCCCGCGACCGCCCCGATGCGCTCGTCCGCAAAATGCCCGACGAGCCGTTCGATCGCGTCCGGCGCAATTACCGTGTCCGCGTCGATGCCGACGTAGAACTCCTCCTCAAGCTGCTCCAGGGCGAAGTTTAGGGCTTCAGCCTTGCCGGCATTTGGCTTGGTGAGCACCGTCACGCGCCCGTTCGCAATCTCAGCCCGGTACGCTTCACGCGCCACTTGTAGCGTGCTGTCGGTCGAGCCGTCGTCGATGACGATGACGCGCAGAAAGGGATAGGTAGACCGCAGCACAGACCGCACCGTGCGAACGATCACCGTCTCCTCGTTGTAAGCGGGGACAAGCACCGCGACCTGCGGTGCGAATGGCGGCAAGGGCGGACGTGCGCGAAAGCGGTCGATCAGCGCGCACACGCCGATGATCAGCAGCCGCCCACTCATCAGCACGTCGCCGACGAAGAAAACGAAGACGACCAGGTGCGTCAGCGAGGAGAACGCGAAGAAGGCAGCCTGGTCGATCCGGGCCTGCCACCATAGCTTGGGCGAGAGCGGCGGCATAATCTCGGCGCGGGTTTTGCCCATAAGCTCCGACACGGGCACAAACTCATAACCGCGCGCCCGCATGGTCGTAATCAGCAGTGGAAGCGCGGCAACCGTGGCGCTGCGGTCCCCGCCGCCGTCATGCATCAGGATCACCGACCCGCGGAAGTCCGGCCTTTCTTTCATGGCCTCCATCTGCTGCAGCACCCGGTCCACGATCTGCTGCGGTGTCTTATGCGAGCGCTCGTCCCAGTCGTCGGTGTCGATCTTGTCGCCGATGACCGTGTAGCCCCTTTGCTGTACAAGGTAGGCCGGCTGCGCCTGATCGTTCGTATCCGGCTCCTGGTCGATAGAGTAGGGGGGCCGGAAGTAGAGCGGCTGGATGCCGAGCTCGGCTCCAAAGAGCCGCTCGGTCAGGTTCAGCTCCAAACGGAGCTGGCGGTCGGAGATTTCGGCGATATTGGGGTGCGTAAAGGTGTGATTGCCGATCTCGTGCCCTTCGCGCAGGTAGCGCCGCAGCAGGCCGATGTGGTCCTGCGCCGCCTCCCCAATAACCATGAACGCCGCATGGACGTTGTACTTCTTGAGCACGTCGAGGATTTTCGGAGTCCATTTCGGATCCGGCCCGTCATCGAAGCTCAACGCCAGCTTTTTAGGGTCGTAGCCGTAGTAGTGCAGGTTAAACGGCTGCGGAAACGCGGTCATGCGCTCGTCGGTGACGGTGGACTTGCTCACGTCCAAGTCGATCTCGCGCCTACCCATCTTGGGCGTCGCGGTCACACGGAGAATGTCTCCCTCGCCCGTGTTTGCCACGCCTTTGCCCGGGGGTACGGTATGCAGCAGGTCGGGCGCGTTCGCCGCCGAGGGGTGGTCCCACACCTGCCACAGCGAGCCGTCCTCCGAGCCGAGCTTCCAGAGCGCGAACGTCCGCAACCCGAGCTGTCGGGCCGCCCGCAGCTCATTCAACGCGGAAACACTATCCAGGAACCAGACCTGGTGCCGCACATGGGCGTCATCGTCGTCGTATGCGAAATGGGGATTCAGCTCATCGCCATTGAAGGTGACCGTTGCGCCCGCGTCCCCGGCGCGGTCCCAGGCTTCCTGCACCGTGATGTCATCGACCCCGTCGACCTTGCCGGGTTTGACTCTTCCCTTGCTGTCAATCGGCTGCTGCCAGTCATAGCCGTAGTTGCCGATCGCGACGATCAGCTTCGTTTTCGGGATGTACTTGACCGCGCGTGCCAGGCTCGCCTCAAACCAGTCCTCGGCCGCGACCGGGCCGGGCTCGGAGGTATCCTCATGCTGGTCGTAGTTCATCAGAATGGCGCCATCCGTTGACAGGCCCATCGCCCGCATCAAGGCCGGGTCCGATTCCGCAGGTACGTTCACGTATAGCTTCAAGCCCTTGGGCGCAAAGTCGTGATGGATCTCGGCAAGCCATTGCGCATAGAGTTTCATCGCCGACGGGGGGATTTCCTCCAGATCCATGCAGATGCCGCGATACTTCGGATTCGCCGAAAGCAGCTTGTCCAGCTGCACATGGAGGCTTTCGCGCGCGGACGGGTTCTTCAGCATCGCCGCGACAACATCGCCATCCCACTTGCCCGTGACGACGTTGTAGTCGTTCAGCATGGGGAAGACTTCCGTGTCTTCTTTGGCGTCGGCAATCGCGCTCGCGACCTGGTTCCCGGGGTCGATGCCACGGACGACCCCTTTGCGATCGACCACGTCGTAAAAGTGCGCCGGGTATAGATCCGTGACTGCCTCGAGCTTGCCGTCCGGCGAGACCAGATGCAGCCAGTCAGGGAAGAGCAGGTCGATCTGGTGGAGGTGCGACCGCAACGATGCATACCCCTGCGGGTCACTGACCTGGAAAAATGCCGCACGGATGCCCTCATCCTGATTTAACACAATATCGGAAGGACGGTTGTGGGTCTTTCGCCGCGCAGGTCGAATGCCCTTGAGCTTCGCGGCCGCGGCGGGCACGTACGCATGGAAGTTCCGATGGCTGTCCGGGAAAGGCAGGCCGGGGAGCGAGATGTTTTTCAAAACGCCGACGGAAAACAGTACCAGCACCACCGTAGAAACGATGGCGGCGACGTCCAGAACGCGCCTGAGGCGCTTCCAGCGTTTCCGTTGCGGGTCGTAGAAAACGGCTTTCATGCGTTGTGGCTAGCTTACCCTTCCCGTCCTGCTCTCGACCATGTTTCCAATGGCCCGAATCGGGCGCCGTATCATTTACGGAAATGCCCCTAAGCCCTGCCCGTTTCGGGCTAACCCGCTACACTGCCGTTCCGCTCGTTCTCGGGCTGTTGCTGCGGCTCTGGTTTGTGCATCGCGACCCCGGCATTGCGGGCGACCCGCTCCTGTATGGGGCGATCGCACGCAACCTGCTCCAGCATGGCACCTATGGCTTCCTCCCCAGCGCACCGACACTGATCCGCCTGCCCGGCTACCCGCTTTTTCTCGCCGCCTGCTTTCGGGTATTCGGCATGGAGCGGTACTACCCCGTGCTCTACCTGCAGGTCGCGCTCGATCTCCTGGGCTGCCTGCTCCTTGCCCGCCTTGCATCGCGGCTCGCGCCTGTTTCGCTCCGCAAACACGCCGCCACTGCGACACTATGGTTAGCGGCACTGTGCCCGTTTACCGCGTCCTATACGGCAACGCCCCTCACAGAAACCCTTGAACTCCTCTCGATCACCGTCGCGCTTCTTTCCTTCGCGCGCGCGCTTCGCATCGGCGAGGGCGCGTCTGTTCAAGATCGACTGGGTAGAGGTAAAAAAGTCACCTCGGGCGCACTCGCGCTTTCGGTCGCGGCCTGGACGTATGCCGCCCTGCTTCGTCCGGATGGCGCGCTGCTCGGCATCACGCTCGTGGGTGCACTTGCTCTGTATGGTCGGGGAACAGGCCAAACCCGCCGCACACTCTCGCTTGCCGCTGTAGCCTCGCTCGTTTCCCTGCTTGCTTTTGTCCCGTGGACCCTGCGTAACTGGCACACCTTCCATGTCTTCCAGCCGCTCGCCCCGCGCTACGCCACTGACCCCGGCGAGCCCACCAACCCCGGCTTCCAGCACTGGACCAAAACCGTCTGCGCCGACCTCATTTGCACCTCCGAGGTGTATTGGGCCGCGGACGACCAGCCAATTACCCTAGACGACCTGCCTGCACGCGCTTTTGACTCACCCGCGCAGCTGCGCGTGACTGCCGACCTACTCGCCGACTACAACCGCCATACCAGCTTCACGCCCTCGCTCGACGCTCGCTTCGACGCACTGGCTCGCGAGCGAGCCGTCTCCCACCCGGTCCGCACGTACCTCGGCATGCCCCTGCTCCGGCTCATCGATATGTGGTTCCGCCCCCGGACGGAGCTGTTCAATGTAGATCTGCGCTGGTGGAACTACCTCAGTGAGGGCCCGGATACCGTGCTCGCCTACTCCTTGGGGGGGCTAGACCTGCTGTATCTTGCGCTTGCCCTGGCCGGCGCTTTGACGAAACCACCCCTGCTTGGCGTTTTCGTCGCATTTACCTTGCTGCGCTGCGCCCTGCTCTGGACGATAGAAGCTCCCGAGCCTCGCTATACCCTCGAATGCTACCCAATGATTTTTGTCCTCGGCGGCCTTACGCTCGCACGCTGCTGGGCTGGCTTCCGGACTATTTTTTATAGATCTTTTGTGTTCCGTCGGGCACTTTGAGATTGAAGGCGCTTTCGGGGATCTTGTTCAACACAATATTCGTGTAAGTCGCCGTTCGGTTATCCCCACCCGGCGCATAAAAAACCTGCTTGCGCGAGGTCGCCGTTGCCGGGTCGATCCAGATTTCAATCCGGGTGAAAAGCTGGTTGGGGCTTGGATGCTTGGGAGTTAAATCGAGCTTTACAACAGCGACCCCATCGAGGGTGTCCGCGCCTTCGTAGGCTATGTTCCAGCTGGTCTGCAAATCCTTGCCGCTGCCGCCGAACCCGAGCGTTGCGAAGCTCTCAAACTGCTCGCGGTTCGGACCCACGTTCAGGATCGTTTCCTGCTTAATCCCTGGCTGGTATAGATCGAGCTCGCCATTGTGAAACAGTACGTCCTTGGGCGCGGGCTGGCCGTCTTCGGTCTCCACGTGCGCCAGCATTGCCATTCCCTTGCCGTCGCGACTGTCGCGCCGGAACTTGATCGTTCCTTTCTGAATGTCGTGCTCGTCCACCGCCACCGTCAGCTGATCCCAGCTAAATGAGGCCTGCGCGCTTTGAAACTTCGCCGCAGCCGCATCGAGCTGCCCCAGCACCTTCGCCAGCTGCGCGTCTTGCGCCTGCGCCGCCATTGTAGCCAGCAGCACTGCCCCTGTTGCGAACCGCATGCTCGCCCTCCTCACCGGTGCGCCCAAACCTTGTACGCGGTCACGGTCCCGCTCGCGTCCTTCAAGCTTTCCCACCGATCGATGACCACCGGCCCTGAGACCGGCGCGATCGCCAGTGTGAGCGGCGCTTCCATGCCGCGGGCGAGCACCCCGGTTGCCGGGTGGACCTCGTCGGCAGGCACCTCATAGATTGCGCCCGACTCGGTTGGCCGCACCAGGATTGTCGAAGGGGAAAGATTGTCCGCCACTGGGCGGTCCCGGTAATTGAATACGTGCGGCGAGATAAAGATGAAGAACAGGATCAGCGTCACCATGACGTCATAGTGAAAGCTGCCGCGCTCGTACTTCCAGAAGATGTAGCTCTTAATCAGGTTCACTGAGGACTCCAAAAACTCCCTGCACGGCTCTCATTCCTCCTGCCCGCCTACCCGGGCCACCGAGCCTTCGTGGGGCCTTTCCATAAACAACGCCCACGTCGAGAGTGTTTTCCGCGCCTCACTTCGTCAGGAGGGATGAACTTGCGGCCCCTTCGGGACGTGTTTTCGTTCGAGAATCATGCGGCTCAATCACTTGGACCCCGCCCATATACCCGCGCAAAACCTCGGGGACCCGCACGGACCCATCCGCCTCCTGATAGTTTTCAAGCACCGCCACCCACGCCCGGCCCACCGCAAGCCCCGAACCATTCAACGTATGGAGATGCTCAGCCTTGCCCTTGACATTGCGGAACCGGATGTTGGCCCGCCGTGCCTGGAACGCCTCGCAATTCGACACCGAAGAAATCTCCCGATATGCCCCCTGCCCCGGCAGCCACACCTCGAGGTCGTAGGTCTTCGCCGCCGAGAAACCCATGTCCCCCGCGCACAGCAGCATCCGCCGGTAGGGCAGCTCCAGCCGCTCCAGAATGGTCTCCGCATCGCGCGTCATGCGCTCGTGCGCTTCCACGCTTTCTTCCGGCCTGGCGAACTTCACCAGTTCCACCTTGAGGAACTGGTGCTGGCGAACAATCCCGCGTACGTCACGCCCATAAGAGCCTGCCTCCGACCGAAAGCAGGGCGTGCAAGCGGTCAGTGACAAAGGGAGGTCGGCAGCCTCCACAATCTCATCCCGCAACAGGTTTGTCAGCGGCACCTCAGCCGTCGGGATCAGCCAATGGTCATTCTCCCGCAACTCGCCCGTAAACCCTTCCACATCCGCGCACCGGAACAGGTCGTCGGCGAACTTCGGCAGCTGCCCGGTCCCGAACAACGACCGGCTGTTCACCATCAATGGCGGCGCGACCTCGGTATACCCGTGCTCCCCGGTTTGCACATCGAGCATCCACTGCGCCAAAGCCCGTTCCAGCCGCGCCCCCGCGCCTGAAAACACTGCAAATCGCGCGCCGGAAAGCTTGGCCGCCCGCCCCAGATCGAGGATGCCGAGCGCCTCGCCCAACTCGTAATGCGGTTTCGGCGCAAATGCAAACTCCGGGAGAGCGCCCCAGCGCTTCACCTCGACATTCGCCGTTTCATCGGTCCCGGCAGGCACGTCCGCAGCAGGCAGGTTCGGCAAGGTCGCGAGGGTCGCCCGCATTTCTTCCTCAGCCTCGGCGGCCGCGCGCTCCAGTGCTTCGCCCTCAACCTTCAGTCGCCGAACCTCATCCATGATGGGCGCCGCATCGGTCCCTGCCCGGCGAGCCCTGCCTACTTCTTCGCTCAGGCTGTTGCGCTCGGCTTTCATGCGCTCGGCCTCGGTAATGCGCGCGCGGCGGTGCGCATCCAGATGGTGAAAGCCGCCCAGCAGCACCACGGGGTCCAGGCCTCGCGCGCGCAAACGCTCTTCCACAAAGAGCAGGCTGCCCCGTAATAAGCTCAGCTCGTGCATACAAGGCTTATCTTACAAGCGCCGTGGGGGGGAGCGTGGGATCTCGTTCTTCTGTTGCTTTCCCAGCTTGCCGGCAATGATGTCGGGCGTACAGACGCGTTTACTACAGCATGCGTGAATAGAAGCGGAGGTTTCTATGTCTGCCCAAAACGCGCCTGCACGCATTATCGCTGTGGATTTCACCCCGAACACTATCCTGGTCACCTTCGCCACCGGAGAACTCGCCATCTTCGGTGCGGCTTTTCTTTTCGACACGCGCGAGCAGAGCGGCAACCGGGTCGTCGCGAAAGGGGATGAAGAGGAGGTGCTATAGTCGAGTTCCACACTTCTGTATGTAATCCACCCAACACAAGCATCCGGGCGCGAGTGAGAATCTTTAGGAAGGTACTCTCATGGCATTGAAACCGGCTCCGCATGTAAATCTCTACAAGAACATCATTCTGCACAGCCTTTCACCGGAGATTGTGGGGCGGCTTTCCTTGAAACCTGTCCACCTCGCGGTTGGGCGAGAGATGGAAATGCCCGGCGCTTCCATCCGGAACCTGTTTTTTCTTGAAGCCGGGGCGGGCTCCATGACCTGCATGCTCGTCGACGGCTCAGAAATCGAAGTAGGCTTGTTCGGCTATGAGTCGGTCATCGGCGTTTCCGCGCTGATGGGAACCAAATACAGCCTGAATCGCGTGTACATGCAGCTTGGGGGGCATGGCTGGATGTGCCCTGTCGAGCTCGCGCGCGAAGAGTTCGGGCGTGGCGGGGAGTTCCAGCGCCTGGCGTTGCGCTTCGTGCAGGCGCAGCTGATCCAGACCATGCAGTCCGCCGCCTGCAACGCCAAGCACGACCTGGACCAGCGCTTCGCGCGCTGGCTCCTGCTTTGCGCCGACCGCGCCGATTTGGAAACGTTTCACATTTCGCATGAGTTCCTGGCACAGATGGTCGGGGCGAGCCGCCCTAGCGTAACCCTTGCGATCGGACGGTTTACAGAGCTTGGCCTGGTGAGCCATCAACGCAGCCAAATCGGCATCACGGATCGAAAAGCCCTGGAACAAATGGCTTGCGAGTGCTACGGCGTCGTCAAGGCGCACCTGCACAACTACGCGCAAAGCCTGATCGGTTACGGCGGGTAAGGGTCGCCGGGCACCCTTGTGAAGCCGTCAGTTCAGCAAATGCCGGATGCGGCTTTTCTGTACATGCCGGACACATTCGGCTTGAGCGATGCACACCTTCAGGGAAGCGGCTTTACCCGCCCAACTCTTCTTCCGCAGTCTCCGCCACCGCCCGCACCGGCGCCGCCGCCTGCGCCAACCGGTGCCCCGCGGCGACAGCGGCCAAGCAAAGAGCGACGGAAAGGCCGATGTTGAGCAAAACGCGGCCTAGCGCCCCGGATCGCAGCAGGTCAAAGGTTTGCAGGCTGAAGGATGAAAATGTGGTAAATCCGCCGCAAACACCGACCATCACAAACAGCCGCATATTCGCCGAAGCGGCAAAGCGGCTTTCCGGCTGCGTAAGCGTGCCGAAAAACCCGATAACGAAAGAGCCCAGGATATTGATCCCGATCGTTGTCCACGGCAGCGTGCTGTTGATGGGAACGGTAAGCCGCATGAGCGTGTAGCGCAGCAGCCCACCGAGAGCGCTCCCGAGCGCCACCCACAAAAAAGGGATCATTCCTGCCTCCTCATCGACCGGTCTGGCAGGAGTCATCAGCCCGGAGGCGGTTTGAGGGAGACCCCATTCCCTTGCTTTGATAGTAAATCGATGTGCTGCCGAGCCGTCGCATGCGGCTAGGCATAGCAGGGGGAAACTCCGCACTCGCCCGTGCCGTACGCTCCCGCGTTACGATGAGAGTGATGCAGTGCCGCGACTCGCGCGGCCAGGAAAGGCTACCCTGCCGCATGTTGAAGCGCTTTGCCGCCCTGCTCCTCTTGGCCACCCTGCCCTTCGCAGCCGCCCCGCGCGCCGGAGCGACCGCCTACGATGCGCATCCGAAGCTGGTTATCCTTCTCGTCATCGATCAGTTCCGCGCCGACTACCTCCAGCGTTACCGGTCCGAGTTCAAAGGGCGCGGCTTCCGGCTATTTCTCGATAAGGGCGCCTACTTTCCCGATTGCTATTACGGTTACGCCAACACCAAGACCGCCCCCGGCCATGCCACGCTCGGTACCGGCGCGTACACCGACGGACACGGTATCGGCTCCAACGAGTGGTGGGACCTGGCGCGGAACAAGGAGCGGCCCGTTTCCTCGGTTGAGGATGAGCGTTACACACCGGTGGAGGCTCCCGCTGCGACCTCCCCGAACACGCCTGGCGCGGCAGTGCCTGCTCCAGGCCAAAGCAGACCAAAAGACCAAGGGCCCGCCGCAAGCGCGAAAACAGCACGAAGTGCTTCGCCGCGCAACCTTCTTGCTTCCACCTTCGGCGATGAGCTCCGCCTGGCCACCAACGGCGCTTCCCGCGTCTACGGCGTTTCGCTCAAGGACCGCGCCGCCATCCTTCCTGCCGGGGCCGCCGCCAACGGGGCTTTCTGGATCGATGCCGCTTCGGGCCGCTTTCTCACCTCCACCTATTACATGCGTGAGCTGCCCCAGTGGGCAGTCGATTTCGACAACGGTCCAGCCGTCGCGCAAGCCGCCGCTGCTGCGAATCTGGCGGACGTCACGAATTTCTATAAGCAGGTGGGCCCGACAAGCGCGGCCAACAGCTATGAGCTTGCCTTTGCCGAGGCCCTTATCGCGGGTGAGCAGCTGGGCGCCCACGAGACTACCGACCTTGTTACCATTTCGCTTTCCCCGAACGACCTTGAAGGCCACCGTTTCGGCCCCGACTCCCCCGAAGAGCACGCCATGGTGGATTCGCTCGACACGGACCTCGACAGCTTCGTCGCCTGGCTTGAAACCCACATTCCCGGCGGCCTCGCAAACATCGTTCTCGCGCTTTCCGCCGATCACGGCATCGCCCCCACCCCCGCGATTTCCTCCGCGCTTGGCCTGCCCGGCGCTTACATCAACCTCGACAAAGTCATCGCCGACCTGAACCAGGCCATGAACGCCAAGTTCTCTCCCGGCGAGAATGTCGTTTACCTCCTGCCCCATCAGGAGCTCCCTTACCTGTCGCTGAACCGCCCTGCTTTCGAGCGCGCCGGCATTATCGAGCAGGAAGCGGAAGATGCAGTGAAAGCCGCCATGGACCCGGCTTTCCGCTCGCTTGCTGCCCTCCCTGCGCCCACCGCTGAAAAGGAGGCAGCGCTCCCGGCTACGACAACAACCACCGTGGACTTTGCTACCGGTCTACCCACGCCGACGACCAACGTCACTGTACTCGCGCCGAGCCGTCCGGCTCCCGATCCGCAGCTCTACCGCACTTATACCAGGCAGGAACTCGCGGCAGGTCAACTGCCCGCGACGGAGTTCGGTCAGATGCTCGCCCATAGCTACAGCCCCAACGGAGGCTGGTACGTCGCAGCCATCCCCCTTGCATTCCAGATGGAAGGCTCAAGCCCCGGCACTACCCACTTTTCCCCGTACAGCTATGACCAGCACGTCCCGCTTGGTTTTTACGGCGCGCCGTTTCTTCCCGGCACCTATCGGGGCCGGGTGGAGCCGGTCGACCTGGCCGCTACCCTCAGTTCGGTCCTTGGCATAAATCAGCCTTCCGCTTCTGTAGGTCGCGTCTTGACTGCCGCGCTCCGTCCGGTTGCCGAATTTGAGTACCCGAAGCCGCCCGCTCCCGCACGCCGCGCCCGTCGCGCTTCTCGCGCCACAAACAACGCTCCGGAGCCTGCGACACCATGAAGCCAAACATGCATGTTCGGATCGCGGGCATACCGCTCCAAACGCCTGTGCTCGCGGCCAGCGGTACCTTCGGCTACGGGGTCGAGTTCGAGGACATTCTCGCGCTCGACCGCATCGGCGGCTTTGTCACCAAAGGTCTGTCGCGCCTGCCCATGCCCGGTAACGCCGCCCCCCGGCTGATCGAAACCGCCGCAGGCATGATCAATGCGGTTGGCCTTCAAAATGTCGGCGTGGACGCGTTCGTCACGCAAAAACTCCAAAGCTTCAGCCGCAACCCGCCGCCATGCGCCATCCTGTGCAATGTTTTCGGGTACGAGATCAACGACTACCTCGCTGTGATCAAGGTCCTCAACTCCGCCGACGGAATCGCCGCCTATGAGATCAACGCTTCCTGCCCAAACACCAGACATGGCGGGATGGTCTTCGGCGCAGACCCAAAGCTGCTCGGCGAGCTGGTGGCAAAGACGAAAGCCGCGAGCGAGCGACCTATCTTCGTTAAACTCTCGCCGAACGTGACCTCGATTGCCGCTATGGCGCGGGTTGCGGAGGAGAACGGCGCAGACGGCCTGACGCTGGTCAACACATTTCTTTCGCTCGCCATCAACATCAAGACGCGCCGCCCCAGAATCGCAAACGTCACCGGCGGGCTTTCCGGCCCGGCCATCAAGCCGATCGCCGTCCGTATGGTGTGGGAAGCCGCACAAGCAGTTAAAATTCCCATTCTCGGCACGGGCGGTATCCGCTCCGGCGAGGACGCGGCGGAGTTCCTCATCGCGGGCGCGGCTGCCGTCGAGGTCGGCACAGCCAGCTACGCCGATCCGCGCGCGGTTGAACGCGTTGCCGGCCAGCTCGAACACTGGTGCGCTCGCAATGGGGTCACCGAGGTGGCAAGCCTTACCGGCTCTTTCCAAGCCCGGCCAGAGGCGCTACCTACCCCAGGCATGGTCTCGAGCTTACCCGACGGTGCGCCTCCTCTGCCGAAGCAAGCCTCGCCGGCGGGGAAACCGGACAAAGTCGCTATACCCCCAGCCCAGATATAGTCCCCGTCAAGGGAAAAGCCCTCGCGCATGCGAGGGCTTTTCCCTTTCCGCATCTGCTTCAGGCAGCTTTACGCGGAGACCGGTTCCGAATCTCGCGTGCCTGGGCCGTCGCCACCTCTGTCAGATAGGCAGGCGCCGGCGTCATCAGCATGATGAGCAGCCAAGCCAGTACAGACAAGAGCAGACCGGCAATCGCGAAATCCTGTAAGGTCAGCGGAAAATTGATCTGCCGTAGATGGAGCGCGATCGCCCAGGTCCGCAGCGGTTCTACCTGGTGGATCACCGCGATCGCTAACAGAAATAGCAGGATCGACATCGTCGCGACGCCAATTAGAACCACGTCAATAGTCCGATGCAGCCTTTGCCGCGTCCGGCATGCCCGGCACTCATCGAGGTGGTGCTCTAGATCGCCCCTTACCGCTGGGGAAGAACCCGAAATGTCATAACGCCATGAGGAAAGAATGTATCCCACGGCGGGATCGTCGCACTTCGTCATACTTAGCCTCTCTGCTCCGGTATGTTGCTGCTGCATTCCGTTCAACTGTGAGACGCTCCCTGGTAAAGTTTCCTTGCAACCCTTAAGGCTACAAGACTCGTTTGTTTGTATTGTAGCGGCCCAGCCCATAACTGATGAACAACAGACGCTAAAGCCGGATTGACTCTGTAGGCACATGTTGCTGCGCCACAACCAACCTGTTGCCCAAAAGGCTCATCCGGTCGCGCAAGGCCCACTCTGCCGCCACGCGCGCCAGCTCCGGCATGTTGTTGCTTTCGGACAGGTGTGCCAGTACCACGTAAGCCGCCTGCCCATCGTAGCGTTTCTCCAGGAACTCCGCCGCTGCCGCATTGGAAAGGTGCCCCACGCGTGAAAGCACACGCTGCTTAACCGACCAGGGATATGGCCCGTCCCGCAGCATGTCGATGTCGTGATTCGACTCAAGCATCACCACATCGCACCGCCGCAGCTGCTCGCACACATTCGCCGGCATATAGCCGAGGTCGGTCGCGAGGCCGATCCTTACTCCCTCGCTCGCCAGCACAAAGCCTACCGGATCGGCTGCATCGTGTGGGATGGTAAATGCGGTGATTTCAAGATCGCCGATCGAGAACGGCTTGCCCGCACGAAAATACTCCACCGCCGGCAGGGAGCATGGGTCGGCCTCGACAGGAGCTAAAACCGCCTGCGCGGCCGGTGGCCGCTCCGTGGCGGGTTTTTGTTCATCCGCCTGCCGGCCCCGAGCATCCTGGGCGGCGTGAGGGAAGTACTTTTCTTCCTTTATCGTCGACTCTTTCCTTTTTAGCCCGTTCGCTGCCGCGGCAAAAATCGCCTGCTCCTCGACACATTCGGCCAACCCGGCTTCGCGGTAAAAGGGGTTTGCCGCTTCCGCCTCCGGTTCCGCCTCCGGTTCCGCACCGGCGTGGGTCGCTGCTTCCGCTTTTTTCGCTGCTTCCATCTTGCGTGTTGCCAACCAATCGCCGTAACTCATGCGCTTTTGCGGGCGCATCCAGCGCATCCACGCCCGGTATGTCGCCTCGGTAAAGTACACCGGGACGCCTAGCTTGCGCGCCAGCACCGATAAACCCTGCACATGGTCCTGATGCTCGTGCGTGATCACGATTGCATCGAGCTTGCTCGGATCCTCGCCTGCTTCCCCCATCCGCTTGACGAGCTCCCGGCAGCTCACCCCCACATCCACCAGCACCGACGTCCTGCCGCCCGTAATCACCGTCGCATTGCCCCGCGACCCGCTCGCGAGCACCGTCATCCGCACCATTTCCTAAGGATACTCCTGGGCCGCGCAGTGGTCCCACTGAGCAAAAGGCTGCGCAGGACTCATGCGCAGGAAGGAACATTCGGGAAACCACATTACTCCGGTAAGCCTTCGGAGCCATTTTCCCGATTGTTCTCGCGCGGCCCCTTGTTATCTTCCAAACCAAGGAAACTCTATGACTCCCCCCCCCGCATTATTGCGGTCACTTCCGTAGCCCTCCTGTGCCTTTCCATGAGCGCTTGCCGTATGAGCCACCTTACCGGCCTGACCGTCGTCCCCGGCGCCGGCTCTGAAACCCTGACCGCCGCCGGACAAACTGTCCAATACAAAGCCCTGGCCACCTACCAAACAGGCCGTGCTGCGCCTGTTCAGTCCGACGTCACTGATTCGGTCACCTGGTCGGCCAGCAATGCAGCCGTCGCCACCATGAGCGCGGCGGGCATGGCGACGGCAACAGGCATCGGCAAAACCACGATTACCGCCGAATCAGGTGGGCTTGTCGCCTCTTCCGATGTCACGGTCGCGGTTCCGTCGGCTGCATCCGGCGCGCAGCCGACGCTATCTGTCATCCCAGGCACCGCGACAGTGACAACCATCGGCGAGCCGACGCAGTTCCTCGCTGTTGGCGACCTGAACGGCAGCGGCACGGTGCAGGATCTGACGAACAGAGTGAAATGGCAGTCCAGCGATGTATCTGTCGCGACCATTGACCAGGCGGGTCTCGCCACCGCTGTCGGTGTCAGCAGCACGGGCACCACCATTACCGCAGTAGTGAATGCGGCAAACGGGTCCGTCCTAACCGCGACCAGCACACTTACAAGCACGACAGGAGGCGGTTCCGTGACGCTGCCCTCACTCTCAGTCTACAAAGTAGGCGGCGGGACGGGCACCTTGAGCAGCGCTCCAGCAGGCCTGACGTGCAACCCGCAAAATACATGCACCGGCTTCTTTCCGCTCCACTCTGTCGTGACGTTAACAGCTCAACCGAGCGGCGCCTCCACCTTCGGCGGCTGGTCCGCAAACTGTGTTCCAGGTTCAACGCCAACGCAATGCACTGTCACCATGGGCAACAACGAAACGGTCGGGGCCATCTTTAACACGCCGTAAGCGCAATCGCAGCGCCGCCGTTCGCCGGCTCGCTGCCGGGCCGTCGTGCCTGGGAGCAGCCGCGGGACGAGAGCAAGGCCCAGTCATTCCATTTGGACCAGTACGACCGTTACATTATCCCGCCCGCCTGCGACAAGCGCTGCCTGGATGAGCCTATCCGCCCGCCCCTCCAGGGGCAGTGTGTCCGCGAGCAGCGCCGCGAGTTTTGCTTTCGGCACCTCGCGTGTCAGGCCGTCCGTGCAGAGCAGCAGCAGGTCGCCTGGCTCGGCGTCAATCAAGCACAGGTCCGGCTCCACGGTCGGCCGCGTTCCCAAAGCGCGGGTAATGACGTTCCGCATGGGCGAGCGGGCAGCTTCTTCTTGGCCGATCACGCCCATCCTTAGTTGCTCCGCTACGAGCGAGTGATCCTCCGTGAGTGCTTGGAGCACTCCACACCGAAAACGATAGCAGCGGCTATCCCCCACATGCGCCAGCACGAACTCCCGTTCGGCGCGCATCGCAAGCGCCACCAGCGTGGTGCCCATCCCCTTAAGACTTGGTTCATGGAGAGCCCGCGCCCAAACCCGCAGGTTCGCCGCGCTGATGGCTTGCTCGACAGACTGAACAGTCCGCTCCGGCGACGCGCCTGCGCTCATATGCTCTAAAAACGCCTCCACTGCGACCTGGCTCGCGACACTCCCCCCCACCGCTCCGCCCATTCCGTCGCACACCACAAAAAGCCCGGACTCCGCCGAGTACCCTAGGCTGTCTTCATTGCCTCGCCGCACCCGCCCCACATGGGTCGCCGCCGTCGCCGTTATTCGCTGTATGCCTGTCACGGCACCAATCTACATGCGTTCCAAGCGCCCTGCGCATGAGAATCCGCCTGTCGCCCGTTCCTTTTCTCAATCCGGAACGCCGCCCGAAATGGGAACAGCTCCTGCTCCGCCTATTGCTATGAACTTGTTCGCGTCCCCACACTGCGCACACAAAAGAAGGCTCAGGCGTAAACACAACATTGCCAAGGCTCGCCTACCAGCTTTCCGGCTGCGCACGCCGCCACCAGTCCGACTAGGAGCGCCCGAGCTTTGCTTCCGCCTCCAGCACAACCAACCGGGCAGCAGCGTATTTGGTCGGGTCGTCTCCAGCTTCGCCCTCCTGCTTTTGCCCGTCCCGCAGCTGCTGCTCGGCAGCGGCCTTATCCACCGCATCCGGAGTTTCGGCGTACTCCACAAGCACGGTGACCCGGTCCGGCAAAACCTCGGCAAAGCCGCGGGCCACGATCAGTTTTTGCTCGCCGCCCTCCGCGCCCGCGATGGAAAGCTCGCCCGCACCGATTGCGGTCATCAGAGGCGCCGCGCCGGGCAGTACTTCGAGCACTCCCGCTTGGCCCGGCATCGTCACTGAAGCGGCATCCGTATCCACAAGAATGCGCTCCGGTGTCACGACCCGGATTTTCAGCTTCGATGGGTCGAACTGCGCCGCCTCCGCCACTACTTCTGTCCTTTCAGCTTTTCAGCTGCTTCAAGCACATCGTCGATCGTGCCCTTAAGATAGAACGCCTGCTCCGGTACGTCGTCATGCTTGCCCTCGATCACTTCCTTGAAAGAGCGCACCGTGTCGGCCACCTTGCAGTACGAACCCGGGATCCCGGTAAACTGCTCAGCGACATGAAAAGGTTGCGACAGGAACTTCTGCACCTTGCGCGCTCGGGAAACGGTGAGCCGGTCTTCTTCCGACAGTTCGTCGATGCCCAGAATCGCAATGATGTCCTGCAGGTCCTTGTAGCGCTGCAGAATGCGTTTAACACCCTGCGCGACATCATAATGCTCCTGCCCGACGATGCGCGGCGAAAGAATGCGCGAGGAGGAAGCAAGCGGATCGACCGCCGGGTAGATGCCGAGCTCGGACAAAGGTCGCGACAAAACTGTCGTGGCGTCAAGGTGCGCAAACGTTGTCGCAGGGGCAGGATCGGTGTAGTCGTCAGCCGGTACATAAACCGCCTGTACGGATGTGACAGAGCCCTTTTTCGTCGAGGTGATACGCTCCTGCAGCTCCCCCATCTCGGTCGAAAGATTCGGCTGGTAGCCAACCGCGGAAGGCATACGACCCAGCAGCGTCGAAACCTCTGACCCGGCCTGCGTGAACCGGAAAATATTATCGATAAACAGAAGCGTGTCCGCCCCTTCCTCATCCCGAAAGCTCTCCGCGATGGTCAGGGCCGACAAGGCCACGCGTAGCCGCGCTCCCGGCGGCTCGGTCATCTGCCCGTAAATCAGTGCCGCTTTCGATTTCGGCAGATCCTTCAGGTCAATAACGCCTGCTTCCTGGAACTCCAGCCAAAGGTCGTTGCCTTCGCGCGTTCGCTCCCCTACGCCGGCGAAAACCGAGAACCCGCCATGCTTGGTCGCGACGTTGTTGATCAGCTCCTGGATGATGACCGTCTTGCCCACGCCCGCGCCGCCGAACAGGCCAATCTTGCCGCCTTTCACAAACGGCTGCACCAGATCGATGACCTTGACGCCGGTCTCAAACATCTCCTCCTGCGTCGATTGCTCCTCAAAGCTCGGTGCCTGCCGGTGAATCGGCAGATACTTCGCCCCCACAATCGGCCCCAGCTCATCCACCGGCTGCCCAATCACGTTCAGGATGCGCCCCAGCGTCGGCCTGCCGACAGGCATCATAATCGGGCCGCCCGTATCGATCACCTTCATCCCGCGCACCATGCCCTCGGTGGCTTCCATGGCGACGCAGCGCACCCGTCCATCCCCGATATGCTGCTGCACTTCTAGGATGACGTTGGTCGGCAAAGGCACGTGAAAGCCTTCGCTGGTGACGCGCAATGCCTGGAAAATGCCCGGCATCTTCTTCTCGTCGAACTGTACATCGACCGCAGGCCCTGAAATCTGCACCACATGTCCGACATTCGGCTCTGCCTGATTTGCACTCTGGCCTTGCTCGCCGTAGTGCTCCGCCATCGTGTCTGTTGCCGCTTGTTGCTCCACTGCCTCTGCCATAGCTTTCCCTTCACGCAGGGGGGGTTAAACCGCCGCCGCCCCGCTCACGATCTCGATAATTTCCTTGGTGATCGCCGCCTGCCGCACCCGGTTCATCGTGAGGGTCAGCGAGTCTATCATCTCCGACGCATTGCTTGTTGCCGCGTCCATGGCCGTCATGCGCGCCGCGTGCTCGCTCGCGATCGACTCCAACATCGCATGGTAGAGCAGCGACGACACAAACCGCGGCAGCAGCGTGGCGTACACCTCGTCTGCCGGCTGGTCGTACGAGTAGTCCACGTTCGCCGTGCCGAACCGCTTCGACTCATCCTCGTACTGCGCCCGGATCGCTTCCTGCTCCTCGTCGCGAAGCGTAAGCCCGGCGGTCATCGCGGCTTCGCCGGCCTTGCGCCGTTCTTCCTCGGTCGGCTCCGTCGCTTGAGCTACTTCGGGCTTCTCCAGTTCACCGCTCTTGCCCGTCACCAGCGGCAGCACCCGCTCAACCACAACCCGTTGCGAGATGACCGACTGAAACGAGTTGTAGGCGAGGTACACCGCATCGACCTCGGCAGCCGCATACCGCGCGGCAATCTCCTCGCCGAACCGTCGGACATCTTCGTATTCCAGCCGGTCGAGTGAAATCTTCGACGAGAGCTCCGTGGCGACCGTCTCCACGTCCTCACGACGCGTCCGCTCAGGCCGGGCGGCCGACTGGCCCTCCTCGGACCTGGCTGCCTCGCCGAATTGCGCCGCCGGGTAGCGCCGCCGGAAAAAGTCACGGCCCTTGCGCCCAATCGCCTCAACATCGATCTTGCGCTCGCCGTCTTCCGCGCGGGAGTCGCGGATAAACTGCGTGCCCGCACGGACAATGTTGGTCGAAAACGCCCCGGCAAACCCTTTGTCGCCTGAGACGACAATCAGCGATACGGTCTTCTCGGGCCGGACCACGAGCAAAGGGCTGCGCAGCTCGTTGGTCGCCGGATCGACCGCTTCCACCCTGCGACGCAGGGAGGCGAGCACACTCGCGAGCATCACCGCATAGGGTCGGGCATTGGTCATGCGCTCCTGCGCGCGGCGCAACTTCGCCGCTGCCACCATCTTCATGGCCTTGGTGATCTGGCGCGTGTTTTTCACACTGCGGATTCTTCGTCGGAGATCGAGTACGTTTGCCATGGTTTCCTACCCGATTTAGCGGGTTGCCTCCTGTGCTTGTCGCGCCTGGCCGGAGTCCGCCGCGCCCTGGGCCTGCTCGGCGCCCTTCTGGTTTGCTTCGCCCTGCCCGGCACCCCCGCCCGCGGTCGTGGCAGCGCCCGGCTGCGAGCCGCCCGGAGTTTTCTGCGCAGCCTTTTTCTTTTCATCCTCGCTCAACTCGGCTACGGCATCCCTGCCCTTGGCCTGCTCGTGTTGCGCCAGGAAGTCCCGTTTGTATTCTTCGATCGCCGACTTCAAACGCCCGCGAATATCGTCGTCCAGCGCCTTTTTCTCCTCGATGTCCTTGAGCAGTGCCTGCTGTGACGCGTCCAGGTAGTTGTGGAAGCCCTCTTCAAACGGGCGCACGTCGTCAACCTTGACATCGTCCAGCAGCCCTTGGGTCCCCGCGAACAGGACTGCCACCATGTGCGCCGGGGTCAGGGGATGAAACTGGTCCTGCTTCAGGAGTTCCGTGAGCCGCTTGCCCCGGTTCAGCTGGTTTTGCGTAACCTTGTCCAGGTCCGAGCCAAACTGCGCGAAGGCCGCCAGTTCCCGGTATTGCGCCAAGTCGAGCTTGAGCGTCGAGCCCACCTGCTTGATCGCCTTGATCGCCGCCGAAAAGCCCACGCGGGAGACGGACAATCCGACGTTGACCGCAGGCCGGATACCCGAGTTGAACAGGTCCGTTTCAAGAAAGATCTGCCCGTCCGTGATCGAGATCACGTTTGTCGGAATGTAGGCAGACACGTCGCCGGCCTGCGTTTCAATGATCGGCAAGGCGGTCAGCGATCCCCCGCCCTTTTCCTTGCTCATCTTCGCCGAGCGCTCCAGCAGCCGCGAGTGGAGATAAAATACATCGCCCGGGTAGGCTTCGCGCCCCGGAGGACGACGCAGGAGCAGCGAAAGCTCGCGATACGCTACGGCGTGCTTCGAAAGATCGTCGTAGATCACCAGCGCGTGCTTGCCGTTGTCGCGGAAGAACTCGCCCAGCGCAGTCGCCGCGAAAGGCGCGAGATAAAGCAACGGCGCGGGCTCGGAGGCTGAAGCCGCCACGATGATCGTGTAATCCATCGCGCCGTTCTCGGTGAGCGTTTGCACGACCTGCGCGATTGACGACCGCTTCTGTCCGATCGCGCAATAGATGCAGACCAGGTTATTTTTTGCGTTGTTGATGATCGTGTCGATCACCACCGCCGTTTTGCCCGTCTGCCGGTCGCCGATAATCAGCTCGCGCTGCCCGCGGCCGATCGGGATCATGGCGTCAATGGCCTTGATGCCGGTCGACATCGGCTCCTTCACCGGCTGGCGGTCGATGACGCCCGGCGCGAGCCGCTCGACGGCAAGCGTTTCCGTTGTTTCGATCGGTCCCTTGTCGTCGATCGGTGCCCCGAGCGCATTGACCACCCGCCCGATCATTGCGTCGCCCACCGGCACGCTCATGATGCGGCCCGTGCGCTTCACCTCGTCGCCTTCGCGAATCCGGTCCGACTCGCCCATCAGCACGACGCCCACCTGCTCTTCTTCGAGGGCGAGCGCGAGGCCTTCGATCCCGTGCGGAAACTCGACGATCTCGCCCGCCATGACCTTGTCAAGACCGTGAACGCGCGCAATGCCGTCGCCCACGGAGATGACAGTACCAACCTCATCGACCTGCATGCGGCTGTCGTAGTTCTGGATTTCCTCCCGGAGGAGGCTTGTAATCTCGTCTGCGTTGATCTTTGCCATGCGTCCTTTGATCTTCCTTAGCCTGCAACCAGCTTCTGTCCTGAAGCCAGCATTTCTTTCAGTGCATCGAGACGCCCGCGCACACTGCCATCGTAAATTGTCGAGCCGATTCGCAGGCGTGCTCCGCCCAGCAGCGCAGGGTCCTCGCGGAAGCTCGCTTCCAGCCGCCTGCCCGTCAGCGCATGGATGCGCGCCTCGACCGCCTGACGCTCCTCGTCCGTAAGCGCTCGCGCACTCGTCCACTCCGCCTTGTCGATGCCGAGGTCGCCCCGCAGCATGCGGCGAAACTCGCCGAGAATCTCTCCGAAACCTTCCATGCGCTCGTGGTTCACAATGACGGCAAGGAAGTTTCGGACCGGCTTGCCCATCCCCAGCCGCTCATTCAGCTTGTCGAGAATTTGGACCTTCTTTAAAGCATTGATGGATGGGTCGAAAAACACATTCCGCAGCGCCGGGCTCTCGTCCCAGGCATTTTCGAAATCGCCAAGTTCCCGGTCCGCCGCCTCGGCATCCGCGTGGTTCGACTCCAGCACATCGAGCAGGGCCCGCGCATACCGGGCAGCGTAAGCGATAGCCATCAGTTCTGCCCCTGAAACTGCCCGGACAGGTCGCGCAGAAACTCATCCACGATGGTCCGGTCGCCCTCCGGCGTGAGCCGCACCCGCTCGGTTGCACGCTCCACGGCAAGGTCGGACACGAAACGCCGCAAGCCCCGCTCCGCATTCGCCTGCGCTGCCGCGATCTCAAGCTCTGCTTGGTGCACGATGCGTGTTTTTTCCTCCCCCAAGGCTGCTTCCATACGCGCCTGCTCCGCCTTTGCGCCTTCCGCTGCTTGTTGCCGCAAAAGCTCGATTTCGCCCCCCAGGGCGGCAAGCTGCTTTTCCACCCGCTCCAAACGGCCCTGCGCGTCAACGGTTGCAGCGCGGGCCTCGGCGAGATCGCGGTCCACGCCCTCGCGCTTGGCCCGCAGCTTACCCGGCACAATCTTGAATAGATAGTAGAGCGCCACAAGAATGAGAACACCCGAATTGAAGTCCTCGAAATACCTTGCGGCCTGCGCGGTGGATACCCCCATGTGGCGCGCCAGCGACTGCACCATGGGCGAGTGCGTATAGCTTTCAAGCTCGCTGTTTTTTTCCGGCGCATCCATGCGCGTTTGGGAGGTTCCGTTTGTGATCGGCAACGGCCGCTCGCCTTGGGCATGCGCGATCGACAGAAAGCTCGCCAGGAGCGCGAACACCAGAAAACACTTTGCCGTCGGACGGCTCAAGATTTTACCTCCTCGGATTCGAGGACTGCCGGCGGCAGTACCGCGGCCAGAACGCGCCCCGCCAAGGCATCAATCGACGCATCCATCGCTGCGCGTGAGCGTTGGACGTCTGCTTCGATCGAGGTCCTTGCCTCCCGTACCCGGGTTTGCGCCGCTTCGCGCGCCTCGCCGATGGCCTTGTCGCGCCCCGCATTCCAGGAAGCGATCTGCTTTTCGCGCCCTTGGGCTATCTCCACGCGGGCCGCGCGGAGCCGGTCACTGTACTCTCGCGCTTTCTCTTCAGCGTTCGCGATGGCCGCCTGCGCCTTTTCAACCGCGCCTACGGTGCGCTCGCGCCGCTCGGCGAGCGTGCGCCGCAGCGGCTTGTCGACAAGCGCCGTATAGCAGAACACAAGCAGGAGAAACAGGATCATGGTTGGCACGGAGCCAAGGAAAAGCGAGCCGAGTTGCTGAAAAATCTCGTCCATACAGGTATGTGTGCCGTTGAACAGATAGCTGGATTAGCGAAGAGCACGCCGAAAGGCAGAAACAAGGTGAGCGGCAGATTCGGATAGCGCTCCCTATAGATACCATAGCGAAGCGCGGGAAGGCGACCTCCTCCCTTTCCCGCACAGGTATCCCGCGTACGGGCTAACGGACCGGCCTAAGCCGGCTCCGCTACCCGGTACCGCCGCCAGCGCCCCAGCAGCGACCGGGGAGCGGCTACCCGCAGCAACACCCCATCGTCCTCGCCTTGCCGTTCGAAGCTTCGCTCCAGCACCGTTCCACCCTTCTCGAGCGCCGCCACTGCGTCGCCCGCGCTTTGAGGAATCCACAGCGCCATCTCCTCTAAGGGGTCAGCCACCAGCGCGGCGTCCACAGCCGCCAGCAGCCGGTCCACCCCGATCCCGCGCAGGGCGGAAACCCCCACCGCCCCCGAAGCGAGCAGGCCTGCCTGTTCATGCTCCGGCAATAGGTCCAGCTTATTCATGACCTCGATGCGCGGCTTCGCGAGCACCCCAAGCTCGCCCAGCACCTTTTCCACCTCAATCTTGTGTTCTTCAGAACGCGGGTCGGCGGCATCACGGACGTGGAGCAGCACCTCGGCCTTTTCCACCTCCTCCAGCGTCGCGCGGAACGAGGTCACAAGCGTGTGCGGCAGGTTGCGGATAAAGCCCACGGTGTCTGAAAGCAGAGCCTTGCGCCGCGAAGGCAGAAGGATCGCGCGCAGTTTCGGGTCCAGCGTCGCGAACATGCGCGCGGAAGCAAGGACCTCCGCGCCCGTGAGCAGATTGAATAGCGTGCTCTTGCCCGCATTGGTATAACCCACCAGCGCCACCGTGGGCACTGGCACCGATTCGCGGCGGCTCCGCTGCTGCGTACGCACCCGGCGAACCCGCTCGAGCTCCCGCCTGAGAATCACAAGCCGCTTGCCGATGCGTCGCCGATCGGTTTCGAGCTGTGTTTCGCCCGGGCCCCGCGTGCCGATGCCGCCGCCGAGCTGCGACATGGCGCGGCCCCGGCCCGTCAGTCGAGGCAGCATGTACTCCAGCTGGGCCAGTTCCACCTGGAGCTGGCCTTCGCGGGTCCGCGCATGCCGGGCAAAGATGTCCAGAATCAGTTGCGTGCGGTCCACTATGGGCACAGGCAACGCGTCTTCAAGGTTCCGCAGCTGCGTCGGGCTCAGGTCATAGTCAACCAGGATCACGGACGCGGCTGTGCTGGCAGCTGCCCCGGCCAGTTCTTCCACCTTGCCCGCGCCTAGCAGCGTTGCAGGGTCCGGGCGAGCCCGGCGCTGCTCCAAGGTGCCCACAACCGTCGCTCCCGCGCTGCCGGCGAGTTCACGAAACTCGGCCGTCGCATCTTCCGCAGCCATTCGCGTCGTGAATTCACCCGCAGGCTCACCCTGGCGCAACAATGCTGCACTCCGCGCAAGGGCGGCCGCGCGGCCCAGTTCGGGCTTCAGGCCGGTAAAGCTTGGAAAAACGAGAAACGCCCGTTCCACCGCATCTGCTTCGCGCATGGGTGCCGCCCCGTTCCACGATGAGGCGAGGGCTGCTACCGGCTCGAGCGGAACGCTGTCGTCGAACGGGTCCGGGCTGGGGAAAACGCGTCGTCGTGCCGTGACCGCTCCCTTACGCGCCCTGCGCGTGCTCGGCAGCCGGGCCGCCGGCCGGCGTGGCTCCCAGCGTGGTTCCATGCGCCGGTCGGTGCTCCGTGTGCAGTACCGACCGCGTACTCACCACAGTCGAGATGGCGTGCTTGAAAATCAGCTGTTCCTGGCTGTTGTTCTCGAGCAGCACCGAATATTTGTCAAAGGACCGGATTTTGCCCGTGAGCTTAACGCCGCTCACCAGGTAAATGGTGATCGGCGTTTTATCCTTGCGAACCGTGTTCAAGAACGTGTCCTGGATATTTTGTGCCGGCTTGTTGTCCATGTGCCGATCTCCTTCGCGCGCCCTCGCGGGTTGCCGCGTCTTGAGTATGACGAACCAAGGGTTCCAGGAGCCGCATGGGCTTCCCAGGCAGGGCCTGAGGCGCTCGCGCCATGCCGTGAGGTCAGGGGAGACCCTCCCAACAGTAGACACGCCTTCGCGTTGCGCCGATTCTTTCTTCAGGTCTGGGTCCGGCATTGCGCGCATGTATGCGTGCAGCACCGTAACCCTAGAATGCCAAACTTTCGTACCGCGAGGGGAAAAATCTGTTTTGGATGGAATGGGAGGGTCCCGCGCGCTGTTTCGCATGCGTTCAACGTGTACTTCCTACCGGCGATGGCTTTTGCTCTTCTGTTTTGGCGAGGTTTGCTTGCCTGTTTCAGATCCGCTTGGCTGTTCGCCCGGCTTCACAGGTAACGGCGTGTCCCGGCGCACAATGCCGCCCTCCAAGCGGTACTGGGTCGTGCTTAGTGTTTGCGCGTGAAAGGATCCTTCCGCGTCTTGCATTACGACCCCGTCCGGCGTGGTGTGGATCGTGAAGTTCGGCTCCTCCCCCACCTTGTCGATCTGCTCCTTGCCGACCACGATGGGCAAATAGCCCTGCTGCTCACGCAAGCGGTAAGCCGTCTCGTAACGGTGCTTTTTTGCATTCCAGATAAACACCCTTACTTGATCCCAGTCATACGGCAGCCCGTCCTTGAATTCACTCGTGACGGTTACGTACTGGCCTACCTGGTGCGGCACGGGAGCCGGCGCGGCCGGCGCGGCGTCCTCATCGTCAACAACTTTGGGACGCTTGCGGCGCTGCGAGGCTTCAGCGATAGCCCGTTTCGCAAGCCGCTTCGCCTCTTCCGGGCCGATGTGCTTCGCGGGCGGCTCTCCATTGTCGAACACGGTATTCAACAGATAGGCCGCAACGATCCGGCGCCCCTCCGAGTACTGCGCCACCTCGTCCGGCACATCTACGTCGAAGCCTCGGCCCAGCACCCAGCCCACCTTGCCGCCGGCGTCGCGCACCAGCCACCAGTCCTCCATCGGCTGCGCCATCCAGGCCGCGTCCGGGTCCAAGTCGGGCGCGGTGGCGCGATCCGGGTGCGGCGGCGCCTGCGCCCAAATGGTCGAGCCGCTCTGCTCCCGCTTGCCCGGCTTTGGTTTGATCGGGGCAGCCCGGCGCGGGCGCGGGGGTTTGGGCGCGAGCAATGCTTGCGACGGCAGTGCTTTGGGCACCGAGGCCCGCCGCAGCAACTGGAGCTTGTCGCCCGCGGGCAGCAGGTAAAGGTGCTCGGTTTTGCGCCCGGGCGTCAAGTGGAGAAAGATGTCGTCCCGCAAAACTCCTGTCGCCAGTGCGAGATTTGCAGTTTTCCTGAGCGCCTCGAACTTGTCGAACTCCGCTTGGTCGATAACCGCGTGCTCCTCAAGCCAGCCGTCTTTCCCGGCCGCGGTCCGCACCTGGTAGAACCGTTTGGTGTGCTGCAGCACAAGGAGTTTATCGCCGTTATGGATGTCGGCGACATGGTTGGAAACAGCCGCAAGCCGGTCGCGGAGAAACGTCCCCTTGGAAACCACGTACACATACCCTTGGGCTCCGCCGTGATGGAGGCGGCCACAGCCGGCGAGAATCAGCAAAGGGAGGAGCAGAAACGAGCGGGGCGCGTGCACGGTGAGCCTCAGCATAGCATCGGCGGCTCAACCTTTATCCGTTACGAAAGATGCACTCAAAACTCGTAGCATGCCCAGACTTCCGGAACATCCAGGCGAAAGCCCGAGATCGGCCCGGAGCCCTCGACAACGTCAGCCGTCACGGTTCGAGGGGCCTTGCCCGGCTCGTAAACAAGCACGCGCTTTTATACGGATCGACAAGCCACCCCACCTCAGCCCCATTTTCAATCCAACGCTGCATCTTTTCTTTGAGCTCCGTCATGCGATCCGACCTCGAAAAAAGCTCGACGACGAAATTCGGGCACATATGCGCAAAGCCCTCGCGATCCCTTTTTGTCACCTTTGCGACCCTTTCAGCTGAAACGTACGACGCAGCCGGACTAAGGATGGAGTCGTCCGCAAGGTGAAATCCGGCGCTGGAATCGTAAGTTCGACCGCTCCGGTGCGTCTTCCACCACGCGCGTAGCTGCGCGCTGATTTCGGCATTGCCGTCCCCCGTTTCAGTCCCTGCCGGAGCATTCATCTCGATTACGCCTTCCCGGGTCCGCTCAATTTTTTTCGGAAGCTCATTGAGCCGGCACAGTTCCTCGAAATCCGCGTCCGTCAGCGGCGGGTCGACAGAAAAACGGAAGCGCGCGTGGTCGGCTATGGGAGGCAGCACAATCTTCATGGGCAAATCCTACTCTCCCGGCAAATTACGGTGTCACCGCCAGCGCCGTCGCTGCCGCCGGTTGAACGCTCCCCGTATTCGCAGTCGTCGCGGAAACAAGCGCACCCGGCGTGCCCGCTGTCGCGCTCCCGATCGTGAACACCTGCAGGTCTGGGCGGCCGCCCGCGCACACCGTAAGCAGATACGTGCCTGTACGGTCTTCGGCCAGCGCGTAGGGGCTCGTGCCGGTTGTAAAGGGGGAACCTGCAAGCGGGGCCAGCGTTCCCGCGCTGGACAGCGTAAACCCGCTGATCGTGTTCGTCCCGAAGTTGGTGACGTAGACATAGGTGCCCGTTCTGTCGACCAGCACGCCCCGTGCGCCGAAGCCCGTAGGGTAGGGCGACCCGGATGCCTCCACCGGAACGCCGTTCGCGTTCAGCCCGAAAACACGCACCCCATTCACGCCGGTTTCGGTTACGAAGAGGAAATTTCCATTCGGGCTAAAGGCTACGCCCTGGTCCGCGTAGCTGTTGCCTGAAGGCTGAATCCGGACATTCAGTTTGCCCAAGCTGCCTGTCGTGGGTACGAAGCTCAACTCGTCCACGCCGCCGGTCCCGAGGGTCACGAAAAGCTGCGTTCCCTTCGGCGCGAAGGCGGCCTGCGTCACCGAGCCCGCATCGAGCGAGATCTGCGTTCCCACCTGGGTCAACGTGCCGTTCGTCGCATTGATCTGGTATACGAACGCCAGCGGTGCCGAACCCAGCCCCGTATTCGACAGCACGACCAGCCATTGTCCGGACGGGTCGACAGCCATTGCGCTGACCAGAGATGAGGTCACGGGTGCGTTGTTGTTGCCCAGCGAAAAGGAGCCGTTGCTGTTGACGACATAGATGTATAAGCCTCCAAGCAGGCTGCCGGCCCATACCAGCGTGCCCGCCGGGTTGATGGCAAGCGCGCTCGGAGTGATCGGAAGCTGCGAGGGCGAGTTGCTTAGGTTTGCAAGCCTGCCGTTCGCGAGCGAATACGCCGTAATCGAGTTAAGCTGCGGATTGCTGTTCGCGACGTACACACTGCCCGGCGTTACAGAAGCGCCGGAACCCGAGCCGGAACCCGAGCCGGAGCCCGAACCAGTACCGGAGCCGCTACCCGTACCACCAGTACCCGGCGATGCTGTGTTGCGTGGAAAGAACTGCCCGCACCCCGTCGTCAACACTGCCACAAGCAGGCAAGCCGCTGCCAGCCCTGACTGCACTTGCTTTCCCATGTACGCCTCCGCCCGCATGAGATGCTGGGCAACGCCGAACGTGAGCGCGCCTAGTTACCCCTGGTTGCTCAATGCATTCCGGTCCACTGCATTCTCGAACATCGAGGGGTCGCGCGCCACGATCGTCAAGCCTGACTCCGTCACCTTGTACCGCTTGCGGTCGTCATCCAGGTCATGGCCGATGACGGTGCCTTCCGGAATGTGCACGTCTCGGTCAATGATGGCACGCCGGATCTGGCAGTTCCTGCCGATATTGACATGCGGAAACAGAATGCTCGCGTCGATATTCGACCGTGAGTTCACCCGCACATCCTGGGAAAAGAGCGAGTTCGAGACGCAGGCCCCGGAGATGATGCAGCCGGCCGAAATCACCGAGTTCACAGCCGAGCCGTCCCGCCCCGCCTGCCCGAACACGAATTTCGCCGGCGGATACTGTTGCACCCGCGTCCGCATCGGCCACTCACCGTCGTACAGGTTGAAAACCGGATTCAACGAAGTGACATCCATGTTCGCGTCGTAATACGCGTCCAGCGTTCCCACATCGCGCCAGTACAGCTCTTTCCGGTTCTCGTCGACAAAGTTGTACGCGCCCATCTTCACTTTGCCGAGCAGGTCAGGCAGGATATTGTGGCCGAAATCGTGCTTGGAATCCTCCCGCTCCGCATCCTCGATTAGCGCCTTCAGCAGCGCATCGGTGTTGAAGATGTAAATGCCCATCGAAGCATCCACCATCTCCGGGTTCCACGGCGAGCGCAGGTTCGTCGACTTGGGCTTTTCCAGAAACCCCGTCACCTCGCCTTGCTTATTCACCTCCACCACACCGAACCGTGCAACCTCATCCGGCTGAATGGGCAAGGTTGCCAGCGTGACCGCGCAACCGGAGCCGACATGCTGCCGCAGCATCTTGCCGTAGTTCATCTTATAAATATGGTCGCCTGAAAGGATGATGACGTACTTCGGTTTTTCCGCCCCGATCGAGTAAATGTTCTGGTACACCGCATCCGCCGTGCCCTGGTACCACTGCGGCCCCATTCGCTGCATCGGCGGCAGTATTTCGATGAACTCCCCTAGATCCTGCGCCACCGCCCCCGACCAGCCTTCGCGGATATGCCGGTTCAGGCTCAAAGCCTTGTACTGCGTCAGGATGTACACCTTGCGCAGCTCGGAGTTGATGCAGTTGGAAAGCGTGATGTCAATGATGCGGTACTGGCCGGCAAACGGCACCGCGGGTTTTGCGCGGTCGCGTGTCAAAGGAGAAAGCCGCTCGCCCGCGCCACCCGCGAGCAGTACACCCAGTGTGTCCTTCATAGCCGTGCATCCCATCCGCCGGCGACAAATGACGCCCGCTCTTCTGTTTGTCGCAAATAGAGCGCGCGTGGCCAAAGCATGTTCGCGCGCTATTCGGGGGTTTCAGTTTCGGACGCAGGCGCTTCACCTTCGTCTCCTTCAATGGCAATGCGCAGGGAGCGTAAAAAGGAAACATCCTGCGCCGTAAACCCGGCCGGCTGTTCTTCCTCACCCGCCTCATTCATTGCGCGCGCTGCGACCTCATTCAGACCAATCGTGGCTTCCAACATGAGCAGTACATCGAAGCCCTGCCGCCGGATGTCCTGCACCACCCCGGCGATCTGCTCGGACTCCGACACGCTCTCATGAATGGCCTCACCTAATTGCTGCACCAGCTTGCGTAAATTTTGATTCAACTCGCTCACCTTCGGCTCCTCATCCGCGTTTCTCTCACCCGTCGCGGCCCTCTCTCCTCGCCTGTCCCCTTACCTTACGTTTGATGGCAGGCAGCGGCAAGGCGGCAGGGCGCGGCGACACTCTTTGGTACCGTTGCCGAAAGGAAAACGAGTTCCTCGGCTAGACTTGTTCCTATGCGTCCAGAAACATTCGGCCGCGCGCTCGGCATCGGCGCACGCCTGCTAGGCCAGCGTATGCTACCGCCCGCTCCGCCCCCTCCCCGCGCTGAAGCCCTACCCCCAAGCCCGGCGCCC
>CAXTWG010000005.1:49185-82725 GCA_964247895.1 uncultured Acidobacteriaceae bacterium
CCCCCTCCCCCCGATTACCCGCCCGGCGCCCGCGGGCTGCGCAGCGCCCAGAAAGGGATGGCCCTGGGCAAACAGGCCCGTGGCGTCGGGCAGGGCAGCCGCAACTTCGGGCGCGCCGTATGGAACCCTTTCGCACAGGCAAGTCGTGCACTTTGGTTTGAGATCACGGGTGCGTTTTTCGCGCTCTTTGCGGTCCTGTTCGCGCAACACCTGTGGACCATTCGCGTCGCTTGGCGCTCCGGCCCGGAACATAGTCATTTCCTCGTATATGTCGCGTTGTCTGCGATGTTCGCCTGGTTTGCTGTGAGTTCGTTCGCCCGCTCTCGCAGGCGCTCCCGCTAACGCGCCGCGGCAAGAGGCCGCCACTGGCCTGTGCGCGGGTTCAGCGCCCAAACTGCCCCGCCGTGCACCCCGTCCATGCCGATGCAGCTCAGGTATAGCGTTCCATCTGGTCCGAACCGTGCTTTGTTTGGGTAAAGGCCCACCGGACCGCCTTCAATTGGCCGCCAGCTCTTCCCACCGTCGCGCGACCGGTAAAGGCTGCCGATCGGCGCTGCCACACCTACAAAAACAACAGGCGTCGGCTGCCCTTGGACTCCGCTTGCCTTGTCAAAAGCGACAACTGTCAGACCGATCCCGTTGAGCGGCATCGCCGGAAAGGACCGTACGAGATTCCAGTGCGTTCCACCGTTTGTGGAGCGCTGGAGGCCGTGCTCCCTCGTCGCAAGCAGAACGATCGCCGGCTGATTTGGGTCAACGGCAAGCCGCTGCCCGGGGAAGAGGCGCTGCTGAGGCGTAGACGCTCGTGCGGAGCGAGGCGGCGCAGGGGCCGCCGGATGTGCCTCCAAAGCGGGGATGGATGAAAGCCGCGCACAAGCAATCTGCGGCAGAGCGGCAAAACAGATACAAAGGAAAAAAAGCAGCAGACGGACTTTCATTGGGACCTTCTCCCAAGGAGATTACCCGATGGAGCCCACCAGCTACCCTCGATTCTTAAGCCGCCGCTTTCGACGTGCTCTTCTTGGCGGCTGCTTTTCTCGGAGCCGTCTTCCCCGTAGCGGCTTTCTTCGTCGCCGTCTTCCGCGCCGTACCCGTGCTCTGCTTACGCGCGGTTTGCTTGCTCGCGGTCTTCTTCGCGGCTGTTTTCTTTCCCCGTCTTTGATACGCTTTTGCGCTCGCTTGGGTTCGGGCTCGCAGCCTTGGCTTGCTCGCCGCGCTCGCCGCCCATGGCTACTTGCTTTTTCCTTGCAGTTTCGCGATCAGCCTCCTTGCCGCCGTTTTTACTTGCAGACTTCTTGCGGCAGCTGCCTTGCTCGTGTTCGCCTTTGCCGGGCACCGGCTCGTACCCCGGCCAGCACCTCGATGTTTTGTCGTCGTTTTCCGGCGTCATACTTGCCTCCTCAACAGTTAGTTTTTCGCCGTTTGGGATTCGGGCACACGCCGCACAAGTTGCATCGGGTTTACGCCGGTTCCCGTCCGGTCAAAGCCGGGGCGTTGCCGCCTTTTTGTGCGAAACAGCAGGCTTCGCTGCTTTCGCAGCAGGCCGAGGTCGGGTTACGCGCTGCAAAGCTGTAATCTCCTGTTCGTCTAACTCCCGCAGCTCGCCCGGCGGAAGGTCGAGGATCAATGGCCCAAACCCAACCCGTCGTATCTTTTCAACATGGTGGCCGACTTCCTCGAAAATTTTGCGCAGCTCGCGATTCCGCCCCTCGATCAGCACCACCTCGTACCAAGGGTTTTCCGCGTCTTTCAGTATTGAAATGCGCGCCGGCGCAGCCAACACGCGTCCCTCGCGCGCGCCGCGCCGACCTTTCTCGATCATCACCCCGGCCCGCAGCTGCTCGATCGCCGCCTCAGTGGGCCGCCCGCTCACCTTCACCAAGTAAGTCTTTTCAACCTGCGTGCTCGCCTTCGTCAACAGGTTCGCAAGCTCGCCGTCGTTGGTCATCAGCAGCAGTCCTTCACTCAGGTAGTCGAGCCGCCCTACCGGGTACACACGCCCGGCATTCTTGACGCGCTCAAAAAACTGCATCACCGTCGGGCGCTTCTCAGGGTCGCTCACCGTGGTCACATAGCCGCGCGGCTTGTTGAGCATGTAATACCGCTGGCGCTCGCGCCCGTGCAGCAGCTTGCCGTTCACACGGACGTGGTCGCGCTCAATATCCGCCTTCGCTCCCAGTTCGGTCACAAGTGTGCCGTTTACCTGCACGGCGCCCCCCGTGATCAGCTCCTCAGCCTTGCGACGGGAGGTGACCCCGGCCGCGGCGATGATCTTTTGCAATCGCTCCTCGGCCATCTAGCGCTCCTCCTCAGCTTGGGCGTCGTCTGCGACGGGCACACCGCTCTTGTTCACGGAGATCCCAACCGCCGGGAGCTCTTCTACCGTGACCTCGATCGCAAGCGGAGCGAGCCGCGGGGTCTCGCCAACCTGCTTTGGGCCCCCTGGGGCACTTTCCGGCACAGTTTCGGCCGCAGGCACAAGGAGCGAGACGGCTTGCTCCGACGATTCCGGTTCCTCACTCATCCCTTGCAGCTCCCCAGCCATCTTTTCAAACTCCTCCATGCTCGGCAGCTCGCTCAGGTCCTTTAGCCCGAACCGCAGCAGGAACTCCCTGGTCGTCTTGTACAGGATAGGCCGTCCGATGACCTGCTTGCGTCCCGCCGTCGTGACCAGCTTGCGGCCAATCAGCGAACCGAGCACGCCGCCCGAGTCCACGCCGCGAATCTCCGACACCTCGGGCGCGGTTACCGGCTGCTTGTACGCGATGACCGCGAGGGTTTCCAGCGCCTGCAAGGTCAGTTTCATCGGGGGCTTCAGGCTTTTCGCGAACCCACGCACCGCGTCGTGGTATTCAGGCTTGGTCGCGACCCGGTAGCCGCCGGCGATCTCCCGAATCTCCATCCCCCGGTCGCTCGCGTCATACTCGGCCATAAGCGCTGCGAGCACCACGCGAATCGCTTCCCGCGCGAGCCGGTCATGCAGCCGCTTTGCACGCTTGTCCGCGTCCGGGTCGCCGAAGCGCAGCGGCGCATCCTTGAGGGCATCCTCGGCAGGGGCGCTCTCGACCTCTTCGCCCTCGGCAGGTTCATCCCCGGTGAAAGGCGCCGCGAGCTCCGACCCGGATGCCGCTTGCTCTGCCAGCGCTTCGACCCCGAAAAGCGAGGCGAGCTGCGCGAGCGTCACCGGCTCTTCCGCCGCGTAGATCACCGCCTCGATCTTGCCCCGCACACCCATCCGCTGCCTTGGAGCAGCCGCAAAAGAAAACGGCGCTTCCGCCATGGTATCGAAGCGCCGCGAGATGTGCGGAAGGCCTGAGAGCTCTAGTGCAGAAAGAGCCGAAATGCCCAGAAAAGCACGCCGGCCAGCAGCGCGGCAGCCGGCAGGGTGACGACCCAAGCCAGCACGATATTGCGCACTGTCGACATCTGCAAGCCGCTACCGTTGGCCACCATGGTGCCTGCCACGGCGGAGGACAGAACATGCGTTGTCGAGACCGGCAGATTGTACTGGCTGGCCATGATGATCGTAGCGGCAGCGACAAACTCGGCCGAAGCGCCTTCAGCGTAGGTCAGGTGCTGCTTGCCGATCTTCGACCCCACGGTGATGACGATCCGCTTCCAGCCCACCATGGTGCCGAGGCCCAGAGCCAGTGCCACCGCCACCTTGACCCAGGTCGGGATGAACTTCGTGCTCTTGTCGAGGTTGCTCCTGTAATTGGCGATGACCGGTGCTTCCTGCGGTGTCCATTTCACGGCTTTCTGTTTGCCGATCTCGCGAAGCGTTTCACTCTGGAGATACATGTCGTTGCGGACGTTGCGCTGCTGCGCGGGCGGCACGTTGGCGAGCGACTTGTATTGGAGCAGCTCCTGCTCGATCTGGCCGGACATCTGTTGCAGGCCGATCATGGTCGCGGGGGAAAACTGCTTGGTGCGTACATAGTCGAGCAGCGCGGTGCGGTCTTTCTCTCCCACCCCGCCTGCCGGCTGAGCTGAGGGCTGAGCCGAAGGGTCGGGTGCTTGCCCCGTAATCGGTGTTGCCGTCGAACCATTTGCCTGGGGCACCGTAACGACCGGCGGCGAGCCTGCCGGCACATGCGCGGCGAACACCCGTTGCGCCTGCTCACTAATGGCGGAGAAGGTCTGCACCTGGCTGAAGCCCATCGCATGGTTGAGCGCATAGGCGGTCGGCACCGTGCCGATCAGGATAAGCATGATCAGGCCCATGCCTTTTTGCCCATCGTTTGAGCCATGGCCGAAGGAAACACCCGTGCAGGTAAGGATCAGCAGGCAGCGGATCCAGAACGGCGGGGGCGCGTCGCCTTTCGGTTCCTTGTACAGGGCAGGTGACTTGATAACCGCTTTGAGGATCAGCAGGCAGATGGCCGCCAGGCCGAAGCCGATGAGCGGCGAAAACAGAAGGGCTTTGAATACGCCGTAGGCCGTGGACCAATCGACGCCGCTGGTACCGCTTTTGCCGCTGATGAGCTGGTTGGACAGGCCCACGCCCATGATCGACCCGATCAGGGTGTGCGAACTGGAAACCGGCAGCCCCAGCAACCAGGTGCTGAGATTCCAGATAATGGCCGCGATAAGCAGCGCGAAGATCATCGCGAAGCCGGCGCCGGAGCCGACCTGCAAAATCAGCTCGACCGGCAGCAGTGAGACGATCGTGTAAGCGACGCCGCCGGAGGATGTGAGTACGCCGATGAAGTTCCACACGCCGGAGTAAACGACGGCCACGTGCGGCTCGAGCGTGTGCGTGTAGATAACCGTCGCGACGGCGTTCGCGGTGTCATGGAAGCCATTGACGAACTCGAAGCCGAGCGCGATAAGCAGCGCAACGCCCAGCAGAAGGTACGGCCATATCGTAGGCTGCGGCGAACGCGCCAGGTCGTGGATGATCTGCCCCGCAGCATACCCGAGGCCACCGACGAGCGCGAGCCCGAAGACGACCATGCCGATCTTGCCGGGCCGCTCGTCCATTTTGCTGTGCAGCAGCGCACGTGGGTCCGCCGGGGCAGCGGCATCGGTTTTTGCGGGTGGGAGGGGAACAGAAGCCTGGCTCATCGGAAAACCTCGCGGGTATCGCTTGGCGCAGATACTCGCCACACCATATCAACGCGAGGATGCGGCTGACATCAATCCGGCACCGGGCAAAGATGAATATCTTGTAAATAGGATCTAGATTTCCCAGGCCAGATTCTTTACGGAACGGGCTTCTCCTCCAGATCTGTTCTGACATTGTTCCGGGTATCGGTCTACCGCCAGTCGTCCTGCGCCTCTTCGCCCGTCAGTGCGTCGAAACTGTCGCCCTTCTTGATATAAACCTCGCCGAAGTGCGCGTCCTGCCGCAGCAGCACCGCCTGCAGCCGGACCATTTCAAGAAGAGCCAGAAAAGTCGTGATCAGCGCTCGCTCCGACCGGGTATTGCCGAGCAACCGGCTCAGCGCGACCGGCCCGTCCTCCATCAGCAAACGGCGGCGCAGGTAGTCGATGCTCTGCCCCACCGTAACCGCATCTTCCCGCACGTCGAGCACGGGCCGGGTCCGCAGGCGTTCAAGGACATCCTGGAAAACCCGAACCAGGTCCGGCACGTCGGCCGCGATTTCGCCTTCAATGTTTGTTTCGTTCAGGAACGCCCGCAGCTGCGGCCGCGTCCACGTCGCCGCCTCGATCTGCTGCTTTTGGAGCAGCATCTGCGCGGCGTTTTTGAACCGCTCATGTGCGAGCAGACGCTCCACCAGCTCGAGCCGGGGATCTTCGGCGGCATCGTCCGCGTTCTCGGCAGGCGCGCGCGGCAAAAGCATCCGGCTTTTGATGTGGATCAGCAGCGAGGCCGTATAGATAAACTCGCCCGCGTTGTCGACATCGGCTTCCTGCATCTGCTCGACATAGGTGAGAAACTGCGCCGTGATGCGCGCGATCGGGATGTCCCAGATATCGATGTCCTGCTTGCGGATCAGGTCCAGCAGCAGGTCGAGCGGCCCGTCGTACACCCGGCCCACGGTGATGGAGAATGGCGAGGTGCTCGCGTTGGCCGGGCGCGCGGGTTTGGGTTCTGCGGCCTTTCGAAGCCCGGTTTCATCTGGACCGGGTTTATTTAGACCGGGCTCGGGTACCCCGGCAAACTCCGACTCGCTCACGCGCCCAATCCCATTGCCCGCCGGACCTGCACCATTGTTGCCTCGGCGGTTTCGGCAGCGCGACGGTTGCCTTCCTTGAGGATCTCCTCGACGCGGCCAGGCTTCCCCTCGTACTCCGCCCGCCGCTCCTGCATGGGCGCGAGCTCTTGGACGATGGCATCGGCGAGCCAGCCTTTGCACTCGATACAGCCGATGCCGGCGGTCGTGCAGCCCGCGCGCACCTGCTCGAGCGCCGCCTCAGACGAGAACACCTTGTGGAGGTCGCCCACCGGGCATTTGTCCGGGTCGCCCGGGTCCGTGCGGCGGATGCGCGCCGGGTCCGTGACCATGGGCTTGAGCTTTTTGCGAACCTCCGGCTCCGGGTCGGAAAGCAGGATGAAATTGTTGTAGCTCTTGGACATCTTGCGGCCGTCGGTGCCGGGGAGCTTGGGGGTGGGGGTCAGGAGGACTTGCGGTTCGTTGAGTAGCTGCCGCCAAGGCTGTAATGCGGCTGCGATCTTCTGCATGTCTTCCTCAACATGGTTTTCGCGAACCGGAATACTGCGACCACTAGGTGCTGAGCCGATAACTTCGCCAACTGCATCCGGCGAATAAAGATGATTGAACCGCCGCGCGATCTCCCGCGTGATCTCCACATGCGCCACCTGATCCTGCCCGACCGGCACGTGCAATGACCCACCGGGAACGCCGTACAGCAAGATGTCCGCCGACTGCAGCAGCGGGTAGCCGAGGAAACCGTAGGTTGCCAGGTCTTTCTCCTGCAGATTCTCAATCTGGTCCTTATACGTCGGCACACGCTCCAGCCAGCTCAACGGGGTGATCATCGCAAGCATTCCAGATAGTTCGTAGTGCTGCTTCACATGACTCTGGACAAAGATAGTGCACGTTTCAGGGTTGAGCCCCGCCGCGAGCCAATCGAGCGCAACTTCCTGTGTGAACTCAGGGATGCGGCCCGGGCTGGCGTAGTCCGTCGTCAGCGCATGCACGTCGGCGATAAAAAAGAAGCATTCATACGCATGCTGGAGCCGCACCCAGTTGTGCAGCGCCCCCATGTAATTGCCAAGGTGCAGCTTGCCGGTCGGGCGCATGCCGGAAAGGACACGGCGGCGTATGGGCGTGGCGTCGGACACGGAACCTCGTCGAAATGGAAGCGTTTGAAGCCCTATTGTACGGGCCTCCTCACGACGAAAAGCCGCCTAGACCGACAACAGAACGTGATTGATGACCGCAAGCGTAGGCCCGACGAACAGGTTTACCAGCCGCCCCCCAAACACAAACATCAGGATCAACGAGAAAATCCCGAGCTGGTCGTATACCTGTAGCATCCGCGTCGGCAGCAGGTGCCGGATCAGGTGAGAACCGTCGAGCGGCGGCAGCGGCAGCAGATTGAAAAACGCCAGAAACAGGTTCAAAGTCAGCGCCATGTACAGCAGCAGCACCGCCGGGAATACTCCAGTCCCTACCATCGCCGGATCGAACCCGCCGAAAGCCAAGCCGCGCACCAGTTGTGCAGCGACCGGCGAGCTTTTCGCGAGCGCAACCAGCGCGATCGTGCATACGAGTGAGACCAAAAGGTTGCTCGCCGGGCCGGCCAGGGTAGTCAGCACGTCACCCTGCACGTACTTGCGAAAGTTGCGCGCGTTCACCGGCGTGGGCCGCGCCCAACCGATCAGAAATCGCCCGCCATACGGCCCGGCGAACAGCATCAGGAGCGGCAGCAGAATGGTCCCGATGGGGTCGATGTGCTTGGCCGGGTTGAGCGTGACGCGCCCCAGCATGCGCGCGGTCTGGTCGCCCAACCGTGAAGCAGTCCACGCGTGCGCCGCTTCGTGGAGCGAGAGCGAAAAAAGCAGAAGCACGAACTCGAATATTTTCAGAACGATTTCTTGCTGATTCATAGCCTATCCGGGAATACCTCCGCGCCCCGACGCGCATGATGGCACGGCGATGCTAGCACGCCTGCCCTAAACCCACACACTGTTCAACCCACATATCGTTCGGCGCTGTGCGCTCCCCGCCTGCGTCGCCCGTGTTCGTCGTCCCACGCGGTTCGATCAGCAATACATGGCACTCTTGGGCCGCAATGGGTTTGTGCTCCACACCGCGCGGTACCACAAGGACCTCCCCCGCGCGCAAATGCTCGCTTCGGTCGCGAAACTCCATCGTGAACTCACCCGCAATAACGAGAAACACCTCATCGATCTCGGGGTGGCTGTGCCAGATAAACTCCCCCTCAAACTTCGTCAACTTGAGTTGGTGGTCGTTGAACTCAGCCACGACCCGCGGCGACCAATGGTCAGGGATGCAAGCCAGCTTTTCCTGCAAGTTCAAGACTTGCAGCTGGCCGCGCCCGTCCCTTGTGATTGTGTTTTGCACCGATCCGTTCTCCCCGGTATTGGTTTAGACTTGCGCTGCCCAGCGGTAGCACCCCTCGAAGTGCTCGCCTTTTTCGATCTCACGCGCGAGCTCCTCACCCGCGATCCTTTCCACCTTGCCCGGCTTGGCCTTTGTCCTCCGCGCCTCCAACCGTCGCGCCATCGCCAAGGTTGCTGCCGGGTTTCACTACCGAGTAAGCAGCCAGCCGCGCACGGGGCCCAATCTCTGTTTTGCCGTCTTTACCCTCTTCAGAGTCCCCTCCCGCGTATACCGCCGCGAACTCCGAAAGCACCGTCCCTTGTTTAAGGACGATCTCGCCCCGGTCATCGAGAATCGCGCCGCGGTGGATCACGCAGTCGTCCTCAACCGTGACGTTGTACCCGAACGCAATCTGGACATCGCCGTAGAACGTCACATTTTGCCCCATGTGCCTGAAGATATGCCGCCCCAGCATCGCGCGAAACCGGAAGCCCAGCCAATGGTTGAGCCCGATCGAGGAACGGTCGAACATGTGCCAGAAGTAAATCAAAGGCTTGCGCGGCGCGTACTGCTCCATATCGATCGCGCCGTCGTACTCCCCATCGAGCGTAATGTTTTTGGGGTCGAGCGAGAGCTGGAGCACGTTGTAAGGCAGCTCAGTGTTCAGGTTGAAGTTGAGCCGTCCGCCCTTGGGCGAGCCGAGCAGCATCTGGTGCAGGTTGTTGAGCACGATCTGCTCGCGCAAAACGGGCTTGGTATGCCGGGTGATCTCATCATCGAGGTACTTGAGCCAACGCTCATATACCTCCTTGGCTTCGCGAGGCGGCTCGAGTTCGCGGTCCGGCTTTTGGGGCATGTCGCTCCTGAATTTTCCCGTCTCAAAGTCTCTCGTCTCAGATGCGGTGGGACCCCAGCGGTCGCACGCGGCTATTGAAGGGCGAACACGGCGGAAACAGTGGCGGAGCGCCGGACGATCGGCGCGCTGAGGGAGAGCTTGACGTCCGATGCCGCCATAGGGGCTGCTTTTGCCAGACTCTGGTACGCGCGCCCGTTCAGCGGCACATCGAGTTGCTGCGCTTGATTGCTCGCATACACGAGCGGTCCAAGCTTGCTGTTCAGCCCGACCGCCATCTGTTCGGCAATCGCTTGCGCATGTTTGAGCGCCTTGCCCGCGGCTTCGGCGCTCAAGGAAGTTTCATCGGCGACCGACCAGTCGATGGCCCCGCTCTGGTTCGCGCCGGCAGCCACCGCCGCTGCCAAAACCTTGGACGCTCCCGTAGCCGGGGTCCGGATCGTCCAGCTCTGCTGCGCCTGAAACTTCTGGTTCGCGCGTTCCGCCGGGGTCGGGCTGTTGTTTTGGTAATCCTGCACCGGCCCGGTGCTCTGCCCCTCGCTTTCAATCGCGTCCTCGGCCACCCCAGTCTTGGCCAGCGCATCCGCGATCGCCTTGGAAATGCTAGCCGCCTGCTCCGTGACCTCACGCGAGCTCGCCGCATAAAGTTGGTAGCCGACATGCACCAGCGCGGTATCCGCCCGGCGCTCGGCCTGCTCGGTCGCGGTCACGGCGATGGTCCGGTTCGCAGGGCTGACCTGGACCTGCTGGGCCTGCGCGGTACAGGCGGCGACGGCAAGGCAAACAACAGTGGAAAAGCGCACGGAACCCTCCCTGAGAAAGCTCGATGTGAGTAGACATCGCGCAGGCCCGCTTTGTCCCGCGCAACTAGCCTATCTCGGAAGGAGGCTATACACTAGCGGCGAGGTGAGCGATGGCAACCGTGCCTGCCGTGTCAATCGAGGAGTATTTCAACACCGACTACGAAGGCGCTGTTGAGTACGTTGATGGCGAGCTGAAGGAGAAAGGCGTGACAGGTTTTTCTCATGGAACCATCCAGATTCTTCTTGGGCAGTGGTTCCTCGCAAATCGCAAGGAGTGGGGTATCGCCTGCTCGGTAGAGACGCATACCCGCGCGTCCCCGACCAGATTTCGACTGCCGGATGTCGTCGTCATTCGACGAGGCACCGCGCCGAAGCACACCATCGTCGAAGCGCCCATCCTGGCCATTGAAGTGCTTTCACCGTCTGACAGGTTCTCCGACCTGCGCGAGCGAGCAAAAGATCTAAAGGCCATGGGCGTAGCGGATATCTGGCTGATCGACCCGGAAACTCGTTCAGCTTCGATCTGGGTAGAAGACAGCTGGATTGGGACAAAGGAAACTACGCTGCTGTCATCCGTCTCAGAGGCCTATGTCGATCTCGACTGGCTTTGGGCCGAGCTGGACGACTCTCAATAACGCGCCTGAAAGGCTCGCAGTTTTTCGAGCACACGCATGGCAGCCCCGGAAGTGAGCGACTCCCGCGCCTCCTCCATCCCACCCGCAAGTCCCGGTGCAAGCCCGGCCACTACCAGCGCCGCCGCCGCGTTCAGCACGGCGATTTCTCCACGAGCAAAATCCTCGCCCCGCAAGGTTCTTTCTACCAGCGCCGCGTTTTCTCCCGCGTTCGCGCCGCCTTTCAATTCACTCAGTGAGGCCAAACGCAGCCGGAGCGATTCCAGCCGCAACGACCCGGACTGCACAGCCCCCTCGCGCACCGAGGCCCACACACTTTCGCCCGTTGTGGTCAGCTCATCGAGCCCAGCTTCCAAGCCCTCTACCCGTCCATGCACCACCCAGGCGTGCCGCGTCCCAAGCAGCCGCAGTGCCTCGGCCATCACCGGTACGCATTTCTCATCCGACACCCCCACCAGTTGCGCGGCCGCCCCGGCAGGGTTTGACAATGGCCCGGCGAGGTTGAACACGGTTCGGAAAGGAAGCGCACGGCGCACCGCCAAAACCCGCCGCAGCGCCGGGTGGTACATGGGCGCGAGCAAAAACACAAAGCCGCAAGCCCGCAGGCACTCTGCCGCCTGCAAGGGTCCGAGCGCTACCGGCGCCCCGAGCGCTTCCAGTACGTCCGCCGAGCCGCACCGTGAGGTCACCGCGCGGTTGCCATGCTTGGCCACCCGCGCCCCTGCCCCAGCCGCCACCAGCGCTGCGACGGTTGAGATATTGAACGTGTCGAGCCCGTCCCCGCCCGTCCCACACGTATCCACCAAGCTTGCGCGCTCCTCGTCGGTCAGCGGCAAAGGCGTGCCCGCCGCCCGGATCGCCTCAGCGAACCCGCAAAGCTCTTCCGCCGTTTCGCCCCGGTGCGCGAGGGAGGCCAGCAAGGCGGACAGTTGGAGGCCCATCGCCTCCGGCAGCGGGTCGGGCGCGCTCAAAACCACGGCCACCAACGCCCTCGCCTCGGCGCGCAGGAGCGAACGGCCCGTTTCGACCACCTCTTTTACCAGCGCGCGAAACTCAGGCTCGTGCATCGGGAGCATACCGGTATGGTAGCCGACGCTCCGGGCGCATCGTACTCGGCTGAGAATGTACTGGACTACGGCAGAGAAGGAGCGGAACGATGGCGATGGAGCGAGTGTTAGGGGTGGGAGAACTGCCCCCCGGTTCAAAAAAAGCAGTAAAGGTCGGCGAAACGGAAATCCTGCTCGTTCATACCGCAGCGGGCGAGCTCCATGCGCTTGAAGCAAAATGCCCCCACGCCGGAGCGCCGCTTGAGCAAGGCGCGATCTGCGAAGGCCGCCTGATCTGCCCGTGGCACACCGGCACCTTTGAGCTCGCGACCGGCCGCCTGGTCGAGCCGCCCCCTTTGCGCTCGCTCAAACGCTACGAGGCGCGCATCGACGGCAAATCCATCCTGGTCAACCCGGAGCCGCTGAACGCCCCTTCACTCGGAAACTATGACGACCACGCACCCGCCGCGCCGGTGAGTGGGGGTCTTCATGTCGTCACCATTGGTGGGGGCGCTGCAGCCGCAGCAGCCGTCTGCACCCTGCGCCAGGGAGGTTTTGCCGGGCGCATCACCGTCATCGACCCGGTCGCAAGCGAACCCGTGGACCGCACCAACCTGAGCAAGATGACCCTTGCCGGACAAAAGCCGGTCGAGCCGCTCTGGTCGCCTGAGGAACAGCGCAAACTGCGCGTCGAGCGCCTGCAAGCCGAGGTGGTCACACTCGACGGCGACGGCGGCTCCCTGCGCACCGGCGATGGGCGGGAGCTCACCTTTGACGCCGCCCTGCTCGCCCCCGGCGGCAAGCCGCGCAAGCTCGGGATCCCCGGAGAGAACGCCCCGCACGTCCACACGCTGCGCCACGCGAGCGACGTCGAAGCGATCGCGACCACCCTGGGCGAGAAGTCTGACGGGAAAAGGGCCGTGCTTATCGGGGACAGCTTCATCGCCTTTGAAGCCGCCTCTGCGCTCACCGGCCGGGGCCTGGCGGTCACACTCGTCTGCCGCTCTCCTCAGCCCTTCGCGCAAAAGTTCGGCGAAGCCCCCGCCCAGGTCATCGTCGACCTCCACAGGAGCCATGGCGTCGCGTTCAAGCTGGGCGCAGAAGCCCGTGAGATCACCCCTGGCGGCGTCACGCTCAAAAGCGGTGAAACCTTGCCGGCAGACCTGGTTCTTGTCGCCGTCGGTGTCGAGCCCGCTACGCACTTCGAGCACGGTTTGCAGCTCGAGAAGGACGGCGGCGTCCCGGTGAACGCATCCCTGCGTGCCGCCCAAAAACTCTGGGTTGCCGGCGACATCGCAAGCGTCAACAACACCCGTATCGAGCACTGGCGCGTTGCCGAGCAGCACGGCCGCACTTTCGCAGCCGAGGTCCTCAAGGGCCCGGGCGTTCCTATCCCGGCCCCGGAAGGCCAGGCTTTGCATGAAGTCCCGTTTTTCTGGACTTTCCACTTCGGTAAGCAGTTCCGCTATATCGGCCATGCTGAAAAATGGGACGACCTTCAGGTAGACGGCTCACTCGGTGAAAGCAAGTTCCTGGCCTACTACATCAATGGCAACGCCGTGAAGGCTGTCTTCGGCTGCGGACAGGACACCGCCATGGCGATGCTCACCGAACGCATGCGCAAAACATTGACCCTTGAGCAGGCCCGGGAGGAAACTCGGCGCGCGACGGCCTAAGCGCCTGAATACCGGGCCTGAATACCGGGCCCCTGACAACCCTCTTCCCCCGCCTGTACACTTTCCTAGTTTCCCCGTCAGGCGCGTAATCCTATGAAAATTCACGAGTACCAGGCCAAACAGATTTTGCGCGAGCACGGCGTTCCCGTGCCGCAGGGCGAAGTCGCCAACACCCTCGAAGAAGCCCTTGACGTCGCGAAACGGCTTTTTACCGGCGGCACCTCGGGGGTTGTCGTTAAGGCTCAGATTCACGCCGGCGGCCGCGGCAAGGGGGGCGGCGTTAAAGTCGCCCGCACCCTCGAGGAAGCCGAGCAGTACGCCTCTGCCATCCTCGGTATGCAGTTGGTCACGCACCAGACCGGCCCCGAGGGCCAGCGCGTCCAGCGGCTCCTCATCGAGGAAACCGCCCCCATCGACCGCGAGCTTTACCTAGGCATCGTGCTCGACCGGGCCCAGTCCCGGCTCGTGTTCATGGCCTCGCAGGCCGGCGGCATGGAGATTGAGGAAGTTGCGGCGCGCGATCCTCAAGCCATCCGCAAGGTCGTCATCGATCCGGCGGTCGGCTTTCAGCCCTACCAAGCCCGCGAGCTCGCCTTTGCGCTCGGACTCAACGGTCCGCTGGTGCAGCAGGCAGTCAAGTTCATGCAGGGCCTCTACGACGTCTTTCTCGCGACCGACGCTTCCCTGCTCGAAATTAACCCCTTCATCACGACCAAACCGAGCGGGCCGCAGGCGCTAGACGCCAAGCTACTTGCTTTGGACTGCAAACTCACCTTCGACGACAATGCCATGTTCCGTCATCGCGAGCTCAAGGAACTGCGCGACCTCGCCGAGGAAGACCCGCTCGAGGTCGAAGCGTCCAAGTACGCGCTGAACTACATCAAGCTCGACGGCGATATCGCGTGCATGGTCAACGGCGCGGGCCTCGCCATGGCGACCATGGACATCATCCAGTACGCCGGCGGCGCCCCCGCCAACTTCCTCGACGTGGGCGGCGGCGCCAACCAGCAGCAGATTGAAAACGCTTTCAAAATCCTGCTTTCCGACCCCAACGTCCGCGCTGTCTTCATCAACATCTTCGGCGGCATCCTCCGCGTCGACACGCTCGCCCAGGGTGTAGTGCAAGCCGCGAAGAACCTGGATGTCCGGATCCCCATCGTCCTTCGCCTCGAGGGCACCAATGTCGAGGAAGGCCGTCGCATTCTCGCTGATTCGGGCCTCGCCTTCCAGGTCGGCGACACGATGCAGGACGCCGCGGAAAAGGTGGTCGCGGCGGCGCGGGCTTGACAGAAAGCCCGGCGTTCGGGGTGCGTTTCTTCACGCAAGTGCTCGCAGCCCTACTTTCGGCTCACTTACTTTCAGCGCAGACGAGCCCTCACCGGACTGCGGAAGCGTTGTTTGAAGACGACAACTGGGTGGCTGCTTGCAAAGCAGCGCAGGAACAGCCGCTGCCAACTGAGGCCGCGCGTTTCGCTGCTCAGGCGGAAAGCGGCGCTTCCCCGGTCAAACCCGATTGCGATGAGCAGCAGCTCTACTATGGGTTCGGCCACTCGCCTCGGTATCACCAGGCGCTCCTGTGCGCATATCTCCACTGGACCGGCGCAGGCCACTCATTCCTGACGGGGGCCGGAACCCTTTCCATGCTTTACGCGAATGGCGACGCTGTATCGCGCGACTATGGGCTAGCCATCCGCTTTGCCTGCGAGTCCGCCAACGAGGGCGGCCAGAATACCGATTTGCGTCTTGGCCGCTTGGAAGCCTTACGCGATGGCAAGCTACCCGCCGGAACGCGTTTCGACGTTTGCGATGAGCAGATAAGTGGCGCAATGGCCAGCTATTGCCCGTCCATTGAGGTCAAGCATGCCGACGCAAGCCGGGCACGCAAGCTTGCCTTGCTGAACGCGCGGCTGCCTGTACGGGCGCAAAGAGAATTTCGGAAACTCCAGGCTGCGGAAACTGCTTTTGAAGAAGCTCGTGCCAGGGGCGAGTACGTGGGGGGCGGGGGGCTTGCATCGGGCTTGCAGCGGGCTTGCAGCAACTCGACCAAGGCGCGTTGCGCGAGCAGTTCCTCATCAACCTCCAGCGATTCGCCGCGGGTCAGCTCCCGCAAGCGACCGCGCAGGATCGGGAACGGGCGCGAAAGGCATTGCAAGCAGCTTCCCAAACCGCGGCAAGCTTCACCCCTGACCCTAAGGCGTGGTCCGGGGATCCGACGCCGGCATCGCTCGCAAAGGCTGAGCGCGCCTGGCAAGCCTTGTTCGTCGAGTGGATGCGCTTTGTCCCGGTCGCTTATCCCACTCTTTCGCCCGATCGGGCCGCCACCGAGCTGCTCCGCCTGCGCATCCACCAACTCAGGAAAGCAGCACCACCCGGCTAGCCGGTATAGGAAGGCTTTGAAATGGCTGACAAGCAAATGAAAATTCAAATTCTGCTCTTTGACACCTTCGGTACCACCGCCGACTGGCGCGGCTCGCTGACCCGGTATTGCACGAGCCTGGGCGAGCAATGGGGCCGACACGCCGACTGGGAAGCTTTCGCCGTCGAATGGCGCTCGCTTTACCAACCGGCAATCGCGCCCGTGCGCAACGGCGAACGTTTATGGGCGGGCTTTGAGGAACTGCACCGCGAAACCCTCGACGCCCTGCTTCCCAAACACGGCCTCAACACCCTCAGCGACGCCGAGCGCGACCGGCTGGTGCTCGGCTGGCGCGAGCTCGCGGGCTGGCCCGATGCGGTGGAAGGTCTACAAGCGCTGAAAAAACGCTACATTCTCGGTGCGTTCTCCAATGGAACTACCCGGCAACTGGTCGAGATGGCTCGCTTCGCCGGCTTTCCCTGGGATGTGATTCTCGCTGCCGACCAGTTCCAAACCTACAAACCGGCTCCCGCTCTGTACGAGGGCGCGCTTCATCTGCTCGAAGCCCCACCTGCAACCGTAATGCTCGTGGCCGCGCACAATAACGATCTCCAGGCGGGGGCGCGCGCCGGCATGCGTACCGCTTTTATTTACCGCCCGTCCGAAGACCCTGAGCCGACCGCCGATTACACCTACACTGCGCGCGATTTTTCCGACCTCGCACGGCAACTGGAAGCCTGAACTCACCCCCCACAAGGAGAACCACCCATGGCAGTGCTCGTAGATAAGAACACGCGGCTCATCGTGCAGGGCATCACCGGCAAGGAAGGCACCTTCCATGCCAAAGGCTGTGCCGAGTATGGCACTAACGTGGTCGGCGGCGTGACCCCCGGCAAGGGCGGCTCTACCCACGAAGGCTGGCCCGTGTTCGACACGGTCGCCGAAGCCGTGCGCGAGACCGGCGCAAACGCAACCGTCATTTTCGTCCCGCCGCCCTTTGCGGCAGACGCCATTCTTGAAGCGAATGCAGCCGGGCTGCCGCTTATCATCTGCATCACCGAGGGCATTCCCACCAACGACATGATCGAGGTGTGGTCCGTTCTGCGCCACTCCCACTCGCGGCTGATCGGTCCCAACTGCCCCGGTGTCATCTCCCCCGGCAAAGCGAAAATCGGCATCATGCCCGGCCGCATTCACAAGGAAGGCCCGGTCGGCATCGTATCGCGTTCCGGCACCCTCACATACGAGGCCGTCTACCAGCTCACGCAGCGCGGCATCGGCCAGTCCACCGCGATCGGCATCGGCGGCGACCCAGTGATCGGCACCACCCACACCGACGCGCTCCGCTTACTCAACGAAGATCCGGAAACCGAGGCCATCGTGCTGATCGGCGAAATTGGTGGCAGCGCCGAGGAAACAGCCGCAGCCTATGTACGCGACCACGTGCGCAAGCCCGTCGTCGGCTTTATCGCCGGGCAAACGGCGCCTCCCGGCCGCCGCATGGGCCATGCCGGAGCTATCATCTCAGGCGGCCAAGGCACAGCCGGCGAGAAGATGGCAGCGCTTGCATCAGCCGGAATCACTGTTGTCGAGTCGCCGGCCGCAATCGGGGAGACTGTTGCGCGGGTGCTCAGGCGGGGTTAGGCGCACCAGCTTAATCCTGGCAAATTCTTTGGCCGTCATGTTCCGATCTGCTTTTTTCTCCGTTCGCTCACAGACATAACCACGTGGATCGGGACCAGTCTGTTCGATAGGTATCGGTGGTTACCCATTATTTTAACCCTTCAGTGTTCGCGAGTGTCCAAGCGCAAAATTGCGTGAGGTTACTTTGGGAACCATAGGTAACAAAATCGGGAAGTCGGCAAGAAAAGGGCGAAAGAAGAGAGTTTTGGCAGCAAAAACCTTTTGCTAGAGTCATTTACGAGGGCTACGCTTCTTTCAAGCGCAACAAGCGCATGGGAGCAAGCCTTATGAAAACCTTAAAAGTCGCCGCATTCATCCTCGCAGCCTTAACACTTTCGGCACCTGTTTTCGCTCAAAAAGTTACCGATGTGGCAGGAAAAGTTACCATTGATGCTACTTTCAATGCGAACAGTGCATGGAATGGCATTTCGAATGTCGCGCAAGCTCTTCCAAGTGGAAGCCGCCGCAATCCTTGGGGCTGTTTAAAGGCACTTCCTAGTGGAAGCCGCCGTAACCCATGGGGCTGCATGAAGGCTCTTCCGAGTGGGAGCCGTCGCAATCCTTGGGGCTGCTGAATGTGCCACACCCGCTGCATTACGTCAACATCGAGGAGCTGCATGTAGATCTTTTTACTAGCTTGAACATGGACGATCTTGGTAGGCTTCTGTGTTGGAGAGCCTCATTTTAATGGAGCTAGTCGACAGTACTCTTTCGCTTGCTGGGTTGTTGCTGGATGCAGCTCTGTGCATATCGATGGTTGTGCGAGGTCGGTGGAGGGCATTTCCCGCTTTATTTAGTTTCGCTGCATTAGATTTCATTTCTAACGTTGCTTTTTCATTCATTGATTCCAGTATCAAGTCGCCGGTTTACATTCGAGCGTACTTCTTCTTCGATATAGCTAGTTCTGCCGTACAGCTTTTTATTTTGTTCGAGATAGCGCGTACGGTTCTCAAGCCAGCTGGAGTGTGGCTGAAAGGAGCGTTCAGGCCACTTGCATTGGCAGGGTTAATAGGCGGGGCAGGCGCTCTCGGAGCAACGCTGCTTCTTCAGCCGTCGGGAATGCACGGGCTCGAAGCCAATCAACTACGTTCCGAGACATTTACGGGGCTACTCACCTGTGAGATTGTGATTGCTATGTTCATCGCTGCCAAACAAGTCGGGCTTGGATGGCGAAACCATGTCATGGCAGTAGGGGAAGGCTTGATGTTTTGGTCACTGATAGGTACGACAGGCGTGGGCCTTGCTGTCTATTTCGGGCCTAAGAGTCCTATCTACGGAGCTTTCTACTATGTTAGAAGCATTGCCTATCTCGCGACTGTAACCTACTGGTGTGTCTCACTTTGGCGCAATGAGCCCGCTCGGAAGCCGATTTCTCCTGCCCTTCAGAAATATGTTCTTGCATTGCATGAACGTGTTCATTACGATTTGGGCAAAGTTGGTCACTGAGGTCACCGAACGTCACCATGCATGCCGCCGCCCCACTCCTTCTCTTTTTGCTCGCCGTCGGCGGATTCGCCGGCGTCGCGGTACGCGCACGCCGGTCCTCGATTCAACTGGATGGCCGCTGCTTTGAAGATCTCGTTGCGGCTCTCGCCCCGGTAAACCTTTCCGGCGTCCGCGCCGTGGCCCGCGACTTTCTTGAGCCCCGCAGCGGGCAGGTCGCCATGGAGCCGGAGGTCATCTGGCACCTGCTCGGAGGCGAAGCCGGGCTCAGATCCATGCGCGTCAACGCCGATCTGCTGCTCGCTATCGCAGCCCATGCCACGCACTGGAACGAAGAAGAAGGCGCAATCGTCGCCGAACGCATGCGCCGCGACGCAATCCGGCTTCGCTCCGCGTTGCGCCAAATCCGTATCGGCATGCTTTCGCAAATTATCACCGGTCAGCACTGGGTTTCCGTTCCCTTCCAGCTTCAGGAAGCAGCCGGAGCCTACTACCTGATGCGCCAGCGCCTGCTTGCCCTCTACGAGACCAGCCACGTTGGCCTGCTACCCCGGTTGGCGCAAGCCGTTTAAAGCGCGGGCAACCCTAAAGCGCCGCTCACCCGCGGCGCTTTTAAGCAAAACCGCCTGCGCGGCTCGCGACCACTTCATGGCGTGTCTTTTTCCGGTTTGCGCGATAAGCCATACTGAAGTGGTAACAACTACCCAACAGGAGAATCCCTACCCGTGTCTCAACGGACTTTCAGCATACTCAAGCCCGACGCCGTGCGTAAAGGCGACACTGCCGCCATTCTTGCCGCTATCGAGCAGGCAGGCTTCAAGCTCATTGCGATTAAAAAGCTTTCCATCTCCAAGCAACAGGCGGAAGGTTTTTACCACGTCCACGCGCAGCGCCCATTCTTCGGCTCGCTCACCGAGTTCATGTCTTCCGGTCCCATTTTTCCCATGGTGCTCGAGAAAGACAATGCAATCGCCGACCTCCGCCTGCTCATGGGCGCGACAAACCCGGCCAACGCCGAGGAGGGCACGATCCGCAAGCAGTTCGCCTCTTCGATTGAAGAGAATGCCATTCACGGCTCGGATGCCGAGGATACCGCAGCCTTTGAGATCGGCTACTTTTTCGCCGGATACGAGCTGGCTTGAAACCCGTCCCTCGCTCAAACATCCAAGTGCATGGAGGATGTATGGAGAAAGCGACTTTTGGAGCGGGCTGTTTTTGGGGTGTTGAGGCGCAGTTCGGACAGATCCCGGGAGTAGTGGAAACGGCGGTGGGGTATGAGGGCGGCAAGATCGCCAACCCCACCTACAAGGACGTTTGCTCGGATCGTACAGGCCATGCCGAGGTGGTAGAGCTTACTTTTGATCCGGCGCGCGTGAACTACGAAGCAATGCTCGAACAGTTCTTCGCCCTGCACGACCCGACGCAGCTCGATCGCCAGGGACCGGATTGGGGAAAGCAGTACCGCAGCGCTGTTTTTTTTCACACCTCGGAGCAGGAAGAGACCGCGAAAAAGGTGATCGCTCACCTGAACGCCGAAGGTCGCTTTCGAAAAGCCATCGTGACCGAGGTTGTGCCGGCAACGACCTTCTGGCGCGCCGAGGAATACCATCAGAAATACCTCGAGAAGCGAGGCGCTGTCAGCTGTCACATCTAGAACAGTTCTCCTGTTGGGTAGGTAAACGCTTAAGCCTACGTGACTTTTCGCCGAAAAGTCACGTAGAGCGCTGGCACATCCTTAAACGTGTATACAACAGCGGCTTCTAGCCTTCCAGAAAGCACCGGCGGTCGCCGTTGCTGGGTTGCGAAAAGCCGAGTCCTTCTAAACACCGGTGCGCGTTTCGAATTCCAGTTGCATAAGCGAAAGCCGCTCTTCGAGCAGCTTTCGCTGCCGTTCATGCTCGGACGTTCCATTCGGCTGTGCGAGCACGGCCTGAAGGCGCCGCATGCGTGCATCCAGTTGCGCATTTGAGTACAGCTGGATTCGATTGATCTCCCGGGATCGCTGCGCCTCAGACGACTCGTCCATGGCCGACTGCATACGGTTTGCCGGCGCGATCTGGCCGCCGTGCAGGATCCTACGTACGTTTTCAGCCACGAAGTCGAGATTCGCGCGGATCTCCTGTTCCGTTTTGCAGGCAGGACCCGGCGGCTGCAGGATGCTGAGCAGGATTTCGCCATTGGGCTGGAGCTGCAAGAACCACATAAGAATGCGCGCATTCATCTTGCCCGCGAATCGGAAGATGTTGGAGGAAATAAACTCCCCCTGCTCCTTGTCGACCACAACAACCAGACAGCCGTTTTGCCGCAGAAGCGACCGGCTGTGCAGCAGGGTCGCGTGATCGGTGCGGATGGCTTTCCATGGGACGTCGTTCCAGATCGTCACCATGTTGTCGCCCACCGGTTCGCGCGCGATGATGCTCCGCGGGCGGGCGTCGCCAAGCACGCGCCGGGCGACGGGAAAGAACAACTTCAAAAACGGAATGTGAGCCGAACAGCAGACGAACCCCCCGGGCTGGGCGGCATACGCGCGCAGAAGCTCTTCTCCCTCAACCCTGACCGGGATGGGAAAAGTTCCGTGGGTGGACAGCAGGTCGAGAAAGCGGTGAAGCAGCCGCGGCGTAAGCGAGGCCTCGTTCACATTGTGTCCCTTGGGAGCGAACCGGCCTGTGGTACGGGTCAAAAGACGGGAAATCCCCAGCGCGAGAGGATACCATTGCGTCGCGGGCAGCAAATGGGCAATGAGCCAACTGGCGCAGACGAAAAGTGCGTTCGTGAGCCCCTGCCTTCCCCTGCTGAGTTTTTGTTTCAACACCATGACTCTGCCACGACACCTCGTCCCGTCTTGATCTCTGTATGTGAACTTGAGGCCACAGCCCGTCCAGTGTCAACGTGAGTTCCCGTTGCACTAGGAAATTGGACTGAACTGGGACGCTCTACTGCGCAGTACGAGTGAGGAGCTCGTCTGAGCTTAGGTTGCACACCGAAGGCGAGACTATCGTATCCTGCTGCTTTCCTCGTCTGCCAGCGTTTTCGCGCGGGACGTTTCTTCGGTAACCGGAAAGATGCTTACGCAGAATCAAGCGATGAATGGTGCGCCCGGCAAGATTCGAACTTGCGACCTTTCGCTTCGGAGGCGAACGCTCTATCCAGCTGAGCTACGGGCGCGTATCACGCGGACTTCAGATTACTACAGACCGGGGCTACTTGCCCCCGCCCGTTTTGCTTCGAGGAGCGCCATGGTGGACTGGATCAGGTCCTTCGCGCTCTCGATACCTGCGAGTACAGCCTGAAGATCAAGCGCCGGCTTCGACGGATTGCGATTGGAAATACAGTACACGCCATGCTGCCCAACCAGAATCAGCGCGTCTGTCAGTACATCGAGCGAAACGGCGAGCCGCCCGCGCTCCTCCCCCAGCATCAGCTCATATTTTTCGAGCTCGTCCCGGCGCTCGTCCCACACGGAGCGGACCACTACCACTCCTTCGCAGCGGTATCAGGGGTGAGCGGGGTAGAGGCCGGGGGCGCCTTCCAGCGCAGCACCGGCTTGCGCGCCGCAGAGGTTTCATCCAGTCGCCCGATGCGGGTTGAGTGCGGTGCCGAGACGATCAGCTCGGGATTTTCCTCAGCCTCCCGTGCAATCTGCCGCATAGCATCGATGAATAGATCCAATTCTTCCCGCGATTCGCTTTCGGTCGGCTCGATCATCAAAGCGCCGGGCACAATCAGGGGGAAACTTGTCGTGTAGGGGTGAAACCCATAGTCGATCAGCCGCTTGGCAATGTCGCCGGTCTTGACGCCGTTCCGGGCCTGCCGCTTGTCCGAGAACACAACTTCGTGCATCGAGGGCGTCTTGTACGGCAGCTCGTATAAGTCTTCGAGCTTTGCGCGGATGTAGTTCGCGTTCAGCACGGCATCCTCGGTCGTCTGTCGCAGTCCATCCGGCCCGTTCGCGAGAATGTAAGCGAGCGCCCGTACAAACATCCCAAAGTTACCGTAGAACATGCGGACCCGGCCTACGGACCGGGGATGGTCGAACTCCAGCCGGTGCACCCCATCAGGATTGGTCCGCACTGTCGGCGTCGGCAAAAACGGTTCCAGGATCGCCTTACAAGCCACGGGGCCAGAACCGGGACCTCCGCCCCCATGGGGGGTCGAGAAGGTTTTGTGCAGATTTAGGTGCATCACGTCCACACCGAAGTCGCCGGGCCGTGTTTTGCCCACCAGCGCGTTCATATTCGCGCCATCCATGTAGAGCAGCGCACCCTTCGAGTGCAGGATGGCCGCGATGGCCGCGATTTCGTTCTCGAACACGCCGATCGTGGAAGGATTGGTTAGCATCATCGCGGCCGTGTTCTCGTCCACCAGCGCGCGCAGGGCTTCGAGGTCAACCCCTCCATCGCCATTTGACTTGAGGTTTACGACCTGGTAGCCGCAGATGGCCGCCGTTGCGGGATTGGTGCCGTGCGCCGAGTCGGGAATGATAACGGTTTTGCGCGGATTCCCACGCGCCTGGTGATAGGCCCGCACCAGCAGGATGCCCGTAAACTCCCCGTGTGCCCCGGCCGCCGGTTGCAGTGTAATCGCATCCATGCCCGTGATTTCAAGCAGGCAGTGCTCCAGCTCCTTAAGGATCGACAAAGCTCCCTGCGAAAGCGATTCCGGCTGGTATGGGTGCGCATCTGCAATGCCCTCGATGCGCGAAACAAACTCGTTGACGCGCGGGTTGTATTTCATCGTGCACGAGCCGAGCGGATACATCCCAAGGTCGATTGCATAATTCCATGTGGACATCCGCGTAAAGTGCCGGATGATCTCAATCTCGCTCAGTTCCGGCAACGCAGCCGGCTCCAGCCGGGCAGCTCCCCCGAGCAAGGCCGAAGGGTCCACCTGCGGTACATCCAGCGGGGGCAGCCGATACGCGCGCTTGCCTGGCGCTGATTTTTCAAAGGAAAGCGCTTCATTCTGCGTCTGGTGCGGACGCACTTTGCTTGGCGTCCCGGTGAAGGCCGCCTTGGCTTCCATCTCGATCTCCGGTGCAGATGTACTCATACTTCAGCTCTCCTTAGCGAGCGCTTCCGGCCAGTACCGGCGCTTCGGCCAGCACACGCGCCGTTTGTTCGATTTCTCTGCGTGTTGTCAACTCCGTTGCGCACCAGAGTGTTGCGTTGCCCAGCTCCGGGTACCATCGGCGCAGGTCCAACCCGCCGATGATCTTGTCCTCCAGCAGCCGCGCGTTCAACTCCTCCGGTGTTTCCTCGGTCTGTAACACGAACTCGTGGAACCGCGGCGAGCCTGCGAATAGCAGCTTTCCCTGCGCACCGAGCGCCTCGGCTGCGAAATGCGCCTTGGCAAGGTTGTGCTGCGCAAGTTCCCGGATGCCCTCGCGGCCATACACGGTCAGGTAAATCGTCGCCATGAGCGCGACCAGCGCCTGATTGGTGCAGATGTTTGAGGTCGCTTTTTCGCGCCGGATGTGCTGCTCGCGCGTTGAAAGCGTCAGCACAAAACCACGATTGCCGTCCTTGTCGCGCGCTTCCCCTACCAGCCGCCCCGGCATCTGCCGCAGGTACTTTTCCTTGGCCGCAAGCACGCCGCAGTACGGGCCGCCGTAGGAGAGCGCGACGCCAAAACTCTGCGCTTCAAGCGAAACGATGTCCGCCTCGACCGGCGGACGGACAGCGCCGAGCGAAACCGCTTCCGCGATTGACACGACCAGCAGCGCACCTTTCGCGTGCGCGATTTCCGCGATCGCCGGGATGTCCTCAACAACGCCGAAGAAGTTCGGCGACTGCACCAGCACACAGGCCGTATCCTGCGTGATCGCCGCGTCGAGAGCCGCGAGGTCAAGCCGTCCGGCCTGCTTGGAACCGGACGGGCTGTAGCCGACCTCCGTCTGCCGCGTCCCCTGGTGCTGGGCATAGGTCGTGAGCACTTCCCGGTATTCCGGATGCACCGTGCGCGCAACCGCGACGTGATCCCTCCCGGTCACCCGGATCGCCATCATCACCGCTTCCGCCGCGCCGGTCGAGCCGTCGTACATCGATGCGTTCGCGATTTCCATCCCGGTCAACTCGCAAATCATGGTTTGGAACTCAAAGATCGCCTGCAGCGTCCCTTGCGTGATCTCTGCCTGGTATGGCGTGTAGCTGGTCAGGAACTCCCCACGCTGCACCAACGCATCGATAACGACAGGCCGGTAATGCCGGTACACACCCGCGCCCAGAAAGCTCGTATAGCCGACCGCGTTCCGCGCCGCCGCTTCCTTGAAGTAACCGACAATCTCCGATTCGCCCATCTGGCGCGGGATATCGAGGTCGCGCGTGAAGCGGAACTCGGCTGGAATCGTGGAAAAAAGAGCATCGATGTCCGCTGCGCCTATCTCGCGCAACATGGAAAGCCGTTCAGGATCGGATTTGGGAAGGTAGCGCATGCGCGCGAATCTCCTGTTTCTGCGTAATGCTCAAATCTGTTCGCTCCGCTCACTTTGTCCATGCGAGGGCAGGAGCGGCGTTAGTGTCCTGTCTCCTCGGAGACAAACTTTTCGTAGTCCTCGGCAGTCAGCAGCCCGTCGATCTCCGCGGGATTTGCCAGGTTCACGCGCATGATCCAAGCATCGTGCGCGTGGGTATTGATCCGCTCCGGAGTCGCATTTAATGCCTCGTTCACCGACGCAATCTCCCCCGTTGCCGGCGAGTACAGGTCTGAAACAGCCTTCACCGACTCGACCGACCCGAATACCTTGCCCTTTTGCACCTTCGCGCCCACCTTGGGCACCTCGACGAACACAATATCGCCCAGGGTCGACTGGGCATGGTCCGTAATGCCTACCGTGCCGATCCCCTCCTGTACATGGATCCATTCGTGCTCACGCGTGTAACGAAACTCTTCCGGATAATTCATCGATCTCCTTCCCTGGTCACTGCGCCGATGCCGCCGTGCGCGGGCGCTTGTAAAACGGAATCGTGGTCGTCCGGGCTTTCACACCCGCCCCGCGAATTTCTACCCACACTTCCCTGCCCGGCGTTGCGGCATAAGCGGCCGGCAGATAGGCCAGCGCAATATTCTTTTTGAGAAACGGCGCAGGCGACCCACTCGTCACTTCACCGATCGCTTTCCCACCCTCGTCCAGCACCCGGTAACCATCGCGAGCGATACCGCGGTCCACCATCTCGAGGCCCACCAGTCGCCGCATAGGGCCACCGGCGTCGCGTATTTTTCGCAAAGCCTCCGCACCCGTGAAGTCCACGCCCTTGTCCAACTTCACGTACCGGTCGAGACCGGCCTCGTACACATTCACCGCGTCTGAGATTTCGTGCCCATAAAGCGCCATCGCCGACTCCAGCCGCAGCGTGTTGCGCGCGCCCAGACCGCAGGGCATAATGCCAAATTCCTCTCCGGCCTTGAAAACCTCACCCCACACGCGGGTGCTCGTCGCCTCGTCGGACGGAATGTAAACCTCGAACCCATCCTCGCCCGTGTACCCGGTGCGCGCGATCAGCACGTTGTACACGCCGGCCACCTTGCCCCAGCGAAACCAGTAATTTTTGATCTCGGCCAATGGTATGTCGGTCAGCTTCTGCAATACCTCCGCTGCACGTGGGCCCTGGATCGCCAGCTGCGTGTAGTAGTCAGAGTAGTCGGAAACATGCCCCTTGAACGGCTGCGCCTGCTGCCGGATCCACCCGTAATCTTTTTCCCGGGTGCCGGCATTGATCACAACCAGGTAATCATTCTCACCCAGCTTGTGAACCACAATGTCGTCCACGAACGTGCCTTGCGGATACAACATCGCCGAGTAGTGCGCCTGGCTCACAGCGAGCTTCGACGCATCGTTCATCGAGAACTGCTGCACAGCGTTGAGCGAGTTCGGCCCGCGCAGCTGGATGCAGCCCATATGGCTCACATCGAACACGCCTACGCCCGTCCGGACAGCCATATGCTCGGCCGTGATGCCGGCATACTCGACCGGCATCTCCCAGCCGCCGAAGTCGACCATCTTCGCGCCAAGGGCGCGATGGGTGCTGTTTAAAGCAGTCTTGCGAAGGGTAGCTACAGTCACAGGCGGCGAATCCTTACCGGGCCATCGATACTCACAACGGTACCATGCACAGCCATGCTTTGCGGATGCCTTGCCCCACCGCTTTCCATCCCCTGCGCGTAACAACCGGGATCGCCTGGACGCGCCGGAAACGGGAGCCGCCGCAGGTATCAACCGCGAAAGCGGGTTTATGCATGTTTGCCCTGATTGCCCGACCCGCATTTCCTGCGAGTCCCGATGAAACCATGGATCGCTCCCTTCGCATCGCTCTACCCCCAGGGCTATAGCGCCAAAGCGGTAACCGTCCCCCGAAGGCCTTACGCTCGACGATGAGCCACAACGCCCCCCCCCCAAGATCTCTCCGTTACTCGTGCGACACCTGCCACCCATCGTCGGTAGCGATCAGCGTCGCCTTGTCCACCTTGCCGCCCGAGATATCCGCCTGGATGGTCGGAAACGCGGTCTTCATCTCCGTCGTTTGCGCCCAGTCCGCGATCCCGGACACCGTGTAGTGGTAATCCACGTTCGCAATCTGCGCCCCATTGCTGTCGGCGGATGTCGTAAAGTTGTCGACCGTCGTCACGGCGCGGTGCCCAAAGCAGAAGTTCCCATACCCGGGCTGCTTCTGATCCGGCGCCCAAACCGAGCGCCCCTTGGATGACAGGTCATAGTCGTTGACCTGCTTGGAACCGAAGATGAACTGCTTTTTTTGCGCCGACGTCCGGGTTAGAAGTCCCGCGTCGGTCAATGCGTCGTAACCGGTCGACTCGTCCGCTTTTTTCGGGTCCGCCTCCACCGGAAACTTCACCGGCGAGGACCATACGCACTCCGAGTGGGCGTTGTAGTAGTTCCCGATCGCCTTGCTGAAATTATCCTTGGTGGCCGCTTTCCTGTTCTCGCAGCCGGCAAAGGCCAGCGAAGCGCAGAGGAGCGCCAGACTCACACGTTGAACTTGCATCATGGGCATTTCCTTTCCAACATGGTGTGGGATGCATCTCCCCCGACCGCGCCTTATCCTATTCCCGCCCTGGGTGGGCGCTATACTGGGGCGGCTTGCGAGGATGGGAGACCAAAAGGACGCGTGAGGATGGAAGCAATGGAAAACCCATCGGCGGCCCAGCCTACTTTTCCAGCGCCGGCGACTATTGTGGTTGTCCCTTGTTACAACGAGGCCAGGCGTCTGCGCACCAACGCCTTTGCCGCCTTTTTGACGAGCCCGCGAAGCGAGGGCATCCAACTGCTCTTCGTGAACGACGGCAGCCGCGATGCCACCCTCGCCGTCCTCCACGCCCTTCGTTCCCGTTTCCCGGACCGCATCCGCGTGCTCGACAAGCAGCCGAACGGCGGCAAGGCAGAGGCCGTCCGCCATGGCATGCTTCACGCGCTCGCGCTACCCGGCTGCACCGTCACCGGCTTTTGGGACGCCGACCTGGCTACCCCGCTCGAGCAGATTCCTGATCTGGCGGCTATCCTCCATGCGCGGCCGGAGATCAACATGGTTTTCGGCGCGCGCGTACGTCTGCTCGGACGGCACATTCACAGACAGCGTCTTCGACATTATCTCGGGCGGTTTTTTGCCACCGGCGCTTCCCGCGTACTCAGGCTTCAGATCTATGACACCCAGTGCGGCGCGAAACTGTTCCGGGCGACTGATGAGTTCGGGGAGGTCCTCACCGGAGCTTTTCTTTCCCGCTGGATATTCGACGTGGAACTCATTGCACGCTTCCTGGCGAGGCACAACGGCAACCCGGCTCGCCTGCGCCACGAAATCTACGAGTATCCCCTGCCCGAGTGGACAGACGTTGCAGGGTCCAAGGTCAAACCCACGGATTTCTTTAAGGCTTTCGGAGAGCTTTTCCAGATCTACCGCCGCTATCTCGCAGGCTGAGCGGCGCTTGCCCGGCGCATGGGAAGCAAGCCCGCCAGCACCAGAAGAATCGCCGCGCCCGGCGCGACAAACGAAAGCACCCCGAATAGCATCCCATGCGTCGCCTTCACGATGACGGAGTCGAAAACGAAACTCCCCAGCTCGATCGAGCACAGTGTCAGCAGCGCCAGCTCCCAGGTAGCTACACTGCGCCGGAACGCATCCACCCAGAAGAACGCCAGTGGCAGGAAAGCCACGACATAGGCGTGCTTCCACGAGATGGGCGCGATCGCCGCCGAAAGCAGGGCGAACAAGGCCAGGGTCATGCGCCGGTCCTCCCCGCGCATCGCAGCGCCCACGCGCGCCACGACACCCATCGCCACCAGGACCAGTGCCAGCGAAACAGCCTTGCCCGCCGTGATCGCGCCCTTTGGAACCGGCATGGTGACCGGATGCACCGCGGCACCGTGGAGTGTGAGATACAGCAGTTGCACGGAGGAAAGCAAGGACTTGTTCTCGAAATCCGGTACGCCGCCGCCGGACATCGACGGCATCACGTGCATCGCATAATCGGTGAGCGTCGCGGGGCTATTCACGAGCAACATCGCAGCGAAACAGCCCACGAGAACGGCCGCGTACACCCGCAGCCAACGCCACTCCCGCCACAATACAAAAGGCACGACGATCAGCAGCGGCGTGAGCTTGATCGCCGTAGCCAAGGCCAGCACGCTCGCCGAAGCCGCAAGCCAACCGCGACGGTACAGGTGAATACCCGCTGTCCAGAGCAGGAGCAGAACAAGCGTAACCTGGCCCCAGATCAGGCACATCCCCGTTCCGAACAGAGCCAGCAGACCTAGCAGGATGAGCAAGCCTCCGGGACTGACGGCGCGTACTCCGAGCTCCCGCGCCATGATCCACGACGTGAGCAGAATGGCCGCGAAATTTACAAGAAGCCACAGCTTGCCTGCCGTAGCCGCAGATACAAAGGCAAACGGTAAAAGCAGGTCCGCCAGAATCGGCGGGTAAATGTATAAACGGACCTGATCCACGCCGAGGTGCCGGGCAGCCTGCCCGAAGGGCGATGCTACGTCGGCGAATTTGAGCTTAAACACGGCCTCGTTGTCCGCGCCGTCATACATGTGGGGGCTTTGCCGCTCGTGCACCAGCTCCGCCGCTGCGTCGTAAACCTGGAAGTCCGCCAGATTCGGTTTTTGCGCCTGCCTCCCCGTGATCGCGAAACACACAAGGAGAGTGAACAGGAATGCAGCCTGAACCCTTCGCATGTGGTTGACGTTAGCACGGGCCAATAGGCCCTCCGCACGCACAGGCCGACCCTTGTCGCGTTTCAGCGCACTGCCTCAACAGTACGCACGTTTGCGCCTGCACGGGCAGAAGGAGATTGAGCCCCCAAGCCGATCCCGGTGGAAGCGGCTAAAAGCCCCAAAAGGCACACAAGCCCGCTGTAAAACTGCGCATGCACGATGGGAAACAACTCGTAACGCTGGAGAACATGCCCCCCCGTCTGGTAGTCAAAGTTCAAAATGAAGACAAGCACAAGCACGGCGAGCAGCAATCTGGATTTCGTCTCGAGTTCCGCTTCAAGAAGCAACATAAACGGGAAAACGAGAATGACGTAATAGTGCGTCCAGGCAATCGGGGTAAACACCGTCGCGCCCACGATGGCCAGGGCCGCGCCATACGGCAGCCGCGTGGCTCGGAGGACTGCCGGTCGCCCTTCCGCTCTGCGATCCAGGTAGCCACCCAGGAGACTGGCGCCCGCGCACAGCAAAGTCGAGAGGAGTTTGAGCGCCACGGGGAGGTGCAAGCTATGCCAAGCCTGCTGTTCGCTCGCCGGGTAATGGGAACCCATCCACCAGCCCGCCAGGGATTGGTTGTTCCAAGCCACCAGGAGAATATTGGAGATTTCCGAAAGATTGTGGAGATAAAGCAGATTCAAGCTCAATCCCGTTGTCAGCACACTCGCTCCGGCGAGCGCGGCTGAAAACCCCACAAAGCTCAGCGAAGCGCGCCACTGCCGACTCGCCAGCCAGTACAGGAGAAGAAACCCGGGCGTGATCTTCACAGAAGCAGCAAGAGCGAGCAGCGCCCCCGCCCAAACCGGGTTACCCCGTCGCACGCAGAGCAAAGCGGCCAGGGTCAGCAATGTAAACAGGATGTGGGTCTGGGTGAGCACCATTGCATACTTGTAAGCCTCGGTCAGATACAGGCCGGCGCACACCAATGCCATCCAGCCGGGATGCAGAAGGCGTGGCGTCCAGGTGCGCGCGATCAGCCAGAGTGTCGCGGATAAAGCGAAGCTGGTGAAAAAAAGAAAGATGATATTGAACGCCGAAAACTTCATTCGCGTGCACAGCGGCTGCAGACCAAACGCCCAAAGCGGCGTTTGCACGTAGGGGTGGATCTGCTTTTCGTGATATAGGTCTGCTTCCAGACCTAGCCGCGTCCATACCGGGTCGGTTACCACGTCGTAATTCACCGGGTCCCGGCTGTACAGGTGATCTGCCTGGTGCGAGGACAAAAGTCGACACGCGCAATACGAGGAGGACAGGTCCGAGCCGAGGGAACCCAGGTGACGTACAGCGGTGAGCAAGGCAAAAAACAGCAGGATGCCCACAACCAGGAGATTGTTTCTTGTCTTCATGTGTCTCCCGTGAGTGAAAGAACCGGTTGCAACAAGCCTAACGTAGGACCTTCCCCAGCCGGCTAGTTCCGGCTCTTGCGCACGCAAAGCAAGGACCATACCTCAGCCCGGCGGCAGCTGAATGCGGCGGCTTCGCCGGGATCGAGGTAATCCGTCAACCCTTTTTCGAGTTCATCGGGCGTCCCGGCATAGGTGATGATGTTGCTTTGGCGGACCAGGTCCCGGATAGGCTCCCTCGGCAGCAGCGCGGCGAGGCGTGGCGGCGGATCCTTCGCAATCAGTTCAATGATCGCGGATGGATCCCTCACAACCGGAGAGCCGGGCGTCGCGTGCAGCGGAAACGTGGAGAGCTGGAGCCAGGGCGCGTCCAGTGCGAGATCGTCTTGGTGGATGATGGGCAGCATGTTGGCCCACATGAACGGGTTGAATGCGATGTCATAGCTGAAGCGCAGAACCGGATTCAACATCGGCCCGTTCAGCAGCAAAGCATCCGTGCGGGCCGGCAGCGTTTGCGCCTCCACGCGGTGCACACTTTCGGCAATGGGACGAAGCGTGCGCTCGGCGGGCAGGAGCGTAAATACCGTGAAAGCGGCTCCAAGAGCAAAACAGATCCGGGGCAGACTGACGTCCAACGCTCGCCCAGATGCCGCAAGCAGCGAGAACACCCAAACCAGGATCACCATGCGCATCGCGAAATAGCCTCCCCCGCTGATCCGGTCTGGCAGAAAAGGCAGCAGAAGAGCGAGCGCCACGGCGTAAAGAAGGAACATATCTCCGGATGAAAACCGGCGCGAGCGCAAACCCTTTCGCAGCGCCTGCACACCCCAGAACAAACCCAAGGCAAGCAGCAAATACACCGCGAGCCGATACCCGTTCACCCAAAAATCATGGGAGCGGGTGTTGTACGGCGACAAACCTGTCAGCAACAGAATGGTACGCAGAAACGGAAGATGAAAGCCGAGATCATGCAGCGTCGAGGCGTTTTGCGAGCGGTCGAAGGCGAGCGAAGGCAGCAGGGACACAGCGAGCGCCCAGGCGAAACCGACGAGCTGCCTCCTGTTTCCGCGTAGGAAGCCCATACCAGGCCGGGGCTGGAAGAGCCGGCGCCGCAGAAGCTCGCCTGCGAGGAATACACCCAGCAGCATCAAGGGCACAGGGTGCGAAAAACTCAGCACGAAGGCAGCCGCCGCAAAGCCGCCCATGGCACCCCGGGAGCGATCGAGCCGGAGAAAGAATCCCAAAGCGAACAGCGCGAGCCCCAGGCCTACGCTGTAGTTAAGGAAACCCATGAACAGATACCAGGGCAGCAGCAAGGGCGCGATCAGCAGGGACACCCAGGCGCCCGCCGGACCGAGAGCCGTCGCGCATAGACGAAACCCGTAAGCGAAACACAGGATTTCGGCACAGGTAAAGATCTTCTCGGCAAGGTCGAAGGGGAACAGGTGAGATAAGGCGAGGAGCGTAATGTACTGCGTCGCATAAGGTGGAAATGGGTGCCGGACGGCATACACGGCATAGCGGGGTACATGCGCGAAAACCTGCCCTAACGCATGAGTATAGTAGCGGTGCATGGGCGCATCCTGCGCCGGAAAAATAGGCAGGCTCAGGACCCAAAGGCAAACCGCGCCGACCATGAAAGCAAACCAAAGGCGAGAAGATTGCCACGGGCGAGTATTTGAGCTAAGCAGTGTTCGCATGTTTTCTTTGTCTTGCAGGCTCTTGCGTAGATCGGTCTTGGCGGGGGAGGGTGCGGCTAGAGTACTACACGGAGTTCAACGAGCAGCAAAGGAAAGCCGGGGGAGTTGGAACAAACAAAGAGCCCGGCCAAAGCCGGGCTCTTTGTTTCACGGAAAACGCCTGGAACTCACCCTTAGGTAACTATTCCGACGCAGCCAGCTCTTCCGCCTCGCCCTCCTGCCGCATGATCTCGAGCTCGCGCTCTTCCGCCTCATGCTGCGCCAGGACCTCCTGCTGCACACGCTC
>CAXTWG010000006.1:0-70088 GCA_964247895.1 uncultured Acidobacteriaceae bacterium
GGGGCGGCGGGGGCGTCGAACTCGTCCTAGACCTCGCCGATAAGCTGGTCGATGGCATCCTCGACCGTGACCAGGCCGACGGTAGAGCCGAACTCGTCGACGACGATAGCGAGGTGGCGGCGGCGGTCCTGGAACTCGACGAGGAGATCAAAGCCGGGCTTGGTTTCGGGGACGAACAGAACCTCGCGCATGATGGACCGGAGCTGGAGGGCGGCGAGGGTTGCCCTATTCACGGGCATGCCTGCCTGGAAAGAACTGCCCGCGGAAGGGTCGATGGCCGGCGGGTGAGGTGTGGGCGAGCCGTTTGAAGATGGGCCGTTGGGGATGGAGCGTATCGCGGGCGAGCCGGCGGCGGACAGGCTGGTCGCGTGGAAGTGCATGAGGCGGGCGACGTCCTTGGCATAGACAACGCCGACGATGGCTTCAGGGCCGCGGAGTGGGTCGTAGACGGGGAGCCGCGAGTGCATTTCCTCGACGATGCGGGCGGACGCTTGCTCGACGGGCATGGAGGCGGGCAGCGCGACGATGCGCTGACGGGGGGTCATGATTTCGCGGGTGGGGATGCTGTCGCCTTCGACGGCACGGTGGATGAGGCGCTCCTGGAATGGGGGAAGGGTGCCGCCCTCGCGTGCGGCGGTGGCGATGAGCTTGAGCTCGTCAGGGGAGTGGACGGAGCCGTGGTGTGCGGCTGGGGTGCGGAACAGGCGAAGAACGAGCGCGGCGGAGCGGTTGAGCAGCAGGACGGCGGGGCGGGTGAGCTGCATAAAGGCGAGCATGGGGGCGGCGATGGCGATGGCCATCTGGTCACCGCGACGGAGGGCGAGGGACTTGGGGACGAGCTCACCGAGCAGGACATGGAAATACGTGATGAAGAGAAAAGCGAGGGCGGCGGCAAAGAGGTGGGCATAGACGGTGGAGTGGAGGTAGGGGGCGAAAAGGGCCGCGAGGGTAGGCTCGCCGACCCAGCCGAGGGCGAGTGAGCAGAGGGTGACGCCGAATTGGACGGCGGGGAGGAAATCGTCGAGGCGGGACTGGAGATGCTGGACGGCGCGGGCACCGGGAATCTCATCCGCAATGAGTTGCTCAAGCCGGGAGCGTCGCATGGAAACCAGCGCGAACTCAGCGGCGACGAAGAAGCCGTTGGCGAGGATGAGCGCAGCGATGGCCGCGAGGCGGATGAGGAGCAGGCCTGCCATGTGGTTGTGAGTGTAGCTGGTGAGGCGGATGTGCGTGAGGAGGTATAGGAACAGGTTCTTCGCGGCGCTCAAAGGATGAGAGGTAAATGGATGCGCCGGAGGCCTAGAAAAAGTCTCATCCATAGACTTGCGGCTTTGGCGACCGTTATGAGCCTCGCTTTGCGGCGGGTCTCATCCGGAGCATCCCCGGGCTTGCGGTTTAGGAGACCGCTTCGAGCGATGCGGTGTTTCATAAAAAGAGAAAAGCAGATCCCTCGCTATGCTCAGGATGACCCCTTTCTCGCACTCTCTGATGACCCCTTTCTCGCGCTCTCTCAGGATTACCTTTTCACACCCTCTTAGGACGAGTCCCCTTTCCCACGCCCTCTCGGGAAGATGCCTGTGTGGGATACGGGAACTTTTCAGGTAGCGTGGGCGTACTCTTGTGCGCAAGGAAGGTGGGGACGCATGAGACTGCTTGCAGGAGTGATGATGGTGGCGCTGGCCGGGCCGGCGGCGCTGGCGGCGGATGGAACGTTTGAGCGGACGCTGAAGGTGAACGGGCCGGTACTGCTGGCGGTGGATACGGAGTCGGGAAACATCCATGTGTCGGCGGGGGCGGTGGACTCGGTGCACATTGTGGGGCATGTGCATGCAAGCAATGGAGGCCTGTTCGGCGGGGGCAGCCCGTCTGAGGACCGGGTCAAGCAGATCGTCGCGAACCCGCCGCTGAACCAGGCGGGGAACATTATCAGCCTGGGGCACAACTTCCATGCGCACAACATCAGCATCGACTACGAAATCACGACGCCGCGCGGGACCGATCTGCGGGCGGACACGGGCTCGGGCGACGTACGGGTGGAGGACAACGGCGGCCCGGTGGAGCTGAAGACCGGCTCAGGCAATGTAAAGGGGACAGGCTTGAGCGACCATGTGGCGCTCGAAACCGGGTCGGGCGACATCGAGGCGACGATGCTTTCGGCGCGGGATGTGAAAGCGCAAACGGGCTCAGGCAACATCACGCTCAAGAACGTGCAGAGCGGGCTGTGGGCCCATACGGGCTCAGGAAATTTGCGGGTGAGCGGTAAACCGCTTGCCGGATGGAAGCTGGAATCCGGCTCGGGCAATGTGACTGCGGACACGGGGGGCGCACCGATGAGCTTAAGTGCGGAAACAGGTTCAGGGGACCTGAAGTACGCGGGCGGCGCACTGAAACAGGCAAGTACGGCAAGCAAGCAGCACCTTGTCGGCGACGCGAACGGGGGAGGACCGCAGGTGCGGATCACGACGGGAAGCGGGAACGTGACGGTCAACTAGAATTGAAAGATGGTGCACACGCTTCGCACGATCCGGTCCGCGCAATTGCGGCTGCTGGTGTTTGATCTGGACGGAACACTGATCGACTCGAAAAAAGACCTAGTGGAAGCGGTAAACGCGACGCTGCGGCAGTTTGGGCTGTCCGCGCAGGCTCCAGACCGGATCGCCTCCTATATCGGCGATGGGGCAGGGATGCTGGTGCGGCGGGCGCTCGAGGCCGAGGATGCGGATGTGGCGCTCCTGCCTGCGGCGCTGGAGGCTTTCTTGGCCTACTACCGGGAGCACAAGCTGGACCACACGCTTCCCTACCCCGGTGTGGTTGAGCAGCTTGCACTGCTGAAGCAAATGCTGCCGGTGAAGATGGCTGTGCTGACCAACAAGCCGGTCCGGGCTTCGCGGGAGATTTGCGAGGGCCTTGGGCTGGCGGGGTTTTTCTTCGAGATTTACGGCGGGAACAGTTTCGCGGCCAAGAAGCCGGAGCCGGAGGGTTTGCTCAAGCTGATGGCGGAGGCAGGGGCGCGCCCGGAGGAAACGGTGATGGTCGGCGACTCCGACGTGGATATCCGCACGGCCCGCGCCGCGGGAGCGTGGGCGCTGGGGTGCCGGTATGGGCTTTCGCCGCACACGATTGCCGATATGCAAGCACGGGAGCTGGTCGACGTGGTCGTGGACGCACCCGGTGAGTGGGCTGAGGCGCTCGGCGTTCTGAAGGAGGTTGGGCGTGGACTTTGAGTTAGTGAGTGATTACGAGCCGCGCGGCGATCAGGGCCGGGCTATCGCGGAGTTGGTGGAAGGCTTGCGCACGGGCGAGGAGCACCAGGTGCTGCTCGGGGTCACCGGTTCGGGCAAGACCTTCACGATGGCTAAAGTCATCGAGCAGCTGGACCGGCCGGCGTTGATCCTGGCGCATAACAAGACCCTCGCGGCGCAGCTGTTCCACGAGTTCAAGCAGTTTTTTCCCAACAACGCGGTTGAGTATTTCGTTTCCTACTACGACTATTACCAGCCCGAAGCTTATATCCCGGCCGGCGATCTATATATCGAGAAGGAAGCGACGATCAATGAGGAGCTGGACAAGCTCCGACTCTCGGCGACGCGATCCTTATTCGAGCGGCGCGACGCCATCATCATTGCATCCGTCTCCTGTATCTACGGCCTGGGCTCGCCGGAGGCTTACTACGGAATGCTTTTGTTCCTGGAGCAGGGGCAGAAGATACGGCGGGAGGACATCACCAAGAAACTGGTCGAAATTTTGTACGAGCGCACCGATGGCGACTTTCGTCGCGGGACGTTTCGGGTTCGCGGGGATGTTATCGAGGTCTTCCCGACTTATGACGAGAACGCGTACCGCATTGAACTGTTTGGGGATGAGGTGGATGCGCTTTCTCAGATCGACCCGCTGTTCGGAACGGTTCTGAAGAAATACGCGCGGCTGCCTATTTACCCGAAGAGCCACTATGTGGTCCAGCCTGAGCGCAAGAAGACCGCGATTGAAACGATCCTGGCGGAGTTGGAGCAGTGGGAGAAAGAGTTGGAAAGTCAGGGCCGGATGGTGGAAGCGCAGCGTATCCATCAGCGAACGCGTTTCGACCTGGAAATGATCAAGTCCATGGGTTTCTGTCACGGCATTGAAAACTACTCGCGACACTTCTCGGGCCGCATGCCCGGCGAGCCGCCGCCGACGCTGCTCGACTATTTTCCGCAGGATTATCTGCTCTTTATCGACGAGTCGCATGTTACGGTGCCGCAGCTGCACGGCATGTGGCATGGGGATAGGTCGCGCAAGCAGAACTTAGTTGATTATGGGTTCCGTCTGCCCTCGGCGCGCGACAACCGTCCGCTGAAGTTTGAAGAGTTTCAGCACCGGGTTCGGCAGATTGTTTATGTTTCCGCCACGCCGGGCCCGTATGAGCTGGCTAAGTCGGAAGGGGTGGTGGTCGAACAGATTATTCGGCCCACCGGCCTTATCGACCCGGAGGTGGAGATACGGCCCATTCGCGGGCAGATTGATGATTTGCTGGCGGAGATACGGCTTCGGGTGGAGCGGAACGAGCGGGTGCTGGTAACGACGCTGACCAAGCGCATGGCCGAGGATCTGTCCGGTTACTACACCGAGGTTGGCGTGCGCTGCCGGTACATGCACTCGGAGATTGAAACGCTCGAGCGGGTCAAGTTGCTGCGCGACCTGCGCAAGGGCGAGTACGACGTGCTGGTCGGCATCAACCTGCTGCGTGAAGGCCTTGACCTTCCCGAGGTTTCGCTCGTCGCAATCTTGGACGCGGATAAGGAGGGATTCCTGCGCTCGCAGGGATCACTTATCCAGACGATCGGGCGTGCGGCGCGGCATGTGCGTGGGCGGGCGATCCTTTATGCCGATAAGATGACCGACTCCATGAAGCGCGCGCTCGACGAGACCGGACGACGCCGGGCGACGCAGCGGGCATACAACGAGGAGCACGGGATTACACCCACTTCGATCATTCGGGCCGCGGATATGTCTCTCGCGCAAATTCTTAAAGCCGATTACGCCGACCTGACCGAGGAAACGGACGAGCTTCCCGAGTTTGCGACCCAGCAGGCGCTCGACCTGCACATAGCCAACCTGGAAAGTGACATGCGGGAAGCGGCGAAGAAGTTTGAGTTCGAGAAGGCGGCGAAGCTGCGGGATACGATCGCGGGGCTCAGAACTAAGGAGTTTTTGTTTGCATAAGAAAGGGCGGCCTGGGGGCTGCCCTTTCTGCCAAGCGCGACTTAGAATTCAAAGCGTGCGGTAAGTTGGATCTGCCGTGGTGAAGCGTTGCCGCCCAGGAACGATCCGAAGATGCTGGTCGGCGCGCTGACGGTATTTTGAGTTGTGCCAAAGGCTGAGCCCTGCGAGATGTCGTTCAAGGGCTGATCGAAGTTTGCGTGGTTGAAGAAGTTGACGAACTGCGCGCCGAGCTGAAGCTTTGCGCCTTCGTAACGGGCAAGCGAGAAACTCTTGTACGTGGTGAAGTCGGTGTCGAAGTAGCTCGGACCGACAAAGCTGTTGCGCCGCTGCACGTCAAACCCTTGGGAGAAGTTGAAGTTCGTGCCTGGCGTAATCGTGCCATCCCCGTTCAGGGTAGGTGTCGCGCCGAAACAGGGCGTATCCGCCGCCGCCTTTGCATTGCAGGAGCGAGGTACCGTACGACCAATCGGCGTTGCAAGCGCTGTGCTGAAGTAATTGGTCCCATTCAGGACGCCGGTCGTTTGCCCGTCGATGATGGAGTAGGGCGAGCCGGAGTGAGCGAACACCGTACCGGACATCAGCCACCCATCCGTAAGGACACGCGGCCCACGGAACTTAGGCACGTTGATCACATAGGCGAGTGTGAAGTTATTGCGGACGTCGTAATCGGAGCTGTTGCGCTGGGCGCGTAGGTTCAGCGGATCGATGGGAGCGATGATGGACAGGTTCGTGTCTGAAGTAAATGGCAGGAAACCGCCGTTCGAAATTTCATCGATGGAGTGCTGCCAGCTGTAGTTGGCCTGGAGGGAAAGATACTTTGTATTGTGCTGCAATGAAACAGCAAAGGTGTTGTCGCTTGAGTCAGCCTGGTTGCGCACCTCTGTCAGTTCCGAGAAGGAGTTATCGACCGCGGCCTGGCGCAACGGGGTGGTGAAGCCGCTCGTGGCAAGGAAAGTATTCCGCGGATCAAAGTAGGCATTCGCGCTCGGGTCCACCACCGGCTCCTTGGTGCCGTGGTTGCCGACATAGTTGAAGGTCAGGGTTGTGTTCCTGGCGACAAGCTGCTGCACGGCCAAACTATATTCGTAATAAGTTGGATAGTGGATGTTAGGCCGAGTGGCAGTGAAAGCAGGGGCCGAGAACCCTTGGACGAATGTGGGTGAGTTCGGGTTTCCAAGGCTGTCGAAGGACGCCCCGTTCGCATACTGGGAAAGGAACGCCTGATTGGAGTTGCTTGCGATCGTGAAGGTGCTCTGCCGACCGCCCGGCGCGAGTCCCTGCCCCGTGATCACGAAAGGGTTGATGTTGGGCGAGTTTTGGAAAAGGTTCTCGGCAACGGAACCTGGAAACACATCGGCAAAGATGCCGAAGCCGCCGCGCAGGACTGTATTGCCTTTAAGGCTCGCGGGTGCGAACGCGAAACCGACACGCGGCTGGTAGGAGACCTGATCGAACTGCGGAAAGGTCGTGTGAAGGCCGCTGGCGATCTTGGCATTGTAGGGCTGGGTGATATCGCCGTTCAACGCTCCAACCCCGCCGGCAAGGTTCGCGAAGCAGTTGGTTTGGCAGACCGGATTTGAGTTGTGCTCTAGGCGCAAGGCCGCAGTCAGGGTGAGCGCGGGCGTTGCCTTCCACTCATCCTGAATGTAGCCGTCTAGGTTATACAAGGCGATCGGTTCGGTAGGCCGCCGCGCAAACCTCTGCTGGAAGGTGGTCGCGACGCCATTCTGGAAATCTGTCGTTCCGGGTCCGGCGGCCTCGCTGGTGACGCGCGGAGCATCGTAAGCCTGCGGTCCAAGATCGGTCACATCGTTGCGCTTGAAGCTCACGCCGAACTTCACGGTGTGATTGGCTATGGTTTTCGTTACATCGTCGATGAACTGGTACTGGGTGATCTTGCGGCCCTGAGGATAATTGAAAAGATCATGACCCACGCGTGAGAAGTAGCCGCCCACGAAGCTGATCTCTTCCGGAAACAGCGCGAGCGCGGCAGCCCGGTCCGGCTCACTGAAGGTGGAGCTGTACCAGTTGCCCGCAGCGATGAACTGGTTGGTGAAGCTAGGGCTGAAGGAGTGTGTCTCGTTCAGTTGTCCTTCGTACTGCGGCTGGTTGCTGACCGCGTTAAAGGCTGAGTTGATCGGATCGGTGAGGCTCGCCTGTAGACCGTGGTCCGTCCTGAAGTGGATAAAAAAATGGTCATTCTGACCGAACTGCCGGTCGAAGCGGAAGGTAATTAGATATTCGTTCGTGTTATTCGTGACGTTGCTGCGGAAGGTATTGCGGTCCGGGTCGCCGGCGACGGGAACAGCGCGACCCACTCCTGGAGCTGTGTTGTAGAGGTTGAAGATTTGCTGATAGTAAGGCAGGCTGGCAGCCGGCACAGAGGCGAGCACCGCGGCCTGATAAGCCGGGCTGGGAACGTACACGACCTGGCTGGTGGGGATAACAAGCCGGAGCCCTTCGGTGTTGACGAAAAAGAAGCTCTTATCCTTGCGGATAGGGCCGCCGATGTCGGCTGCCCACTGGTTCGCGTTGTCAAAGGGCCGGGGCGTGCCGGTGTGGTTCAGTAGCCAGTCGTTCGCGTTCAAGATGCGGCCGTTCCAGTAATACTTAAGGTCGCCATGGAACTTGTTCGAGCCGGAACGGGTGACGTAGTTGATATTCGCGCCGCCGAGGCCGCCGAACTCGCCCTGGTAGCCGTTGCTGACCACGGTCGCCTGCTCAATGTCGTTTGAACCGAGCAGAATGTTGGTTGCGCCCGAATTGTTCAGGTTGAAAAAAGGGTCGTTCTCATTGGCTCCGTCTACCGTGAACAGGTTGGAGGTCGCCGGAAGGCCAAAGCTCGAAAAATTGCCGTAGCCCGCTCCGTTATTGATGACCGAGCCGGGAGCCACCTGGGCGATATAGGTCAAATCGCTGCCTGGGTTTGGGACGTTTTGAATTTGCTCGTTCGAGAAAGAGGTCGAAACGTCGGCCTGCTCGGTCTGGATCAGGCTACCGCTGGCCGAAACCTCGACGTTGGTGGACGCAGAGTTGACGCCGAGGCTCACGTCGGCCGTGGCGAGCTGCCCGGTGGAAACCTGCGCGCTCGCCGTTGTGGTTCCGAAACCTGCTGCTTCCACCGTGATGGAATAAGGACCGGGTTGCAGCAGTGAAGCGCGGTAATTGCCGCTGCCACTGGTGGTAAGTTTGCTCGTCTGACCGGTGGCGGTGTTCTTAACCGTGACCTGGGCATTGGGCACGATTGCGCCGGAAGTGTCGGTAACGGTACCAGCTATATCGCCGGAGATGGTGCTTTGCGCCCAGGCCTCGTATGCGCCGAAGGGAGACGCGGTAAAACCGAGAGCGAGTGTCGCGGTGAGTAGGAGCCTTGCGGAATGGGCGGGGAGGCCGAGTGTTACGGATCGCATACGAGCCGTATTAGCAATTTTGCTACCACTTAGGGGGAAGCAGGTTCGTGCCGTACAAACGCCTGGCACCCCGGAAACAACTGCAATCAGATTCGTTTCCGAGAAGAAGCCGAAGTGCATTTTCTATGTTCTATGAGGGCTTGAATGTGAGCAAGGCGTGAATATGGAAACCTGTAGGAGCCTGCGTCCAAACGCCTCTGCCGACATCTAAAAGTGAGATGGTTTGGAGCCATCGCTTCTGTATGAACCTTCTGAAAACTGCGTTTCTTCTTACCGCGCTCACGCTTCTCCTCATGCTGCTTGGGGATCATTTCGGCGGGCAGCGCGGGCTCCTGCTCGGCTTCCTGGTCGCGGCCGGAATGAACTTTGCTTCCTACTTCTATTCAGACCGCATCGCGCTGGCCATGTATCGCGCGCAGCCGGTCGTGCCCGGTTCGCTGCCCAGGGTGGAGCGTGCCGTGGAGCGGCTCGCGGCACGGGCGCGCATTCCCTTGCCGAAGCTGTACATGATTCCACTCGACACGCCGAATGCATTTGCTACCGGCCGCGACCCGGCCCACGCTTCGGTCGCAGTCACGTCGGGCATCCTGAACCTGCTCGACGATGCGGAGTTGGAAGGCGTGCTGGCGCATGAGCTCGGCCATGTACGCAACCGCGACATCCTCCTCAGCTCAATTGCCGCGACGCTGGCCGGCGCGATTACGCTGGTGGCCCGCATGGGCTACTGGGCGAGCCTATTCGGCGGTTATGGCGGTGGGGGGCGCGAGCGGGACCGCGAAGGCGGCATCGGCGGCTTGCTCATGCTGTTCCTGGCGCCGGTGGCGGCAATGCTGATCCAGTTTGCGGTATCGCGCTCGCGCGAATACGCGGCGGACGCGACCGGAGCGGAGATGACCGGGAACCCGTATGCGCTCGCGGCGGCGCTGGAAAAGCTGGAAGGCTATAACAAGCGGATGCCGTTTGCGGCCCAGCCCTCGACGGCGCACATGTTCATCATCGCGCCGGCCATGGGCGGCGCGCTCGGGGGGGCGATGATGGAGCTGTTCTCGACGCATCCGCCGACGCGCAAGCGTGTAGAGCGGCTGACGGGTCGGCCGGGTTTCCTCGGCGCGCAGACAGGCGGGCGCTAAAGTGCGCACCGCGCTGCGCGTCGCCATCGCGGTCCTGGCCGCGATTTGGGTAGGGGCGGTGGCATTTCTGCCGGTCGTCGCGGCGATTGCATTTCACGTGCTGCCCGGAGTTCAAGTCGCGGGGCTGCTGGTCCGCAATGTGCTCGGCGCACTGCACACCGAAGGCCTAGTGGTGGGCTCGCTACTGCTCCTGCTCCTGCTCGCGGCAGTTCCGGCACAGGCTTACGGGCGGCGCCTGATCGGGCCCGTGCTGTGCGCGGCGACCATGCTCCTTCTCACCGCGTTTTCGCAGAGGGGTATCGTCCCGCGCATGGAAGCAGACCGGCTTGCGGTGGGCGGCGATATGTCCGCAGCGCCGGTCGGGGACGCGCGCCGGATCGAGTTCGACCGGCTCCATCACGCGAGTGAAGAGGTGGAGGAGGGTGTGCTGGCGGCCGGGCTCGTGATGGTGGCGCTGCTGGCGCGGAGCCCGAAGACGTTTTCGCGGCAAACCCTGGCCGGCCTTTAAGCCGCGGGCCAGTGCTTTAAGCCGCGGGCCAGGGATAGTGCTCGCCGGTGAGCTGCTCGGAGAGGCTCCATAGGCGGGGTCCGGCAGAGGGGTCAGCGGCGACCGGGGCTACTTTTGCGGCGGTGGGGTAGCCCTTAAACTCGCCCGTACCGTCAGGCCCGTAGTAGCCGCCCGGCTGCGCATCCGGCGCGACGGCGGCATAGATCTGCGGAAGCGCGCCCTGGGCATCGTCTTGGCCGAGCAGCGCGAAGAAAGCTTTCGTCACCCACTTGAGCGCCCCCTCCGCCTCCTTGGCGATCGCCGTTTTGGAAGCGCCGGGATGGGCGGCGATGCTCCGGAGCTTGCCGCCGTGGGCATCGCTTTGCCGCTGTAACTCGCGCGCGTACACCAGCATGGCGAGTTTGCTCTGCGAATAAGCCTTCATCGGGTCATACCCGCGCTCCAGCTGGAAGTCGCCGAAGTTGATCTGTGCCCGTTTATGCGCGTTGCTCGCCAGGCTGATCACACGCGGCGCCTGCGCTTGCAGCAGGAGGGGAAGCAGCAGGCCGGTGAGGGCGAAATGGCCCAGGTAATTGGTCGCCAGCTGCTTTTCAAAACCGTCCGGCGTCAGCTCACGCCTGGGTGTGACACTGATGCCGGCGTTGTTGACCAAAATGTCGAGCGACTTCGCTTTGGCGAGCTCGCGCTCGGCGAAACGGCGAACCGAGGCGAGCGTGGACAGGTCGAGTAAAGCGACCTCAACCTTGGCCTGCGGCTGCTCGGCCTTGATCTTCGCGGCGGCGGCTTCCCCACGCTCCACGGAGCGGCAGGCGAGGGTGACCTCAGCCCCGGCGCGGGCGAGCTCACGAGCGGTTTGAAAGCCGACGCCTGAGTTTGCGCCGGTGACGATGACGCGTTTGCCTTGCTGATTCGGTATGTCCTTGGCGGTCCAGCGTTGCGGCATGGTGCTCCTTATGCGTGCGAGTTTTTCCAAACTTTATACAGTCCCCACGCGGCGAGGGTGCAGCAGTCCTTGATGCGCCCGTCCAGGAGCATACGCTCAAACTCCTCGACTGTGACGGTGTGGACGGTGAGGTCGTGTTCTTCGGGGTCGCGCTCGTGCGGGCCAGGGGTGAGATCCATCGCGAGGAAAGCATGCTGCTGCTGGTTGCAAAAGCCGTAGGCGACCCACATGGGGCCGAGGGAATGGAGCGTGCCCGCGCGCAGCCCGGTTTCCTCGCGCAGCTCGCCCAGGGCCAGCTCGCGGATGTCAGCATCCGGGTCTTCCCAGCCGCCCTGGGGGAACTCCAAGCAAACCTCGCCGACCGTGTAGCGATACTGCTGCACGAGGTGAAGCCGGTCTTGATTCTCGGAGCGGTCAAGGGGAATGACGACGGCGCAGGGGTGCTTTTCGACCACGCCGTAGATGCCGAGGGCGCCGTTCGAGCGCTCGATCCGGTCCTCGCGCACGCGCATCCACGCGTTGCGGTAGACCTCACGGCTCGACAGGGTGCGGATGCTCATGCATCTGAGTGTATCGGGAGCGGTAAGCTAGGCGGGCATGTACTTTTTAGGGCTGGACGTTGGAACAGGCGGCACACGGGCTGTGCTGGTGGACGAGAGCGGGCGCGTGGCGGCTTCCGCTTCGAGCGAGCATGCGCCGTTTCGCGCGCCAGAGCCGGGCTGGGCCGAGCAGGACCCGGATGACTGGTGGCGCGCTGCCCAGGAAGCGATGCGCGCTGTGGTGGCGCAAGCGCCCGGCGCGGAGATCGCGGCCGTCGGGCTGACCGGGCAAATGCACGGAGCTGTCCTGCTGGACCGCGCGGGGCAGCCGCTTCGGCCTTCCCTGCTCTGGTGCGACCAGCGCACCGGGCCGCAGTGCGAGTGGCTCCATAGGGAACTGGGGCGCGCGCGGTTGATCGAGCTGGCCGGCAATCCGGCACTGCCGAACTTCACGCTCACCAAGCTGCTGTGGGTGCGGGAGCACGAGCCTGAGGTGTGGGGGCGCGTGGCGCATATTTTGTGTCCAAAGGACTACGTCCGTTACCGCCTGACCGGAACCCTCGCCATGGACGTTCAAGAAGCATCCGGGACCCTGCTGCTCGACGTCGCACACCGGCGCTGGTCGAACGAGGTAGCCGAGGCGGCGGGGGTACCGGGAAGCTGGCTGCCTCCGCTTTATGAGTCGCCGGAAGTATGCGCCCGGATAGGAGAAAACAGCCTGGGCCTGCGCGCGGGCACGCCGGTGGTGGCCGGGGCCGGAGACCAGGGTGCGGGCGCGGTGGGCATGGGGATTTTGGAGCCGGGGTCGGTTTCAGTGACGATCGGCACCTCGGGAGTGGTTTTTGCGGCTACCGCGGAGCCTTTGTTCGATCCACAGGGTCGTCTCCACACTTTTTGCCATGCGGTGCCGGGCCGCTGGAGCGTGATGGGCGTGACCCAGGCCGCCGGGCTGAGCCTGCGCTGGCTGCGCGACCTGCTGCTGCCGGGTGGGAGCTATGACACGCTGACCGCCGAGGCGGCCAAGGTGCCTGCAGGCAGCGAGGGTCTGCTGTGGGCACCCTACCTGCTGGGCGAGCGTACGCCGCACCTGGACTCTGCGGCGACTGCAGCCTTTCTAGGGCTCACAGCGGCCCACGGACGCGCGCATGTAACCCGCGCCGTGCTTGAAGGTGTCGCGTACTCACTCCGGGATAGCTTCACCCTGTTGGCGGAAATAGGCATCCCGGTCAAGGGTGTGCGTCTGGGCGGGGGCGGCGCGCGGTCTTCTTTTTGGCGAGAAATCCAGGCGGCGGTCTATGGCCACACCTGCGATGTGCTCGCGTCCGAAGAAGGCGGGGCATACGGCGCGGCGCTGCTGGCCGGGGTCGGCTCGGGCCGTTGGGCAAGTGTCGAGGAGGCCTGTGGAGAGGCGATCCGGGTTGCGGAGCAGATCGTGCCGACAGCTGAGGACATCGCCTCTTACGAGCGTGGGTATGGGGCTTTCCGGAAGATCTACCCGGCGCTGAAAATGTCCAGGGTTAGCCGGTAGGCGACCTATACTGGGAGGTCAACGGAGATATCGGACATGGCGACTGTCGCGGACATCATCGCAGCGGACCACCTGGCGGCTAAGCTGGCCGCCGCGCATCTGGTTTCGATCGAGCAGTACCTGCATACGGACTACGAACCGGATGCTGACTATGTGGACGGCGTTCTCGAGGAGAGATGCTTGGGACAGTGGGACCACTCATCCTGGCAGCAGGCGATTCAACTCTGGTTTCTGGCGCATGCCGTGGAATGGAACGTCCGCGTGCGCCCGGAACTGCGGGTCCGGACCGGGCCGACGCGTTTCCGCATCCCGGATGTCACCGTGGTTGACCGCGGTCAGCCGATAGAGCAGGTGCCCACGCGCGCGCCCCTTTCTGTGTGGGAAGTGCTTTCGCCGGATGACTGGATGCCGCGCCTTTTAGAAAAGTTTGCCGACTACGCGTCGATGGGTGTTACGGAAATCTGGCTTGTGGACCCGGCTACAGGTGAGTTCTCAAAGTATGCGGATTGTGCACTGACAAAAGCCACGCACTACGGCGCGCCGGGAGATCGCATCTGCTTTAAGCTCAGCGAGATAGAAGCCTATCTGGACTGAGCCCTACTCCACCGGCTGCTTCGCCCTGTACCCATCGCGCGCAACCACATCGTACTTGAGCTGCTTATGTTTCTCATCCTGCATCCGCAGCGGATTTCCTTCCTCGTCCACTAACTGCACCTGGATATGCCGGTAAGTCCCGTCCTGCTTCGAGTTGGTGGGCCGGTAGGTCAGCACATACTGGTTGCGAATGGAGTTGTTGATCTGGTGGAAGATGTCGGGCATTTCGCCCTCGAAGCGAGGGAAAAACGCTTGGCCCCCGGTCATGCGGGCAAAGCTGGACAGCTGGTTATCGGCCTGGAGGAAATCGATTTCGCGCGGGCCTTGCAGCGCGCCGCGGCTTTCCGCGATCAAGCGCGCGAACTGGCCGGTTCCGATGGCGAAAATTGTGACATTGGGCGTTGCTTTGATCTTCGCGAGTGTTTTATCGAGGGTGATCTTTGAGAATGTATCCCGCCCCGAGGACACAAGAATCAGATACTTGCGCCCTTCGATCCGGCTCATCCGATCCAGCGTTTCGTAAATGGCGTCGAATAAGTCGGTTTCCTGCCAGGTCGGGATGATCAACGAGTTGAGTGCCTGCGCCACCAATCGCTTGTCCTGCGTAAAGTCGGTCAGGATATTGGTGTGCAGGTCGTACGTCATGACGGCGACATAGTCGTCGGGCCGCAGCGACTGCGCCCATGCATACGTGGCGTTGCGCATGTCGTAGATGAAGGAATAACTGGTGGCCGCGAACTCCGCGAGCAGAACGGCGGTGATCGGCGCCTGGATGCGCCCGAAGGAGGCAATCTGCTGCGGTTTGCCGTCCTCAAGCACACGAAAGTTCGCCTGCTGGAGATTGGGGACGAACTGATGCGTCTTCTCGAGAATGACGCCCACGTCGACATTGACCACAGGGACGTCGACCCGGAGGGAGAAGTTCGAAAGCTCGGGCGGATTTTTAACGGCCGGTTCAGCGGCCGGAGGTGGAGCGGGGGCAGGCTCCTCCTTCTTCTTCGGCAGCGCGATGGAACCGTTGTCGCCGCCGGGACCGCCCCCCTCGGGCTGCGCGTTCGGGTCCGGCTGCTGCCCCGGCTGCGGGGCGCTCTGCTGCGGGGCGCTCCCCGGCTGCGGCGTGGGGGTGAACTGCAGGGCGTGGGCCGGCAGGCCGAATAAGGGGAACATTGCCAGGAGCAAGGCGCAGCAGGGGAGCAGCGTGGGGCGGGTCCGGTTCACGATCTTCGTCACCTGTATGCGGAAAGTGTAACCCTTAGCGCGGGGCATTCCTTTTGCCGGTCGCGGGCGCGTCCGGCTACTCTGGTAGACGTGCCCAAACCGCAAATGGCGCTCGTGCTCGCCGCCGCTCTCATCTCCCTTGCAGCCGCATCGCAAACGCAGCCGTCGGAGGCGCAAGGGGCTCCGCCGCCTTCGAGCGCCGGAATCTTCCCCCTCGCCAACGTCCATGCAGGGCTGCATGGAACGGCCTGGACTGTTTTTCAGGGGTCAGCCCCGGAGCCGTTCGGGGTCGACATCCTGGGCGTGCTTCGCAACGCGCAAGGGCCGGGGCAGGACCTGATCCTGGCTCGTCTGACAGGCGCAAAGGCCGAGTACACAGGGGTAGTGGCCGGGATGAGCGGGAGCCCCGTTTACATCGACGGCAAGCTGGTGGGGGCACTCGGCTTCAGGATCGGGGAGTTTTCAAAGGAACCGATCGGCGGCATCACGCCCATTGAGCAAATGCTTCCGGTGCGGGATCTGGACGCAGCCAAAACGGATGCAGCCAAGACGGACGCCGCGCAAACGCCCAAGCCCACGCAAACAGGGCAGATTCAGCCCATCGAAACCCCGCTCGTGTTTTCCGGCTTTTCAGCCCAGGCGATGGCTTTATGGCAAGAGCACGCACCCGCCCTCGGCTTCACCCCGCAAACCTCCCTCGGCGGGGGCAGCCAAAGCGCGACCGCGCCGGACACCCTGCCCCCGCTCGGCCCCGGCTCCGCGGTCAGCGCTCTGCTGGTCTCGGGCGACCTGGAGATCGCCGCGACATGCACGGTGACGTATCTCGACCGAAACCGCCTGCTGGCCTGCGGGCATCCGCTGATGCAGTCGGGCACGGTGAGCCTGCCGATGACCAAGGCAGACGTGCTCGCAACGCTGCCGTCCACCTCGAACTCATTCAAGATCATCAACACGGGCGCGGTCGTAGGCTCGTTTACCCAGGACCGGCAGACGGCGATCGGCGGGCTGCTAGGCACCCCCGCACGAACGATTCCGGTTGAGATTGAACTCCGGCGCGAGGGCGCGGCCAAGACGCTTCACTTGCAGGTTCTGGACCAGCCGCAGATGACCCCGACCGTACTTCTGGTCTCCCTTTTCCAGGCTTTGCAGGAGACTCCCAAATACGCCGAGGAGGACAGCTACCGCGTGCACGCCACGGTGCAGCTGGCCGGCGCAGCCTACCCCCGGGCGGAACTCCAAACGCTTTCGGCGCCGGGCCCGGGCGCGCCCGCGGCTTTGTCCGCGGCGCTCGGGCTCGCGTTGCGCTTCAATGCTATTTACAGCAGCACGGACCGGCAAACACAGATCGCCGCGGTCAAGATCGCGGTTGAGGTTCTGCCGGGCCGCCATGCTGAAACACTCAGCCGGGCTGTGCTTGAGCAGACCACCTTCCACGCGGGCGACCGGATCACGGTGGCCGCGACCGTGAAGCCGTATCGCGGTGCGGCGCGGCAGGTGCGCATCCCGATGGTCCTGCCCGCTTCCCTGCCCTCGGGGGATGTGCGTTTGCTGGTCAGCGACGGGCCGGCGCTCGACCGGGCGATTGCAGCGGGTCGCGGTGCGGGCGCGACCCCTTTGAGCGGAACCATCGCGCAACTCAACGCGCTCCACCCCGACGACCGGCTTTACGTGACGCTGCTTGAGCCGGATGCGCAGCTGAGCGTGGACGGCCGGGCGCTGGACGCGGTACCGCTTTCGGTTGCCAACCTGCTTCTGCCGGCGCACGACCGGGATCGCGGCACGCTCCATAGCGAGTCCGTGCTGCCGCTCGGAAGCATTGGGCTCGATGCAAACTTCGCAGGTGAGCAGATTCTCACGCTCCGGGTAGAATAGGCTTCGTTTCCGATAGGGATGGGTGAGAATCGAGCCATGGTTCAGGGGTATGCCGTACATGCGGCCGGCGCAGAGATCCACGCATACAAGTACGAACCCGGCGAGCTCGGGCGCGGCGAGGTGGAGCTCGCCGTTTCGCACTGCGGCGTGTGCCGGGCCGATGTAAGCCTGATCGACAACGATTGGGGCACCAGCAAATACCCCTTTGTCCCCGGGCATGAGGTGGTGGGCACCGTTGCGGCGCGAGGCGAAGGCGTGGAGCACCTGCGCGAGGGCCAACGGGTCGGCGTAGGCTGGCAGGCAGGCAGCTGCGGGCACTGCCCGTGGTGCCGCAAGGGCGAGGAGAACCTTTGCGCGCAAGGGAGGCTGACCTGTGTCGGCCGCAACGGCGGGTTCGCCGAGCGTATCCGGGTGGACGCGCGCTTTGCCGTGCCGATCCCGGATGGCATGGATGCGGCAACGACCGCGCCGCTGCTGTGCGCGGGCATAACGGTGTATGCGCCGATGCGGCTGCACGGCGTCAACCCTTTTTCGCGGGTCGGGATCATCGGCATCGGCGGTCTGGGTCACTTGGCGCTCCAGTTCGCGCGTGCTTTCGGGGCGGAGGTGACTGCGTTTTCCTCCTCGCCTGCGAAGGAAGAAGAAAGCTTGCGGCTGGGCGCGCATCACTTTGTAAACACGCGCGAAAGCAAGTCGACCAAGGCGCTGGCCGGGCATTTCGACCTCCTGCTTTCAACGGCCAACGCGGACCTGGACTGGGGTGCCTACGTACAGGCGCTGCGGCCCCATGGCGCCCTGGTGCTGGTCGGCATGCCGGCCAATCCTTTGTCGCTCGCCCCTTCGCCGCTCATTGGGGGCATCAAGAGCGTGGGCGGCTCGAGTATCGGCAGCCCGGCGCGGATTGCGGAAATGCTCGACGTCGCGGCGCGGCACAAAATTCAGGCGGTCATTGAGCAGCACCCGATGCGGGAAGCGAACGCGGCGGTAGAGCGGGCGCGCAAGGGCGCAGTGCGCTTCCGGGCCGTGCTGGCGAATTAACTCGCACTGGTAAACTCGCACCAGTGACGATGCCGCCCCGCGCCCTCCTACTCTCCTTGTCTCCCTTTCTCTTCCCAGCGATGGTTTTGGCGCAGGGAACGCATCTGTGGAGCGAGTCAAGCGCCGCGGATTGGGAAAAGGGGGCGGCAAAGGGCGTGGCGATCGCCAATGATGGAACGCTGACGCCGGGATTCAACTTGCAGCAGGTGGCGCAGCTTACGGCCGCCGACGTGTGGGCCGCCGCGAGCGACAAGGCAGGCAACGCTTACTTGGCGACCGGCTCGCCTGCGCAGGTGGTGCGGGTCGCGCCTGACGGCAAGCAGACCGTGATTTTCACGACGAAAGACCTGAGCGTGCAGTCGCTCACCGTCGGACCGGACGGTGCGGTGTACGCGGCCACGCTGCCCTCGGCAAAAGTGTGGAAGCTGAATCCGTCGGCGGCAGCAGCTGTGGATGAAACAAACGCCTCTGTGGTGTTCGATCCGGCGCAGACGGATGCGAAACCGAAGTACATCTGGGCCATGCAGTTCGACTCCGGGGGGCACTTATTGCTGGGCACAGGCGCACCCGGGGCCGTGTACCGGGTAAACGGTGCTAAGCCGGAGCTGGTGTACGCAAGCGACGAGCCGCACATCCGGTCACTCCTGGTAGAGCCGAACGGGGGATTGCTGGCCGGTTCGGATGGCTCGGGGCTGGTCTACCGGATCGACTCCGCAGGCAAGGCATTTGTGATTTATGAGGCAGGCAAGCGGGAGATCACCGCGCTCGCGCTCGGCCCGGCGGGGCAGCTTTATGTTGCGGCGGTCGGTGAGAAAGGCCGGTCCAGCACGATCCCGCCGCTGCCTGTGGGCGGTGCACAAGGCCAGGGCAATGCGCTCATCACGGTCACGGTGGTGCAGCCGGGCTCGACCCAGTCGGTCAGCAACAACGCGACCGTGCCGGACGGGTCGGAGGTGGACCTGATCCCGGCCAACCCGTCCGAAGCGCCCCGGCGCATCTGGGCCACCCACGAGGAGGTGGTCTACGGGCTGCGCGCGACCCCATCCGGCCTGCTTGCTGCGACCGGCAATCATGGCCGCGTGTACCGGGTCCATGACGACGGGAGTGTCGAAGACGTCGCGCGGGCTGAAGCCGCGCAGGTCATCGGCTTCGCGGACGCACCGGGCGGGGGCGTTTACCTGCCCACGGCGAATAGCGGCAAGCTGCTACGGATGAGCCTCGATCCGCCCGCTTCGGGAACGCTGACGAGCGAGGTGTACGACGCGAGCCAGCCTGCGCTATGGGGCCGGGCAGAGGTGACGGGCTCAGGGTTTGGGTTGGAAACGCGGACGGGCAACATCGACAATCCTGTGCGCGGGTGGTCCGCTTGGAAGCAGGTGCGGCCCGAGGATGCATCGGTGGGGCAGCCGGGCGCGCGGTTCGCCCAGTGGCGGCTTACCCTCACGCCTGGTGCGCACGTCAGCCAGGTCGCGCTCAACTATCTCCCCGCGAACGCCGCCCCGGTCGTCGATGAAATCCTGGTCGCGCCCGGAACGCGCGTCAACGCCGCAGCCAACCAGCCCAGCCTGCCCCAGCCTGCGCAGCTTACATTCGCCTCACAGGGCGGCAATGCCGTCAACCTCGACAACAACAGTCCGCAGGCGCCTTTGAGCGGCATCAAGGACAAGACCGGGGTCACCGTCCGCTGGGCCGCGCACGACGACAATGGCGACGACCTCCGGTTCGCGCTCTACACCCGCGGCTCGGGAGAGACCGTCTGGCGTCTGCTCAAGGACAATCTGGCCGACCGCTTTTATACCTTTGACGCGGCGCTGCTGCCGGACGGCCCTTACCGCGTCCGCGTGGTTGCCACCGATGCGCCCTCGCACCCGCCGGGCGCCGCGCTCACAGGCGAGCGGGTGGGCGACCTGTTCCTGATCGCGACGGGAACGCCGCAGGTTGCGCCTTTGGAGGCGCGCGTGGATGCGGGCAGCCTTCACGTAACCGCGACGGCGACGAGCGCGAAAACGCCGATCGCCCGCGCTGAATACTCACTCGACGCCGCCCCCTGGCAATACGTGGAGCCGGTCGGGCGGGTTTCAGACTTGGTGCGCGAGCAGTACGAATTTCGCACCCCGGCCGGACCGGGCCCGCACACGCTTACGCTGCGGGTGTATGACCGGTTCGACAACAGCGGCTCGGCCAAGGTTTCCGTGCCTTGAGGAGTGCCGGTGCGGTTTGAGCTTTTTATCGCCGCGCGGTATCTGCGGGCCAAACGCCGCCAAGCAGTGATCGGCGTGGTCACCGGGATCTCGATTGCGGGCGTAGCGGTCGGCGTGGCCTCGCTTATCCTGGCGCTGGCCATCACCACCGGCATGCGCCGCGACATGCAGGACCGTTTGCTTTCCGCGACCGCCCACGTTTCCCTTTTGCGCGTCCAGTCCGACGGCATCAAGGACTGGCGCGCTTTGGCCGCTCACCTGCGCACCCTGCCCCATGTGCGGGCCATTGCTCCCGCGCTTTATGAGCCGGTCCTCATCTCGCGCGGTGCGCACTCCGGCGGGGCTCTGCTTAAGGGCATTCTGCCGGCAGAAGAAAAACAAGTCAGCGACATGCTTCACGACATGTCCGCGGGCTCCTCCGCCGCCCTCGGCGCGGGCGAGGCAAGCGTGGGCACCCCGCCGGTCGTTCTCGGCTACGACCTCGCCGACACCCTCGACGCCCACGCCGGCGATACCGTGCTTGTTACCAGTCCGCAGGGCGAGCTCACGCCGTACGGCCTCGTCCCCAAGTACCAGCGTTTCCGGGTCGCCGGCATCTTCCACTCCGGCTTTTACCAGTACGACTCGGGCTTCGGTTTTGTCCGGCTGGCCGACGCCCAGGCCCTGTTCGGCGAGCCCGACCTGGTTTCCATTCTTTCCTTCAAGGTAGACGACCTGAACCACGCCGACCGGATCGGCCGCGCAATCGAGCAAGCCGCCGGGCCCGGCTTTGAAACAACGAACTGGATGGAGCAGAACCGCGAACTCTTTCGCGCGCTCAAGCTCGAGCAGCTGGTGACCTTCATCGTGATCGGACTGATTGTGTGCGTGGCGGCGCTCAATATCCTCATCGCGTTGACGATGATGGTGATGGAAAAAACCCGGGACATCGCCGTGCTGCTTTCGATGGGGGTGGCGCCGGCGCAGATTCGCGGCATCTTTCTCGCGCAAGGGTTGCTCATCAGCGTGGTCGGCACGGCCATCGGGTGGGTTCTGGGCTACGGCATCGCTTTCCTCTGCGGGCACTACCGGCTCATCCACCTTTCCGCCGATGTTTACTCGATCGATACCCTGCCCTTCGCCCCCCGGCTCACCGACGGCCTTCTCGTGACCGCGGTTTCGGTCGGCATGGCGCTGCTCGCGACCCTGTATCCTTCGGGCTCCGCTGCCCGGGTGCTCCCCGCTGAGGCGCTCCGTTATGAGTGACACTCTGCTGCGGGTGGAAAACCTCAGCAAGCAGTACGCCCGGGGCACGGGCCTGCCGGTTCGGCTTTTCGGGGGTCTTACCTTTTCCGTCCCGCGAGGGCAGGTGCTGGCCATCGTGGGGCAGTCCGGCGTCGGGAAAAGCACCCTTCTGCACCTTCTGGGCGCGCTCGACCGCCCCACATCCGGTCAAATCCGGATGGGCGAAACGGACCTCAATGCCCTTTCAGGCGCGGCCGCGGCCCGGTTCCGCAACCGCGAGGTCGGCTACGTGTGGCAGTTTCACTATCTCCTTCCTGAATTCACCGCGGTTGAAAACGCGGCTATGCCTTTGCTGGCTCGGGGCGACACGCGCAAAGAAGCCTTGCGGCACGCCGCCGGGTGGCTGGAGCGGGTCGGCCTCGGCGACCGGCTCACGCATCGCGCGGGAGAGCTTTCAGGCGGTGAACAGCAGCGCGTCTCGCTCGCCCGTGCGCTCATCACGAAACCTCGCCTGCTTTTGGCTGACGAGCCCACCGGAGACCTGGACGAGGGCACGGCGGAGACGGTTTGGGAGCTTATTCAAGAGTTGCATGGGGAGGGGGAGCTTACCACGGTACTGGTCACCCACAACATGGGGCTGGCGAGCCGCTGCCACCGTGTGTTACGGCTAACGCAGGATGGAATCGCGCCTCCGTCCAACGGCGAGTCGAAGCCTGGGGCCGGAACATCTATACAGTAATAAGTATGTAGAGGTCTTCTAAACAAGCCGCAACCGTATCGGGCCGCCGCACCAGCCGCCCGCGCACACGAAACAAGGGGGAACATGTTCGAACGGTATACAGAAAAAGCGCGTCGGGTCATCTTCTTCGCCCGGTATGAGGCCAGCCAGTTCGGCTCGCCCTATATCGAGACCGAGCACCTGCTCCTGGGGCTCCTGCGGGAAGACAAGGCGCTGACCAACCGCTTTCTACGCTCGCATGCGTCCGTCGATTCGATTCGCAAGCAGATCGAAGGACACACCACCATCCGCGAAAAGGTTTCAACCTCAGTCGACCTCCCGCTCTCGAACGAGTGCAAGCGCGTGCTGGCCTACGCGGCGGAGGAAGCCGAGCGTCTTTCGCATAAACACATCGGCACCGAACACCTTCTCCTCGGCCTTCTTCGCGAGGAAAAATGCTTCGCCGCGGAAATCCTTCACGAGCGCGGGCTGAAGCTGTTGGCGATCCGCGAGGAGCTTTCGCGCGCCACGCAGGAAAAGTCAGCCCAGGGCGCGGCGCAGCGCGGCAGCCGGGAGCAGGGCCAGAGCGGGCAAAGTCGCGAGCAAAGCCTCCTGGCCGAGTTCTCGCGCGATCTGACCCAGGTCGCCATGGACAACGCTCTCGATCCGCTCGTCGGTCGCGACGGCGAGCTCGAGCGCGTGATCCAGATCCTGTGCCGCCGGACCAAGAACAATCCGGTCCTGATCGGCGAGCCGGGCGTCGGTAAAACGGCCATCGTCGAGGGCCTCGCCCAGCGTATCGCGGACGGCGAAGTGCCCAGCTTCCTCGCTGACAAGCGTGTGCTGGCGCTCGATCTGTCATTGATCGTCGCAGGCACCAAGTATCGCGGGCAATTCGAAGAGCGGCTCAAAACCATCATGAAAGAACTGATGGAGAACCAGAACTGCATCATTTTCATCGATGAGCTGCACACTCTGGTCGGGGCCGGCTCGGCCGAGGGTTCGCTCGACGCGGCCAACATTCTCAAGCCGGCGCTTTCGCGCGGCGAAATCCAGTGCATCGGCGCGACCACGCCGGGCGAGTTCCGCAAGTCGATCGAGAAAGACCGCTCGCTCGAGCGGCGCTTCCAGGCGGTAAAAGTCCCGCCGCCGAACGAGGAAGACGCGATCAAGATCATCATGGGGATCAAGGACCGCTATGAGAAGTTCCACGCGGTCTCCTACACGGACGACTCCATCGAATTCGCCGTTTCGCACTCGAGCCGTTATATCCCGGACCGGTTCCTGCCCGACAAGGCCATCGACCTCATCGACGAAGCAGGCGCCCGCGTGAAGCTGCGCCAGACTTCGCTCCCGGAGGAGATCACCGAAGTCCAGAAGCGGATCAAGTTCATCGTCCACCGCATGGAAAACGCTATCGCGAACCATGAGTTCGAGAAGGCGCGTTTCTACTCGGACGAGGAGCGGAAAGAGCGCGAGAACCTGCGCGCCCTACGTGACAAGTACCACCTCGACGACTCGACCGCGGGCATCGTGAGCCGGGAGGACATCGAGGACGTGGTCAGCCGCTGGACGGGCGTGCCGGTCACCTCGATCAAGGAAGAGGAAACGCAAAAACTGCTGCGAGTCGAAGGCGAGCTGCATAAGCGCGTCATCTCGCAGGAAAAGGCGATCTCGGCGCTATCCCGGGCAATCCGTCGGTCGCGCGCTGGGCTCAAAAGCCCTAACCGTCCGATCGGGTCGTTCCTGTTCCTGGGGCCGACGGGCGTCGGCAAAACGGAGATGGCGCGCACGCTGGCGCAGTTCCTGTTCGGGAGTGAGAAGTCCCTGATTCGGTTCGATATGTCGGAGTTCATGGAGAAACACTCGGTTTCAAAGCTCATCGGTTCGCCTCCGGGCTACGTGGGCTATGAGGAGGGCGGCCAGTTGACGGAAAGAGTGAAACGCTCTCCGTACTCTGTGGTCCTGCTCGACGAGATCGAAAAAGCTCACCCGGATGTGTTCAACATCCTGCTCCAGGTCTTCGAGGACGGGCACCTGACTGATGGCCTCGGCAACACAGTCGACTTCAAGAACGTGATCCTCATCATGACCTCCAATATTGGAGCTCGCCACCTCCAGCGCAAGCAGGGGCTGGGGTTCCAGTCGGAGCGCGAGGACCTGGTCATGGACAAGGTCGAGGAACTGGTGAAGCAGGAGGTCAAGCGGACCTTCAATCCGGAGTTCCTGAACCGCGTGGACGAAATCATCCTCTTCCACTCGCTTTCGGACGTGGACCTGATCCAGATTCTGGAGCTTTTGGTCCAGTCGCTCAATGCGAACCTGGTCCAAAAGGCGATCACGATTTCGGTCAACGAGGACGCCAAGAAATGGATTCTCGAAAAAACATTGGTGGACCGCAGCTACGGGGCACGCCCCTTGCGCCGCGCCCTCCAGCGTTACGTCGAGGACCCGCTCTCGGAAGCGCTCATCGCGGGCCACATCAGCGAGCGACCGGCGTTTCTCGAGGTCTATCTTGAGAACAACCAGCTGTTTTACCGGCCGGTTTCTCAGGAGGGCGACGAGCCTGGTCAGGCTCTTCCGGAAGGCGTTCTGCTCTACAGCGCCTGAGCCGCATACGAGAAAAAGCCCCGTCCTGGCCAGGACGGGGCTTTTCTGTCTATGGAATTGCTTGCGCGAGAAATCTACCCTTTGACGCTCTTCACGGCTGCCTGCAGATTTTCAACCAGATCGTCGGAGTAGCTTCCTGCGGAATCCTTGGTTTTCTGGTAGATCTTACCGGCCTGCTTACCAAGCTCAGAGGCCTGATCTTTCACATACTCGCTCGCGCTGTCGTACCGGTCCTGCAGGTAGTCGCCAGCATCGTTCGCCTTGCGACGGACCTGCCGGCGCGATTTGATTCCCGCTTGAGGTGCATAGAGCAAGGCAACGGTCGCACCGGCGGCCACACCAACCGAGAAAACAAGCCAAAATCTAAGTTTGTCCATCACGAAGCTCCTTTGCGGGACATGATCCCCGCACCCCGTGCTTAGAAAGCCGGGTCTTGGGAAGAGGTTGCTACTGGCGCCAATCTGGAGCGGGAGACCGGGATCGAACCGGCGACATTCAGCTTGGGAAGCTGACGTTCTGCCACTGAACTACTCCCGCAGCCTGAAAACCACTCTATCGCATCTCTGACCCGATATTGACTTTACCACCCGCGAGAGCCGGGCCATGGTGGAGAAACGTGTTGCGGAGCGGAGATCCGTCCGCAGTAAACATAGGAAACGAGTGCGAACTTTCCAGCAAGATGGATCAAGCCACGTCGGGTCGGGTTACCGCTATAGGGTAGCCGGCCCAAATAGACTTTCCAGTGCAGGCGCCTGCTGCTGCACTTCGTCGCGAATGGACGTTGCTTTCTGAATCGCTCCTTGTTCCGTGTTCGCCGTCGCGAACGGGACCTCCATGACCAGGAAACCGATGACCTCGCCCCCGCGATCGTGCAAGGGGACGAAGGTATCGAAAAAGCTGCCCTGCTCTATACGCACCGCCACCGGCCGCCCCGGCGCCACGAGCCGCATATCATTCGGCGAGGAAACCTTGCCGATCTTTTCCGGTAGGTTGTTGGCGATGATGACGTTTTGCGTCTCCCCGGGCGGCACGGCGTGGAGGCCCAGTTTCTGGATCTCCGGGTGCAATGTCTTTTCCTTGACGATCAGTTGCTGCGCAAAGGGCGCATGGACTTCAACCTTGGCCGGCGCGGCGCTATTCTGCTGCGCGAAAACTGCTGGACACCACAAAAGAAAAACCGAGAAGGGCCTCACTTACTTTCCTCCCTGCCGCCCGAGTTTACGCGGTAAACAAGCAGGGCCGCGATATCGATGTCTGTTTTCGGATGAATGACATAGAACCGGTCCACGGTGCGCACATAGGTGGAGGTTTTGCCTCCGTTTGTCGGCATGTCCACCAGCTGCGTGTACTTGTCCGGCGAGTCCTGGTGGAAGATGCTGAGCCCCTGCGACCCGGAGATGTAGAGGCGTTTTATCGCCGGATCCCAGGTCATGTCGTCATTGACATTGGCGCAAGGCATTTTGCTGACCACATTGCCCGAGTTGACGTCAAAAACGTAAAACAGCCCGGGATTGCGGCCCGCGACGAACAGCCGGCCCGCTGCCGGGTCGAGCGTAAGCGCGGTGTTCCGGTTCATGTCCGGTGCGGTCCAGGTCGCGACGACCTGCTTTGTTTTCAGGTCGATGACGGCGATCTGCTTTTTGTCGCGCACGTTGACGTACAAACGCCCACGCGCGTCGTCGACGACCATGCTTTCAAGGTTGTTGCCCGGCACCTTAATCTCGTCGATGAGCTTGCCCTGATCCGGCGAGAAGATAGAGATGGTCGAGTCAGGCAGGTTAGCAGACTGACCACCATTACCGATGTAGTAGAGCCGCGTTTTTGTGTCGTAATAGGCAGCGTCGGGTGAGTCGCCCTTGCCCGTCGCGGAGCCGTCGATGAGCGCGACACGATCCATGCGGTGCAGGTCGCTCCCGGCCAGCAGAATCAGCGCGGAGTCGCCGCCGTCGGCCACCAGCAGCTCATCTTTCTCGGCGTCGAAGGCCAAGGAGTGCGGCGTTTTCAGGCCGCCGATGCTTTGGAGGTGGTCGCCGGTCTTGAGGTCGAACATTTCGACCGAGTGGTGCACCTCGGCGGAAACGAACAGGCGGTTGCGCTTCAGGTCCACGGCGAAGTGGTCGAAGTCGCCGATGATGTCCGGCAGATAGGTCGTCCTCAGCAGAGTGACCGGCGGCTTGCCGGAGGAGACGGTCGGTTCCTGCGCGGGGGCAACAATCGCGGCGGCGAACAATGCCAGTGCGGCGGTGTGCAGCAGTTTACTTTTCATGGTTTCCCTTTCGTAGTTGCGCTTCCATGTCGCACGGCCGGTGGCTTGCGCAAGGCTAGCTGGAGCCGCGAGCCGCAGGCGAGAGCAATCGCTTTTTGGTCCTTTCAGTAGGTGATGCGGAGCGCGAACTCAAGCTCGCGTGGCGTGCCGGTGCCCACCAGCCCAGCCGGATTGACGGTTGAGGTGATGTTGCCGAAGCTCGCCGGCGCCGAGATGTACTGAGCGCCGGCGGCTGTCCCCGGCGGGCACGCGGCGATGGTGGCCGCGGCGCAAGTGGCCACGTTCAAGCTGCTGCCCGGCTGCCCGTACTGCGCGCGATTGAAGATATTGAACGCTTCCGCACGGAAGATTACATCGTTCCGCTCAGTCACATGGAAGGTCTTTTCGACCGTAGAGTCGTCCTGCCAAAGCGGCGGGCCGGTAACCGTGTTGGGTGCTAAGTCGCCGTATGTGCCCGGCGCCGGGACGGAAAAGGCCGCCCGATTGAGCCATGCGTGCACAGCCCGGCCGGGCAGATACAGCGGTACACCCGGGACGCGGTTGGGCCGCTGGTTTACATTGTTGCCGTCCGGCAACGCGGTCGCGCTGCGGTTGAGCAGGATATTGACCGGCTGCCCGGCGCGTGCGATCAGCAATGTGTTCACCGACCAGCCGCCGCCGAGAAGGTCCGCAACGCCATCGCCATTCAGGTAGCGTCGCCCACGGCCAAAGGGCAGCTCATAGACCAGGCTCATGTTGCCGCTGTGCCGCGTGTCGTACTGGCTGTTGCCGTAGCTGCCGGCGAAGTTGTTCACGTTTTCAGCCGAAACGGACTCGCCCGCGCCTACGGAGCCGTCATTCAAGGCGTGCGAATACATGTAATTGCCCGCGATGAAGAACCCGTTGTGAAACCGCCGGTTCAGGTTGATCTGCAGCGCGTTGAAGTTCGACGCTCCCTCGTTGTACTTAGTGTCGATCTGACTGGGGTACTGCGGCAGGGGCCGCAAGCCTGTCGTGGGATTGATCAAATTGGTATAGGAACGGCGGAACAGGTGCGTTCCCTTGATGCCCAGATAGGTAAGCGTCACCACAGTATCGCCCGGCAGCGCATGTTGGATCGACGCGGTCCACTGCTCGGTATACGCGTCCGGATGGTGCAGCGATAGCGAGCGCGGGGTGAGCGCGAGACCCGTGAGAGGCGTGAGTGCCGGATTGACCGGGTAGGCGTAGGTGACGGTCCGGCTCGAGGTGAGCGTGGTCGAGGGCTCCGTGTTCACGACCGGGCTGTCCTCGTCGCCGAGCTGATCCTCGCCGTGGTAAATGCCGAAACCGGCACGGAACACTGTTTTGCCGCCCAACGACTCCGGCGAGAACGCGACCCCAACGCGCGGATCGAAGTCCAGGTGGTTGGGGTAGTAGAACGTCGACCCGGGCGCGCAGTAGCCGCCGCAGTTTGCAATGTCGAAGGGGACGGCGTTGTTGTGGATCTCGTGAAATGGAGAGAAATAGGTGTAGCGCAGCCCGTAGTTGAGCGTCAGCGCGCGGCTCGCTTTCCACTCATCCTGGGCGTAGCCGGCCAGCTGCTCCTTGCGGAGGCCTTTGTCGGGCAGCGGCGCCGTGAGCTGGAAGGTGTTGAGCTGGTTGTTGGCGAATGCCGTTTCACTCAGGTAGGAGGCGGTGCTGTCGAGCGAATTGGCTTCGTTGTACTGGGGGAAGCGAAGATCGATGCCGGCTTTGACTGTGTGCTGCCCCTTGGTGGCGGTCACGGTGTCGTTTACTGAGAAGCTCTGCCCCACCTGCGTTTTGTTGTAGTTCTCAGCAAGCCCGGTAAAACCGCTGATTGTAATGTTGAGCGGAATGCCGGTGTTCTGGGATTGCACAAAGGTGTTGCGGTTGAAGCCGAACTGCGCTTCGTTCAGCAGGGTTGGGCCGACGATGTGCGTTTCCTCGAGCGCGAAATTCTGTACCCGCGACACGATGGTGCTGGCCTGGGCCACCGCATTGAGCGCGCTGGTTGAGGAGCCGTCATCGATGTTGTAGCGGACATAAGCCGAGTCTTTCTCGCTGAAGCGGTGGTCGACACGCACCGTACCTGAGTTCTCGCTGTTCGGGCTGGGCACCACCGTCGTCAGCAGGTAAGCGTTGGGGTCCGTGGCGGACGGAGCCTGCCCTTGCGGAAAGGCGTTCACCAACGGCGCAAGCTCCGGGTGCGCCGCCAGTACCGTGCTGCGGAATGCCGGACTCGGCACGAACCCCGTAGCCGGCACGCCGCCGAGCTGCTGGCGAAAGCCTTCGTAATCCACGAAGAAGAACGTGCGGTCCTTGACGATCGGGCCGCCCAGGCTTCCGCCGAACTGGTTGAGCTGGAAAACGGGCGCTTTGGTGGGCGTCGCCGACTTGATCGGCGATTGCGCGTCGAAGTAGCTGTTGCGCAGGTAATCGAACACGCTGCCGTGAAAGGCATTGGTGCCGCTCTTGGAGATGAGGCTGACCTGCCCGCCTGCTGAGCCTCCCGTATCCGCTGTATACGCGCCGGCATCGACCTTGAACTCCGAAACTGCTTCGGTCGAGAACTGCAGGCGCAAACCGGATTTGACGGCTTGGCGCAGCACGCCGCTCGCGTCCACGCCGTCGAAACGGTAGTTGTTGTCGTCGATACCCTGGCCGGCAAAGCGAATCGTGGACTGCGCGCCGGAGCCGCTGTCGATCGCGCCCGGTGCCAGCACCTCCAGGTTGGCGATGTTGCGGCCGTTCAGCGGCAGCTCCCGTATCTGCACGGCTTGCACGGTGCCGCCGAAGGTTGCATCGCTTTTTTCCAGCTGCGCGCCCTCCTTGTCTGCTTCGACCGAAACGGTTTGGCTCACGGAGCCGACCGCCATGCGCTGATTCAACGTCCGCACATCGCCCGAGTGCAGATCGATGTCGGCGACACGGGTGTCCTCGAAGCCGGGCATGGCGAAAACGAGGAAGAACCGGCCCACCGGCAGCGACGACACCACGAACTGGCCGCTGCCGTTCGTGGTCACTTTCCGGACGGCATTGGTGCCCTCCTGGGTGACCGTGACCGTGACGCCGGCCAGCGGAGCCCCGCTGGTGTCGTCGGCAGTACCGTTGATTTCCGCGCGATCGATCTGCGCGTGCGCGCCGGCGCAAACAACCGTGGAAAGCAGCACACAGGACAGATGGAGGGGGAGGGGGCGCAACGTTCGCATAACGGGAAAGGTCCGGAGCGCGTCCTTTCACGCGATCTGTCTGCACCGGGCAACCCCTATTCAAGCGGATGGAACTTAGGAGCGGCTTAGGGATTGGGCTCATTCGCACGAATTTCACAGCCTGCTCACAAAGGCTCGACAACGGTGCCGCAATACTTGGACCATGCAAGTTTGTATTGTGGAAAGCGATGCGAAGCTCGCCTGCACCCTGGAGCGAGCGCTCGAGAAGACCGGCTCCGCCACAACACGCCTTTCCAGCGGCGACGGCGCCGCCGGCTTTATCGCCTCGCAGTCCTTCGACGCCGTTGTACTCGACCTGTTGCTGCCCGGAACCGGGGGTTTTGCGGTTCTGGAGCAAATGCGGCGGGCGCGCTGCCAAACCCCTGTCCTGGTTTTGTCCGCCTGTGACGCCGTGCCGGAAATGGTCCGTGCGCTCGACTCCGGAGCCGACGACTACATGACCAAGCCGTGCGACCTGGACCTGTTTTTAGCGCGGATTCGCTCCGTGGCTCGCCGCGGAGCCATCCCCCAAGGCACGGTTGCCAGCCTCGGCCCTCTTACGCTGTCCTTCAGCCGGCGTGTGGCGCGCCTCGATGGCAAGCCTTTGAAGCTCACGCGACGCGAGTACATGCTGCTTGAAACCCTGATACGCCGCACCGGGCAGGTCGTCACCCGCGACCAGCTCGCCACTGCTGTATGGGGCTACGGCGCTGACGTGAGCAAAGGCAACCTGGATTACCACGTACACAGCCTGCGTGCGAAGCTTAGCCCTGCCTGTAAAAACATGATTCAAACCATGCGTGGCATCGGCTACGTTCTGGTCAGCGAGCTTGCTCGTTCCTGAGGGGCTTCAATCCCGATGCCCGGTTCCGCACTGAAGAAATCCCGCCGGTGAGCGCCCGCTCACGAGAGCGGAACCGCACGGCTTCTTCGCTGAGCCTACCCCCGTGCGCTTCTAGAGCATTTTCCCTGAAGGTATACAGGGCCCAGCGACTGTGAGGGTGGCTTTTCCGTAAAGAAAAGCCACATGGAGCTACTCTCCGCGCTCGACAGCATCAGGGAAAATGCTTCTAGACAATGTCGCACCGCGCCAAGAGCACCACGAGCAGCAGCACCATGCCGATACCGCCCGTACCGTAGTAGCCCCAGTTGCGGCTGTACGGCCAACATGGGAGCGAGCCGAGCAGCATAAGGGCGAGCCATACGATGAGAATGTCGAGAAGCATGCGCGAGTTTCCAATTCACTGATTCATTGAGAAACGCCGGCTTGCGACGGAACGCTTTATCCCGGTCATGGCAGGCCGGCCAACTCACGGGCGCGTCCGAGCACCCTCAGCAACATGGGCGCGGTCAGCCGGCCCGTGTTGGTATTTTGCAGGGATGGATGGTACGTCGCGAGCAGGTGGCGCCCGGTGGGTAGTCCGTACTCAGCCCCGTGCGAGAAAACGTACTGCGACCGCCGTGCGATCACCCCGGTGCGCTGCAGAAACGCCGTGTACGCATCGAAAGCGATCTTGCCCAGCGCGACAAGGACGCGCAGCTCGTGGAGAAGAGCAAGCTCCTCATCCAGATACGGCGCACAGTTCGCGAGCTCTTCGGCGTTGGGTTTGTTGTCCGGCGGCGCGCACCGCACAACTGAGGTTATGGCAAGCCCGGTGAGCTGCATTCCATCTCCACGAGCCGTCGCATGCGGCTGCGAGGCGAAGCCCGCCTCCCAAAGCAGCGGATACAAAAAAGCCCCGGAGCCGTCGCCGGTAAACGGCCGCCCCGTCCGGTTGGACCCATGCGCGCCCGGCGCGAGGCCGAGCAGCAGCACACGCGCTTCCGGGTCGCCGAAGGAGGGCACAGGCTTGCCCCAGTACTCCTCGTGCCGGTAAGCGCGGCGCTTTTCCCGCGCGATCCCCTCGCAGTACGCGCGGAGCCGCGAGCACCGGGCGCACTCCACAACGCGCGCATTCAAGTCCGCAACACTGGCAGGCGATCGCATGTCTTCCTTCGATCATAGCGAGCCCTCGGACGATCTGAGATCGGCGAGGGTGCCCGGCGAAGAACCAGTTGCGCCGGAACTCCCTTGCGCATCGTAGAATTGGCAGGCCGCGCCCCATGGTGTACCACGGGTTTTCACGCGGCCACTTCAGCTGAGTACGAGGAACGCTTTGCGCAACCTGTCCGCCCGCACCACCGCTCCCCTCCTCGCAGCCGCGCTGCTCGTTTCCGGCTGCGGCAAGCACGCGCAGCCCGGCAACCCCAATGCGCCGCAGCCGCTCGTCACCGATCACTCGATGCAGGTTGGCGGGGAAGACGTGGTCACTCTACGCCGGCAGCCTTCCGTGGACTCCACCACGCCCCAGTTCGTTTCGGCGCAGGTGCTTCCCGGGCGCGGCTTCAATCTCTTCCAGGTCACGGCCAACCTCCCCGGCAAGGGTGAGATCAGCCTTCTGGCCTCGCCGGGCTTGACGGAAGCGGCGGGCAAGCTCAACGGCGGCCCCGGCGATGAGTTCGGCCAGGCGAGCTTCGGCTTCGGCGGCGCGTTCCTGGTGCCGTACCCCAACCGCATCATCGGCCCGCTGACCGCGGACGGCAATGGCGTCATGACCAGTTGGCATGGGCAAAAACTGGTACTCCCAGCCGATTTCGCGGCCAAAAAACCGGGTGCGCAAAAGCACGCGATCCATGGGCTCATCCTTGCCAGCAAAGTCGACAATATTCAGAAAACCACTACCGCCGACGGCCAAACCGTTTCCGGCATCCTCCACGCAGGCAACTTCGGCGGCCACTGGTTCGGGAACACGGACCTTCAGTTTGAAATTGCCCTTTCGGGCGACGCGGTTCTCGCAACGATTACGGCGAAAAATGTGGGCGCGACCGCGGAGCCCATGGCCATCGGCTGGCACCCCTACTTCGCCATCCCGAGCGGCGACCGTACCCAGGCCCGGCTCCACATCCCGGCAGCCAAGCTGGCTGAGGTCAACAACTACGACGACGTATTCCCAACCGGCAAGCTCAAGCCGGTCGCCGGCACCCCTTACGACTTCAATGCGCCCGAAGGCAAACCGCTGGCCGGGCAGTTCCTCGATGACAACTTTTCTTCCCTCACCCGCACCGGCGACGGCGCCGACGTCGAACTGATCGATCCGGCGTCCAAGTACGGCATCAAGGTCGAGGCGCTGTCGCCCGAGATCAAAACCGTCCAGGTCTACGCTCCTCCGACGAAGGATTTCGTCGCCATCGAGCCCCAGTTCAACTTCGCCGATCCGTTCGGCAAGGAGTGGAACGGCGCGGATACAGGCATGGTCGTCCTCCAGCCCGGCCAAAGTGTCACCTGGAAAGTCCGCCTGCGGTTGTTTGTGCCCCCTCCACCACCGCCTCCACCGATACCCCAGGCATTGGGTGGCCCCGGCGGGAACTGAAACGGGAAAGGGGGCGAGTTTCCTCAGCGCCCCCCATCCCGGAACGGCGCAACCGCGTGGTTTGACCCGCTCGCCAAAGCTCCGTAGCATGATGAGCAGAGCACGTCCCCGTTCCGTGCAGGCCCTCGAACGCCATGCACCGGACCACCAGTATTCTCGAAGGGACGAGCCTACCGGAAGGCATACGTTGAGCTCAACAGAAATTCTCGCGACCACTCCTGAAGAAACCCCCACGCCTGCTCCCGAGCAACAAAACCAGGAACTCAGCCGAGACCAGGCTCAAGACCAGGCTCAAGACCTACCTGGGGACCACGCCGAGCACACCCATGCTCACCCGGCAGGCGCGCCACTTTTGAATCCCGAGTGCACCCGCGACGTTGAGGTGGTCATTCCCGCTGACGAAGTGACGACCGCCTTCCGCCGCATCGTCAAGAATTACACCCGCCAAGCCCGCATCCCCGGCTTCCGCGCCGGCAAAATCCCGCCGGCCTTGATCCGCAAGCGCTTCGACGAGCAGATCCGCCAGGATGTCGTCGAGCAGCTCCTGCCCCAGCACTTCCGCTCCGCCCTCGATGCCCAGGGTGTCCAGCCCATTTCGCAGCCCCAGGTCACCGAACTCGAGCTCCAGGACGGCGAGCCCCTCCGCTTCAAGGCCCTTTTCGAGGTCATGCCTGAGATCAACCTTGACGGTTATGGGGAGGTCAAGGTGGAGCGTGAGCCGGCCGAGCTGACCGAGGAAGAATTCAATGCCGAGATGGACCGCGTCCGCGACTCCCGCTCCACGATGGAGCCGGTCGAGGAAGATCGCGAGCTCGCCAACGGCGACTTCGCCGTGATCACCTTCAACGGCACCGTCCAGGGCGATGAAAAACTCGACGAGCCCATCGCCGGCCAGGATATACAGCTCGAAATCGGCAGCAAGAACACTCTTCCCGCCTTCAACGACGCTCTCCGCGGCGCGAAGCCCGGCCAGGAAATCAAGTTCGAGGTCGCCTACCCCGCGGACTTCGGTGAGCCCCGCCTCGGAGGCAAGACCATCGCCTACGATGTGGAAGTGAAGGCGATCAAGCGCAAAAACGCCCCGGAGATGAACGACGAGTTCGCCAAGGAGCTTGGCAACTACGACACTCTGGACGAGTTCAAGACCAAGCTCCGCGAGCACTTAAGCGCCGACAAGCGTCGCGGCGCGGAAGCCGCCACCAAAGATAAGGTTCTTGAAGCGCTGGCTGAAAAATACCCCTTTCCCATCCCCGAGTCGCTCGTTCAGCAGCAGATCGATGCCCGGCTCGACCGCGGCCTTCGCGCCCTTGCCCAGCAGGGCATGGCCGAGGAGCAGATGCGCCAGCTCGACTTTCCCCGCCTCCGCGCCGCTCAGCGTGAGGGCGCTCTCGGCGAGGTCCAGGGTACGCTCATCCTCGACAAGATCGCCCAGCTTGAGGGCGTCGAGATCGTGGACGGGGAGCTCGACCGGGAACTCGAAATGCTCTCCGTCCAGACCCGCGAACCTCTTCACACCCTCCGCGACCGCCTCCAAAAAGATGGCTCCATCGAGCGTATCCGCGAGCAGATCCGTCGCGAAAAAACCGGCGCCCTGCTCTATGAAAAATTGGGTAAGCTGGGATCATAGACATTCACCGCAGCACATAAGGAAAAAGCAGCTATGGCACTTGTACCTATGGTGGTTGAGCAGACGAGCCGAGGCGAACGCGCCTACGACATTTACTCCCGTCTGCTGCGCGACAACATCATCTTTCTGGGCACCCCCATCGACGACCAGATCGCGAACCTCATCATCGCGCAAATGCTTTTCCTGTCCGGCGAAGACCCGGAAAAGGATATCCAGCTTTACATCAACTCCCCCGGCGGATCGATCACGGCGGGGCTCGCCATCTACGACACCATGCAGTTCATCAAAAACGACGTCGTCACCTACTGCATAGGCCAGGCAGCCTCCATGGGAGCTTTTCTTCTTCAAGCCGGGACCTCCGGCAAGCGCTTTGCTCTCCCCAATTCCCGCATCCTTATCCACCAGCCGTCGATGGGTGGACTCAGCGGGCAGGCGACAGACATCGACATTCACGCCCGTGAAATCCTTCGTATCCGTGAAATCACCAACAACCTGATGAGCAAGCACACCGGCCAGCCGCTCGACCGCATCGAGCGCGACGTGGAGCGCGACTTCATCATGAACGCCCCGCAGGCAAAAGAGTACGGCATCATCGACGAGATCATCGACCGGATTACCGACCGGCCAAAGACGTAGAAAAACCGGTTCACAGACTTAGGAGCAGCAACAATGAAAACGCGCACGGGAACCGACGACGCACTTCGCTGCTCGTTCTGTCACAAGTCGCAGGACGCAGTCGCGAAGCTGATCTCCTCGCCCAGCGACTATCCGCGGGCCTACATCTGCGACGAGTGCGTAGCGGTCTGCAACTCCATCCTGGAGGACGACCGCAGCGAAACACCGGCCGGGGCAGCACCCACGCATTTGCCCAAACCCTTGGAGGTCCGCGCCTTTCTCGATGAATACGTTATCGGGCAGGACCAGACCAAGAAGAAGCTCGCTGTCGCCGTTTACAACCACTACAAGCGTATCCAGATGAACCGGGTCCGCGGCAACGATGTCGAGCTGTCCAAGTCCAACATCCTCCTCGTCGGCCCCACCGGCTCCGGCAAAACCCTGCTCGCCCACACCCTCGCGAAAATGCTCGACGTCCCCTTCGCCATCGTCGACGCCACCACCCTCACGGAGGCCGGCTACGTCGGCGAGGATGTCGAAAACATCATCCTCAAGCTCCTTCAGGCCGCCGACGGTGACGTCGCCCGCGCCCAGTCCGGCATCATCTACATCGACGAAATCGACAAGATCGGCCGCAAGGACGAGAACCCCTCCATCACCCGCGACGTGTCCGGCGAAGGCGTCCAGCAAGCTCTGCTTAAGATCCTCGAAGGAACAGTGGCCAACGTGCCCCCGCAAGGCGGCCGCAAGCACCCGCACCAGGAGTTCACCCCGGTCGACACCACGAACATTCTGTTCATCTGCGGCGGCGCCTTTGTCGGTCTTGAGCGCGTCGTTGGCCGCCGGGTAGGCAAAAAAGCGCTCGGGTTCAAGGCCCTCACGGAAAAGCAGATCGCCGAAGGCCTCACCGATGTCCGCCAGCAGCGCGACGCCGAACTTCTCCGCCAGGCCGAGCCCCAGGACCTCATCAAGTTTGGCCTCATTCCCGAGTTCGTCGGACGCCTCCCCGTCATCGGCATTCTCGACGAGCTCGACGAGGTAGCCCTGGTCGAAATCCTTACTAAGCCACGCAACGCCATCCTCAAGCAGTACCAGAAGCTCTTCGAGTACGAGGGCGTCCAGCTCCACTTCACAGACGACGCCGCGAAGGCCGTTGCCCAGGAAGCTTTGTCCCGCAAGGTCGGCGCACGCGGGTTGCGCATGATCCTCGAGGAACTTATGCTCGACCTCATGTACCATCTCCCCGGCAACAAGAAAATCAAGGACATGGAGATCACGGCGGAGATGGTTAAGAACCGGGATCTGTCTTACTCGCTCCTTGACAAAGCCGGTTAATCTTCAACACTCCTACGCTCAAAGGCCCGCTTGCAAAGCGGGCCTTTTCATGCGCATTTTCGAATCGTTCCACTTTGGGACAGAGTCATCCTGAGCGATGCGAAGGACACGAGCCACTGTTCTCGGCGCTAATGAGTTCCCCCTGGACCCTTTCGGCCGGACCCTGCGGGAAGAGAAAATGCATACAGCTTCTTGTTGTCCGTGCCCGCGCCGAAGGTAGACCAGCCCGAACCCCAGTACAGCGTGCCGTCCACGATCGACGGGCCGCAGACCACGGTGCCGCCGCTCGCGAATGTCCACAGCAGTTGCCCGGTTGAGGCGTCCAAGGCATCCATGTCTCCGGACTGCGAGCCGGCATACATCACGCCATTGGCCACGGTGATCTGCGCCTCGGTACCCGCGGGCAGCGCGGGATTGAACGGGTTGGCGCCTGTGACCGGCACCTGCCACAGGATGGCTCCATTCGCCGGATTGAGCGCAGCCCATGATCCTCCGTTCCAAGTTCCGCCGTTCCCCGTTTGGGTCTTTGCCGGCTGCAGCAGGTAGTCGGCGTTGTTCGTATTGTTGATGCCCACGTAGATGCGCTTGCCGTCGGCCGCGGAGCCGAACTCGATGCCGCCGAGGGCGCCTCCGGGGCCGACTTGAGTTCCCCAAAGCACGGCACCGGTGTCGGGGTTCAGCGCCCAGTACACTCCACTTTTTTGCCCCGCTCCAATCGCCTCGACAAGCTTGCCGTCAACCACAGTACGAATAAAGTTCGCTCCGGAACCGAAATCATAATCGGGGCCACTCGGGTCGGGACAAGGGATGCCGCTCTCGCCCAGTACCACGCAGGACCCTAACCACGTATCGGAGCCTTCCAGCCGGTGCCCCCACTTGACAGCGCCCGTCTGCATATCGAGCGCCAGCACCGAATCCAGATAGTCTTCCGGATCCAGGCAAGCTAACTGCGCCTTGACGTTTGTCCCGGCCGCTGCCAGGCACGCGGTTGTCTTCGCGGGTACGGAATAGTTGTTCCCGGTAGTGACAAACAAAGAGCTGCGCCGCTGATCGACGGCAAAGCTGCTGCCCCATACGGCTCCGCCTGTGTAGCCAGTCGGAACTGTATACGTCTGCCAAAGAAGGTTTCCGGTTTGCAAGTCGAGCGCGACAATGCTTCCACGAAAGGTGATCTGGAAGTTTGGGTTGGAAATCGCGATGGACTCCGATAAAGAACTCACGCCCACGTACACCCGGTTGCCCACGATAACGGCGGAGTTGGTGATGATGGCCCCAACGGAAGCATCGACAGTGGTCTTCCACAATAAGGCACCCGTGTTCTTATCCACCGACATCAATGTGCCTGCCGCCTGGTCGCCGATGATCACCTGCGTCGGCCCGACCGCAGGAGAGTTCCTGGAAAAGGACGCCCGGTTGCCGGTATATTCAGAGACTTTATGACTCCAAATGGCCTTTCCCGTAGCCGCGTTGATGCGGTAAAGATAGCCGCCTTGGTCGGGCACGTACACCGAACCGCCGTCCACCGTGGGTGTCGCGAACACATCGCCCGCGGTATCAAAAACCCACTTCGGCTCCAGCTTGCCGACGTTTTCCTTGCCGATGGCGAACTCTCCGGCACCGGCATGTGTGTTCTCGAGGTTGCCTCCCCAGAACGGCCAACTGTGCTCAGATCCGCCGAAACCCGGTCCACCGAAACCCGGTCCGCCGAAAGCTGTGGCTCCAGGTCCGTTCTCAATGCTGAACGAGCCTTGCGCGCTCGCCCCATGCTCGAGCGCGAAAACGCCCAAGGAAAGGAGGGCAACTAAAGCCCCATGCTTCTTGCTGAAACTCCTGCGATTGTGACCCAACTGTTGCCGGACAGAGCCCATACGAACCACCCCTTTGCTTTCTTCTGAAGTAGCTTCAGTGGGGTCTTTATAGGCCGCCGGCAGCAGGGGGATCGAGGCAGGAATGCGAATCGCGGCGAGCATCGTTGTTCCTCGATTTCAAGCAAAGCTGTCTCGAATGAGGGTGTTGAGAAAGATCGCCTTCTACGTATGGAATGCGAACAACTCACCACGCGAGCTGCTTGCATTCGGCATCTGCGCTCGGACGGTAGGGCTGCAAAATCCGGCCAAGCCTGGGAAGCTGTAACCATTCTCGTGTCGGTGTGGAGAACAAGTTTGCCTGCAATATGGCTTTTCTCGACGGAAAACCACGTCCAGCGTTGCTGTTTACTCTACGTGGGTACGAGAACCGCTTCAGCTCCGAAGCTGGAAACTTTCGAGATAGGCCAACCCCAACTTTTGGAGATGAATCTCCCAGCGCTCCATCGACGCGATCTCGGGTGACTTGACGAGCAATGCCCGCGTTGCTCCCGCGAGCGCGCCGAAGAAAGTCGCCGCGATCATGTTCAGCTCATCCGGCGGAAAACTGTGCGAAGTGCGCAACATGGAGGCGATCGCCGTGACAACAAGGCTGCGTTGTTCAGCGATCACCGTTTCCGAGCTGATCGTCGAAGCTACCCGGTAAATCACCCTGGCTGTATCCATGTGGGCAAGCTGGGCCGTCACATATGCGTGAACGAACTCGGAAACCATAAGAGGCAAGGGTTTGTAGTGACCTTGAAGACAGGCTTCCTCCAGTGTGTCCGTGATTAGCCGCAGGTGCTTGCCGACCAGCGTGATCAGTAGGGCTTCCTTGTTGGGGAAATATTGGTAGTACGTTCCCACCGACACGCCCGCCCGCTTGGCGACGCGGATTGTTGTGAGCGAAGTGAGGCCTTCCCTGAATAAAAGCTGAACCGCGGCTTCGCAGATGGCATCCACGGTTTCCGTCGCGCGCGCCTGCGTCGGCAGCTTACGGACTATGCGGGCGTATCTCACGGGGGTGGTCACCAGCGATAAGATGATGCGAACAGGTGCGAGTGGACAGCGTCGGGAAACTTTCCACCAGCTTAAACACCGCCGACAGCTGCGTGGTTGAACCGCTTTTTCTCAAAATTGGCGGTTCCTTCACCTCCGGCGAGCTGGAGACCGCTCCACTCCGCAGACCGGAGGCCGCCCGCTTCTTGAGGGCTGCCATCCCCGAACCATTACAATCAAATCAACGCAATCAGGGTTGAGCCCGCGCTCAGAGCCGAATCCGACAGACCCTTCCCACGTCAAATCAGAGGCCACTGAAAGGACTCGAATGCCAGAACCGAAAGCACCCAAAGGCGAAACCCGCAAACTCCCCATGATGCCCATCCGCGACATGGTCATCTTCCCCCACATGATGACCCCTTTCGTCGTGGGCCGCGAGTCCAGCGTGCGCGCCCTCGAAGAGGCCCTCACCGGGGACCGCAAGATCTTTCTCGCCACCCAGCACGACGCCCGGGTCGATGAGCCCACGGCGAACGACATCTATATGGTCGGCACCATCGGCAATATCGTCCAGTCGGTCAAGATGCCCGACGGCAACATCAAGGTCCTCGTCGAAGGTCTCGAACGCGGACGCGCCACGGAGATGTCCGACGCGGACGGCTTCTTCGTCGCTACGGTCCGCACCGGTCGCGTTTCGCTTGAGCTCACTGCCCAGGTTGAGCAACTCGCCCAAAAGGTCACCACGCTGTTCGAGCAGTACGTCAAGCTTCAACAGTCCCTGAACCTCGAATCCACCATGGCTGCCCTCCGCGTCGATGAGCCCGCGAAGCTCGCCGACACCATTGCCGCCAACCTCCAGCTCGAAATAGCCGAAAAGCAGGAAATCCTCGACGTTTTCGACCCCGTCGAGCGCCTCACCCGCATCGCCGGCGTGCTCGATGTCGAGATAGAGAAACTCAACATGGAACGCTCCATCCAGACCCGCGTCAAGCGGCAAATGGAGCGCGCGCAGAAAGAGTACTACCTCAACGAGAAGATCAAGGCCATCCAGAAGGAACTCGGCCGCGGCGAAAAGTCGGAATGGGACGAGCTCAAGAAGAAAATCGAGCTCGCGGGCATGCCCAAGGACGTCTTCGATAAAGCCATCCAGGAGCTCAAAAAGCTTGAAGCCATGCCGCCGATGTCTGCCGAGTCTACAGTCTCGCGCAACTATCTCGACTGGCTCCTCGCCGTGCCATGGAAGAAGAAATCTAAGGAAACCCGCTCCATTGAGCACGCCGAAAAGGTTCTCAACGAGGACCACTACGGCCTTGAAAAGATCAAGGATCGCATCCTCGAGTTCCTCGCCGTTCGTCAGCTCGTCAAGAATCCCAAGGGTTCCATCCTTTGCTTCGTCGGGCCTCCGGGTGTCGGCAAAACCTCGCTCGGCATGTCGATCGCCAAGGCCACCGGCCGCAAGTTCGTCCGCATGTCGGTCGGCGGCGTCCGCGACGAGGCCGAAATTCGCGGCCATCGTAGGACCTATATCGGTGCCCTGCCCGGCCAGATCATCCAGTCCATGAAGAAGGCCGGCACCAAGAACCCTGTCTTCCTCCTCGACGAGGTCGACAAGATGGCCTCCGACTTCCGCGGCGACCCGTCCTCGGCCCTGCTTGAGGTACTGGACCCCGAGCAGAACACCACCTTCCAGGACCACTACCTCGACGTTGAATACGACCTGTCGCAGGTTCTCTTCGTCGCCACCGCCAACGTCCTCCACACCATCCCCGGCCCGCTCCAAGACCGCATGGAAGTGATCCGGCTCCACGGCTACACCGAGGTCGAAAAGCTCGAAATCGCCAAGCAGTACCTCGTCAAGAAGGCGCTCGAAAACAACGGCCTCACCGGCGAAAACCTCAGCTTCGACGACGGCGCGCTCAAGGAGATCGTCCGCGCGTACACCCGCGAGGCCGGCGTTCGCAATCTCGAACGTGAGATCGGCAATATCTGCCGCAAGGTCGCCCGCCGCGTCGTCAAGAACGGCAACAAGCATGTGGAATCCCTCACCGCCGAGACCGTCCACGAGTTCCTCGGCGTCGCGAAGTTCCGCGACTCGCAGGTCCACGAAAAGTCCGAGGTCGGCCTGGTCACCGGTTTGGCCTGGACCGAAATGGGCGGAACTATATTGCAGACCGAAATACAAGTGCTGGACGGCAAGGGCAAACTCTCCCTCACCGGCCAGCTCGGCGACGTCATGCAGGAGTCCGCGCAGGCCGCCCTCTCCTACATACGTTCCCGCTCCGCCCACCTCGGCCTGCCCAAGGACTTCTACCGCAACATCGACATCCACATCCACCTGCCCGAAGGCGCCATCCCCAAGGACGGCCCCTCCGCCGGCATCACCCTCGCCACGGGCCTGGCCAGCGCGCTGACCAAGATTCCCGTCCGCCGCGACATCGCCATGACCGGCGAGATCACCCTCCGCGGCAAGGTCCTGCCCATCGGCGGCCTCAAGGAGAAGCTCCTCGCCGCCCACCGCGCCGGCGTTTTCGAAGCCATCATGCCAAAGGAGAACGAAAAGGACCTACCCGACCTTCCCGAAGCCCTCCGGTCCGCCATGAAGCTCCATTTCGTCGAGTCCATGGACGAGGTCCTCGGGATCGCTCTCGAAGGTCCCCTGCCGCAAATGGCCGAGGAAACCCCCGAGGTCCTGCTCGACGTTCCCGCGCTCCAGACGGAGATCCGCCCCCACCAGTAGGCTCGGGTCTCTGGTCTAGGTTTTAGCGTCGATCAAGTGCGGTGCCCAGGTCTCGTTCTGAGACCTGGGTCTTCATTTAGGGCGCCAATCCCACTCTGCCTCGAGTCGTTGTCATGCAAGGAGCGAAACGAGGGATGCTTTTTCCTCCAAGCTCGCCGAGACTCCCGGCACATTCAAAAGAGTGTCGTCCTGAGCGTAGCGAAAACCTGCTTTCGTCGAGCCGGTGCATTCTAATCACAAATGCGAAACAGACTCACACAGCTGCATAGGTTTCCAATCGGAGACTTAACTGATGAGTAAGCTTTCCGCCTTTTTCTCGACCGAATCGGCACACATACTTCCCGAAACGGGAAAACTTCCCGGCTAGGACTCCGATGACGGAGGTCATAAGAGTTGCACCATGCTTGGTGAAAGACGAACAAACTACAATCGCGAGTGGACACAAAAAAGCGCAACTTAAGCGCGTTTCTGACCGCCATATTCGCTCCGACTCATCTCCCGAAAGCCCATGCCGACAATACCGAAATTCCTCCTCTCTGCCACCGCCCCGGCCCATTTTCCTCCTCCGGGCGCGCCGGAAGTCGCCTTTCTCGGTCGATCCAACGTCGGCAAATCCAGCCTGATCAATGCCCTGCTCGGTTCCAAGCAAGCCCACGTCTCCTCGACGCCCGGCCGCACCCGCGCCATCAACTTCTTCGCGATTCACGAGCGTCAGGATTCGCCGCCTAAGGTGCTTTTCGCCGATTTGCCCGGCTACGGCTATGCGAAAATCTCCAAATCGATCTCCGCGGAATGGCCCTCCTTCATCGACCCCTACCTGCGCGAACGGGAAACGCTCGCCCTTTGCCTATGCCTTATCGACGCGAACATCCCAGCGCAGGAGTCCGATGCGCAACTGCTTTCTTTTCTTCGCGATGCGGGCCGGCGCTTCCTGCTCGTCGGCACCAAAGCCGACCGGCTAAGCGGCAATGGACGACCCAAAGCCGTCGCCGCCCTCCGCGGAGGCCTCCAACTCGCCTCCGCCGAAGAAGAGCCGCTCCTGCTGTGCTCAGCCAAAACCGGCGCCGGCCTCAAGGAGCTTTGGAGCACGATCTTTACGCGCGCGGGCAGTTAGATTGCGGGCCAAACCTGCTCGTCATCGCTGGCTAAAGGCAAGCGCCTGCATTGGTAAGAAGCAGAAGCTTGCCCCCGAGCCCGGCAGCCGGACGCGGCTATGCATCCTGCCGCCGGAAGGCTGCGATAGCACAGGTACACGCTGCGCAGCCTTTCGGTTTTGCGTTCCTCGTTCACCTCCTCAAACTATTGCGCGGGCTGCACCGCCCACGTCTGGTTCGCGCCGCCCGCAGCTTGTAACAGCTGCAAGCCGGCGGGATTGGGATTGCTGTTCGGGTCGGCGAGCACCGTGCCGGTCGCCTTGTTGCGCAGAACGTAACCCGCGCCTACGCTTGTCACGGACCAGAGCTGGGTATCGTCGTTGGCAGGCAGCAGATGCCGTACCAGCGGACCACCACCCTGGTTCGCAGACAGGAACAGACCTGTTGCCGCGTTCTGGATCTGGTAGTAGCCGTTTCCCTGCCAGGAGAAAAACCAGGTCTCGTAATTGCCCCCATAGGGAACAAACTGGATGATCTCGGTGGAGGGGTCCTGCGAAGCGTAAAAGTCGGCGAGCAGGAGCTTGCTCGCGCCATTCGTCAGCGCGTAGTCGCCATCGGCCAGGGGCGGCTTGCTTGTGCGCAGCAGGCCAAAGACGGCTACGCTGTTTTGCGTCCCGACATACACCTTGCCGTTCGCGATTGTCGGCGTGATGAACTTGTTACCAGCGCCGAAGTGGTCGCGTCCGCCCGCCTGATTGCTGTTGTAAAGTTCGGTTGCGAGATTGTTGGCGTCATAAGCGTGAAGCGCGGCTTGGCCACCGTTCTCCACCGCCCATACGATCCCGTTTTTCTGGCCGAACGCCGATACGCTCGGCGTCGTGCCCGGATACGTAAAGGTGCTCGCCGTGCTGGAACTTGGTGAGCTTGAAAGCAGAGCATTGTTCACGTCGAACGAGCGTAGAACGCTGTTGACCGAGCCGTAGTACACATGCCCGTTGAAGTAGGCCGGGCTCGACCACATGCCATTTGAAAGCGCTCCGGCAAGCTCCTGGTACAATGTGACATTGGAATTGGGATTGAATTTGCCCAGGTTCTGCTGATCGAGCACATAGATATTGGTATCCTTGCCCGCGACCACGGCCAGCTGGCGTGCGATCCCCCGGCTGTCCCGCTGCGGAGGAAGCAGCATCGCGCCGCCCGAGCCGAGATCCGCGTCGTAGCTCGACTCGACGTTTGAATTAAACATGGTCCAGTAATCCGTCGGCTGCAACCCGTTCGCGCCGAAGGCAAGCTTGACTAGAGAGTTGCCGAAATCGCCCTGGCTCGGGAAACCCGCCCCGTTCAGATTGGTGTCGAAGGTCCCATTGCCGAGCGAGATGAAGATGTTGCCCGCAGCATCCGCGGCAGGACCCGCGCCCGCGTTCCACGGTGCGGCGGTGTTGCCGTTGGGTGCGAAGTCGACCAGACCCGTTTGCGCGCCGTTGGTCGTGTCGTAGCTCATCATCCAGCCGGTGTAGGGGCGGTCATCGCAGTGGGAGCTCCAGCTGGTAACAAGATTGTTGCCGACCAGCAGCAGTCCAGGCCGCTCTTTGTACTGCGCCGGGTCGAAGGTGACGGTCTTTCCGTCGCTTCCGTCGCCGCTCCCAGGCACGCTCGCCTTGATCAGCAGCGGCGAGCCATATTGTTCGGCGCCGCTTGAAAGCGAAAGCGCATGCATTCGCTGATAGTAGTGGCCACTCGCGTCCTTGCTCATCGCGATGACGTAGATATACCCTTTTCCGAGGTCGATCGCGGGCGTCGCGGTGATGCCGATTTCTGGCGTTACCTGGTCGCAATTGCGAGCGTCGGAAGTGGTTTCCCCTCCCTTGAGCGTGGAGGCCTGCCAAAGAATCGCTCCTGTGTCGGCGTCGAAGGCATACACACTGTCGTGCTCGGTAGCGACGAGAAGCACGTTATGGATACCCTTGCCGGGAATGGAAAGCGCCGACACATAAAGAGGCTCGGCATCGACCTTGCCGTCGACTTTGAGCTGAAACAACTCGCCGAACGTCGACGCCCTCACTTTTAAAGGAGTGAGTATGGCCTCGGAAAGATTTTGCCCAGTGCGGGCGTTGTCGTTATGCCAGGTAAGGACGTTGGTTTGCCCCAAAAGGGGCGAGGAGCCTAGAAGAGCCGCGATTGAAAGAGGGAGGATGGGGGTGAGCCGCATGGGCTGTGCTTCTCCTTTGCTTGATGCGCATAAACCGGCGCAGCCCCATTCAACTGTTACGGGACGCCAAGTAACAGGTAAAAAGTAACGAAAAGGCACACTAAAGTACCGTAATTCCGGAGTTCTTACCTGAATGTGGTACAAAGCGTTGCCTTGCAGTTGCTTAAAGTAAGGCATGCGCAAGGAGAGGTTGGTAACAAGCTAGGCTTCTCTTCAAACCGCGAGGCGAGGGGCGACTTTGAAGCAGACGAGCCGGATTTTTGTAGCGGGCCATCGAGGATTGGTAGGGTCAGCCATCTGCACGGAGCTTGCGCGACGCGGATACCATGACATCCTCACCAAGGCGCATAGCGAGCTTGAGCTGCGGAACGAGCACGACGTAGAAAGATTTTTTGAGCGTGGGCGACCCGAATATGTCGTGCTGGCGGCGGCAAAGGTGGGCGGGGTTTTGGCCAATCATACGTACCCGGCGGAGTTCCTCCGAGATAACCTGCTCATCCAGAACAACGTCATTGAGGCGAGCCGGAGGACCGGTGTGGACCGGCTACTCTTCCTGGGATCGAGTTGTATCTATCCAAAACTGTGCCCGCAACCGATTCGTGAAGAGTTTCTTTTGACGGGGCCGCTCGAACCGACAAACCGGCCGTATGCGCTAGCGAAAATCGCGGGAGTGGAAATGTGCTGGTCGTACAACCGGCAGTATGGAACGCGGTATCTGGCAGCCATGCCGACGAACCTGTACGGTCCAAACGACAATTTCGATCTCCAGAACTCGCATGTGCTGCCCGCGCTTCTCCGAAAGGTGGCGGAAGCAAAGCTGGCCGGAGCGCCGGAGGTCGAGGTATGGGGCACGGGAACGCCGCGACGGGAACTGCTATATGTCGACGACATGGCGGCAGCCTGCGTGCACTTGCTGACATTGGACGAGCCGCGATACGACGGGCTGCTTTCGACGTCGGGGCCGCCGCTCGTCAACATCGGGACCGGCGAGGACGTGAGTATCCGCGAACTTGCAGAGCTGATTTGCGCTGTGGTGGGGTACCGTGGCGCGATGCGCTTCGACCCGTCGAAGCCGGATGGAACGCCGCGCAAGCTGCTGGATGTGAGCCGGATACGCGCACTCGGATGGAGCGCCCGAACGCCACTGGTCGAGGGGCTCGGCAAGACCTGGGAAGCGGTGCGGGCGCGATTCGAGGCAGAAACGGGAGCTGCCCGCTAAGTCAGAGGAACGCGCTTGGAGGCGAGAACCGGCAATAGGTTGTGAAGCGAGTGGCAGGTAAGATGCCTGGCGCGGGACGAGGTTGCGGTGCGAACCCAGGCAACCAGCCAAGTTGGTGCTCTACGTTTCTAAACGCAAGCGCGGCAGCGGTGGAACTTTTGCTGAAGCACCGATCGACGCTGAAGAAGACGCGTTTTTGTTGTCGGTACCTACACACGATTGCTGAGCATTTCTTCCGTGCATCATTCCTGAGCGGCTCCCGGCTCCGTAAAACGCCATATAGGCACGTGCATAAAAGCGACATGAACCGATTTGGGACTGGTTCCGGATCGGGCCGAAGCCATTCTTTTCAGAGCGAATCTCATGCTCGGGTTGATTTTTGCCGATGCATACTCCACCCATGTTTCCCGTTCGGTTCCTTCTCCGCACACGACGCCCCGCATCTTTTCCGCGCCTGGTATCCCGGCGCATTGAGCTCCGGGACTTTGCCGCTTTGCTTTCTTTATTCAGCACTGTCGGCTGCTCGACAACGGCTTTCCACGAACAAGGGACATCTGGCCCCGGAGCTGCATCGAGCGCTGCGGTTGCCGGGACCTCCCTGGCTCCAAGCCCGCTTATATTTCCCGCCGGCTTTATGCCCTCCGTGAAGAGTTACGGTGCTGTAGGCGACGGCGTCACGGACGACACCGCCGCGATTCGAGCCGCGCTTGCCGACGGACGCGCGGATACCTCGCTCGACTATTACGGGCGACCGAAAGCCCTGTACTTTCCGCCGGGCACATACCTTGTACGCGATACGCTACGCTGGATTGGCTGCTGCGTAACCTTGCAGGGCGCGGGTGCGGGCAACTCTGTCATCCGGCTCGCCCCGGCTTCCCCGGGCTTTGCCAACCCAGCAACCCCCAAACCGCTCGTGCTGACGCCGGCGGGCAATCAGTCGTTCCATGAAAACATTTGGGATCTCGGTTTCTCTGTCGCTCCCGGCAATCCGGGAGCGACCGGTCTGAGCTATATCTCAAACAACACGGGCGCGATCCACAACGTACAGGTTACGAGTGAAGATGGCACTGGCGTGGCAGGCATCGACCTCACGCGCCAGTATGCCGGCCCGCTTCTGATCCGGAACACAAAAGTGGTCGGGTTTGACAGTGGATTTGCTCTTGCGAACGCCGAGTACGGCGTCACCATGGAGGCGGTCACGCTCCAAGGGCAAAACGTGGCTGGAATCCGCAACAACAGCCAGCCGCTCAGCATTCGCGGCCTGTTCAGCACGAATACGGTCCCGGCGCTTACCAACCATGGGAGTTTAGTCGTAATGCTTGACGGCAACCTCGGTGGCGGCAATGCTGCAAGCTCCGCTGTACAAACAGACACTGCAATCTACCTGCGAAACGTGAATTCAAGCGGCTACGGCGCCACACTCACGAACTCCAACGGCAGTGTGCCCCAAACCGTGACCGGCAGCATCGGCGAATTGCTCGCGGGCAGCGCGCAAACCCTCACCGGCGTCGCCTCCGCAGGCAGCCTCAAGCTACCGGTAAGTGAAACACCCTTGTACATAAGCGCGGACCCGAGCGACTGGGCCGCATTCATTCCACGCTCGTACGGCGACACCGCCGGCCTGCAAGGGGTGCTCAATGCAGGCAAGCACACCGTTTACTTTCCTTTCGGCTCGTATTTTTCCTACAACGAAGCAGATGTTACCGTGCCGGACTCGGTCGACCGCATCGTGGGCTTTTCCTCCATCGTGAATGGCAGCTCCGGTGGCACAAATGGGGGCGGAATCAAATTCATCGTTACGAGCAACAGCCCCGACCCGCTCATCCTTGAGCAGTTCAGCTACGGGCTGGAGATTGATCACCGGGGCAGTCGGCCCGTCGTCGTTAAGGACGCGCGGATGAGCTACACGAGCCAACCCGGCGCAGGCAATCTGTATTTGGAGGACGTGGAAAGCCTGGCTCTCACAATCCAGCCGGGCCAGCACGTCTGGGCGCGCCAGCTCAATGACGAGGTTGCGGGAACCAAGGTCGTGAACGGAGGTACCGCGTGGATTCTCGGCATGAAAACCGAACGCGGCGGCACGGTGATCGACACACAAGCGGGAGCCCAGACAGAGCTGCTCGGCGGCCTTGCGTACCCGGCTGCTACGGTTTCCTCGTCCGACATTGCATTCCGCTCCGTGGACGCAGATGTCTCGTACATCTACACAGAGTCCGTGTACTGCCCGAGTTGCGGGTACAGCACCCAAATAGATGAAACCCGCTCCGGGACGGAGAAACGCATCCTTTCCGGTGCCAGCGCAAGCTTTCGCATGCCGTTATTCGTCGGCTTTCGCTAGGGCCTTGGCCGAAGTTGAAGCTCACTGCATGACGAGCGGGCAAGTGTGCTACTCCTTAGTTTGAGAAACATCGGGAGGAGACACGATGCGCATCCTGGTCGCGCATAACCGCTACCAGCAAAGCGGAGGCGAAGACAACGTGGCAGCCGCGGAAGCAAACCTGCTCCGCGCCCACGGTCACATCGTCGAGCAGCTCGAGCTCGACAACGACCGTATCCAGGGTGTGCTCAGCCAAGCGATTGCTGCCGCTGAGTCGATCTACTCCTTTCGCGCCAAAGGACTCGTTCAGCGGACCCTCGCACGAGTCCAGCCGGATGTCGTGCATGTGCACAATTTCTTTCCATCGTTTTCGCCCGCCATCTTCGACGCATGCTTTCAGGCCGGCGTACCTGTCGTTCACACACTGCACAACTATCGCCTTGCCTGCTCAGGCGCTACCTTGTTTCGTGACGGAGCCGCCTGCGAGGACTGCCTCACCCAACGCTCCATCCTTCCGGGAATCCGACACGCCTGCTATCGGAATAGCCGAGCTGGCACCGCCGTTACCGGTCTGGGCATGGCCCTGCACGACCGGCTCGGGACATGGTCCTGCAAGGTTTCCGCATTCATCGCCTTGACAGAGTTCGCGGCCGCCAAGCTCGGCAGTTTTCGGATCCCTCGCGAAAAAATCGTTGTGAAGCCCAACTTCACCGCGGATTACGGTGCGGGCGCAGGCGACGGCAACTATGCTGTGTTCGCCGGCCGTTTCAGCCCCGAGAAGGGCCTACATACCTTATTGAAGGCAGATGCTGCCGGTCAGCTCGCCATGGATATCGTCCTGCTTGGGGACGGCCCATTAATGCCGGAGGTCGCGCGCGCAGCCGCCCGACCGGGCAGTCGGCTGAAGCTCATGGGCCGGCTTCCACACGGGCAAATCCTGGATTCCATGCGCAATGCATGCGTTCTGCTGCTGCCTTCTCTCTGGTATGAAGGGCTTCCATTGGTCCTACTCGAAGCTTACTCGTTCGGCCTGCCCGTGCTCGGCACGGACCACGGCAGCATCGCAAGCTTGATTGAACCGGGCCACACGGGCATGCTCTTCACCCCCGGCGACGCCGGAGCATTGTCAGAATCGCTTGCTTGGTTCGCAAATCACCCAAATGAGGTACGAGTTATGCGTCAAGCAGCACGCGACTGCTACCTCGCCAAGTACACGCCCGAGCAGAATTACCGGCTATTGATTGCGCTCTACACCAAAGTAATGAACCAGCCGGCTTAGGCTTGAAAAAGGCCGAATGCGCGTCTACGCTTGGCCTGTAACCGCACTTTGCACTGTCAGGGTGGCAAGTTTAGGAAATCGTCTGTGGTGCCCGCAGCGATCTCCAGCTAAGTTCGAGCAAGAACTCGACTAACTGTTGAATGTACGGAACGACCTTGCTCTGATTGAGGCTATGCAGACCCATGATGGAGAAGCAACTCGAAGTACAGCGGCCGATGTACCCCACGTATAGCTCTTTAAACTCTCCTGCAAGGTCAGCCTGGAGCCCTTCACTTCTCGAGCAGGAATCTTCCGAGCCTTACGAGAACATCCACGATCTGCTTTCTGTACTCCGTGCGCGTTGGACAGCGGTTCTCTCGTGCGCGCTCGGCTGCCTCACGCTTGGGGTGCTTGCTTGCTTTTTCCTGACACCCAAGTACACAGCGACAGCGTCGCTCGAAGTCAACCGTGAAGGCACGGCGACAAGCGGAGTGTTTTCACCCGAAGGCAGCAGCCTTCCTGAAGACGTGAAGACCGAAGTCGAAACCGATACCAGCGTCCTCCAGTCGAGCGGTCTCGCGCTTGAAGTTATCGAACGGCTTCACCTGCCCTTACAGGCCCCTTTCCGCTCCGTACATATCAAGCAAGAAGCAGGTCTTTCACTCGACCGTGCGCCCAAAACTCGCGACGCGTACCTTCGCCTATTCGGGAAAGCGCTCAAAGTCAGCTCCGTACCGGAAAGCAGGCTGATAAACATCGCGTTTCGCAGCCCCGACCCAATTGTAGCCGCCCAGGTTGCCAACACTCTTTCCGAGACCTTTATCGCCGATACCATGGAGCGCCGACTTCACTCGAACGCCACCGTTTCGTTCTGGATTTCGAAAGAAATTGAAACCTTGCGCGACCGCGTGCGCGAGTCCGAGCAGGCACTCGCCGACTTTGAGCACAAAACCGGCCTTGCCGGGATCGATGTGCAGCCCTCTACGCAGGCAGGCGGCCAGAGCGGTCTACCCACGGAGGCGCACAATGCTGTGCTCGATCGGCTCAACAGCCTCAACACGGAACTCACCGCAGCCGAGGCTAGCCGTATTTCCGCCGAAACTATCGCTAAACTGACGCAAAGCCAGGATCCGGAGGTCGTTCTAGGTCTTGGTTCTCTGGCTCTGGCGGGCAGCGGAGGCTCGCAGGCGGGCGGCCTCGAGCTTCTACGCGGCCTCCGCACACAACAAACCTCGATCAGACTGGAACTGGCCGATCTCCAAACCCGCTATGGCGCGCAAAACCCACGCTTGATCCAGCTCAATAGTCAAGCACAGACACTTGACAGCGAGATCGCGGCTGAAATGTCTCGTCTTCGTACACGCGCCGAAAACGACTTCCGCTACGCACAGCAGAACGAGGACGCTTTGCGCGGCCAGCTCGCAAAACAGCAGCATTTGGCCGACAAGTTCACCGATGACGCAGTCCAGCTTGAACTGCTCTCGCAGGAGGCTTTGTCAAACCGGACCCTTTACCAGAGCCTTTACTCTCAGCTGAATCAGGCAAACGTAGCTGCCGGCATCCATGCCACGCGGCTTGACCTCGTCGATCGCGCGCTTGTTCCCGGCTCCTCCTCCTCGCCCAATTACCTCCTGCTGCTCGGGGCTTCACTCGGCGCGGGCATCCTGCTCGGCGGCTCGCTCGCTTTTCTCCAGCAGGGCACGGACAAAGCGGTTCGCATCGCACGCGATGTGGAAAGCACCGTGCACCTTCCTGTAATTTCACAGTTGCCCGCGCTCGCCGAAACCAAAGGGACCGCTTCAATCTTTGGGCACGCCAGCATTATCGCTTCGCCTCGTTCCCTGTTTGCTGAATCCTGTCGCTCCTTGTGCACAGCTGTTGTGGGCATGCTCGATGCGGGCAGCGAGCATCGCGTGCTCCTGGTCAGCAGTCCCATGCCTGGAGATGGAAAGTCAACGGTCTCATACAATCTCGCGATTGCCCTTGCCCAGCGCGGCGAACGCGTCTTGCTGATCGACGGCAACATGCGCCACCCGAGCCTCCGCAGCTTTTTTCCTTCCAATCAGGAAAGGGGCTTGAGCGATGCGCTGACGACCACCGGCACTTCGTTGGCCGATCGCGTCAGCGCGCACCCACAACTGCCCAGCCTTTCCCTCCTGCCTTCCGGGTATGCGCCGGAGCTGCCGGCCGAGCTGTTCTCCTCACACGCCTTTGACCTTTTACTCCACGAGGCGCGCGTTCACTACAGGTGGACAGTAATCGACAGTCCACCCTTGCTGCCCTTCACCGACGCGACAATTATCGCGGAGAAGGTGGATGGAGTCATTGCCGTGGCGCGCTCTGGCGCGACCTCGCGCGATGCCCTCAAAACCTACACCAAACTGCTTCTGCGAACCCGTGCGCCCCTGCTCGGTTTTGCTCTCAACTGCGTCGATGCCAAGACTGCCGCCCCCTTGCATGCAGCCCCGGATCGCATGCTCGAGAAGGTCAGTCAACATGTATAAATACCTCCTTTTGTGGGGCTTTTCCCTCGCTATCGCCAGTGGCTCTACCCTCCACGCGCAGGTGCAGCCCGTCTCGCATGAGTACTCCCCGGTTACACCCGGCAACACGAACCAATCTCGCGCCTCGTCCCGCAACGCACCCGTCAGCACGACGACCCTGGTCCCCGAGGATTTTGCAAAACTCGTCCTCGCGCCCGGCTTTCTGCTCGATCTCCAGGTCTACGACATGCCGGAAATCTCGAGCGAGCTGCGGATCGATAATGATGGCAACATCGCCGTCCCACTCTCCGGCCCCGTACACGTGGCTGGCCTTACGCTCCCTGCCGCACAGGATCGCATCCGCGAGCAGCTCATCGCAGCCGGCATCCTTCTCCACCCGAGGCTGAACCTCGACGTGGTGCAATACGCCGGCAACAGCATTACCGTTCTCGGCGAAGTGCAGTCACCGGGGCGCCTGCAGCTACTCGCTCCACACCCGCTCGACGATGTGCTCGCCATGGCTGGCGGTGAAACGCAACTTGCCGGCGACACTATCGAAATCTCACATGGGACCGATGGCAAGGCCGTAAAACGCACCCTCCATTACAGTCGCAAACAGACTGGCAGCGAAGACCGCGGCATTGCGATTGAACCCGGTGACACGGTCCTTGTGCCACGTGCAGGAATTGTTTACGTACTTGGCGGCGTAAACCGGCCCGGCGGATATCTCCTGCAAGAAGACGGCGCTCTCGACGTCGCCCAAGCCATCTCCGTCGCATCCGGAACCACCCTCGACGCAGCAGTCGGGTCCATGCGCGTTGTGCGTAGAACGAGCGATGGCTCCCTCCAAACGCTTCCTGTCCGTTACAGCAAAATCACCAATGGGGAGGAACAGGCGATGGCCCTCCGCGATGGCGACATCCTGTATGTGCCGATCAGCAAACTAAAATCGGTGCTCTCGACTGGCATCTCCGCGTCTGCCTCGTCGGCGCTGATCTACTCGGTGCATTAGGTTTGGGACTACAGTGACCGCGCTCGCTCCCGCCGCCACCCGCACCCGGCATCCACTTCGCTATTGGATGATGGTGGCCTGCGCTGTCGGCGTTCCGAATTTCGTCAAATTCGACAGTTCCGGCCTGACACACAATGCCGGGCTATTCAATGCATCATCCATCGGCGCGATCGCACTTTCACTCACATTGGCTTACCTGCTCGCGACCATGTATGTCCTGAACGGACAACAGCTCCTGACACGCCGCTTGCGCTTCGATGCTCTGCTCTGGATCACTCTGCTCGCTGATTTGGCCTTGGCCACTCTGCTTGAACCTCCAAACCGGCTTGCTCCCGGCTCGCATACAGACTTCTTCGTGAGTGCTTACAGAATTTTCGAGTGGGTGGTCGCGTTTCTCCTTCTCCTGTCGCTTTACACGCGCGAGCCGGAAGAAACCGCCACCGACCTGATCCTTCGCATAATCGGCTCCGTATGCTGGATCAATATCCTGTTCGTCTGGTTTCTTCTGCCGATGATGCCGTCGCTGGTTTTCGGCGATCCGATGGATGGGGTGGAGTCCACGCGCCGGCTCGGTGGACTGCTCATTCACCCCATAGGTTTGGGCTTATACGCAGAGATCGGCTTCTTTTACTGCCTGCTTTTTTCAAATAGCTGGCGCAAGTGGGGCGGCTGCGCACTGGCCCTGCTCACACTACTTCTCACTTACGCCCGCGCTGAAGAAGCTGCCTTTGTCCTCACGCTGTTTTTTTACCTGCTGTTCCTTTCTCGGCGCATCACCTTACAAGCCGGAGGGGGCGCCTTGCTTGCGGCGGCCGCGCTGGGCGGCGCTGTTTTCCACGAGCGCGTCCTTGCGTATGCCGGCCGCGGCCACGGAGTCAGCAATATCACGACCCTTTCCGAGCGTACCTACGTCTGGCAGGCTGCGTTGCAAGCTCTAGCCCAGCGACCCTGGATCGGCTACGGCTATGTCAGTGGCGTCAAGAACGCCCTGCGCGAGCAATGGCGCTTCGCCCACTGGATCCCGCCGCACTGCCATAACGAGCTCTTACAGGCCACGCTTTCAGGCGGTATTCTCGCAGGTACGCTCGTCCTTGTTCTTTATTTCCGCACTCTTGCGCGCGCAGCCAGCAAAGCCAGACGGAGCAGGAAAGATGCTTTTCTTTTCCTCATCTTCGTCCAGCTCACGATTTTGTCCTTGGGCGAACCGATTCTCACAAACCCTATCTCACGTTCCGGCGCCATCTTCCTGCTCGTATTTATGGGCATCGCCGGAAAGCCGGCGGTGCCCCGCGCGAACACCTCAAAACTTCTTCCCCGACCTTTTCGACCTGAGCGGAAGCTTGCCCATGTATAGTCCTCGCCGTATGTTCACTGCCAGCCTCAGGATGCTGTTTTGTTTCAATCTCGCAGCATTTTCAACGGCGGCGATTCCGCAAGCCCTGGCCAAAGATTTTGCAATCGACGCGACCGCCCTCGACACGCCGGTTCCGAAAAGCTATTTTGCCATCAACTTGGCCGGCGCTGCCTGGAAACACCCCTGGCCCGCGCTCGACACACCCGAAGTACGTATTTTCGACTCGGCCTGGTACCACCTCGAGCCACAAAAGGGCACATGGGATTTCATGCACCTGGACGCGGATGTCAAGACTGCGCAGGAGCACCACGCGGATCTAGATCTCGTACTTGAAAGCCCGCCAACCTGGGCCTCCGCACGCCCGAACGAAGGAAATCCTTATCCGTGGCAACCTTCCGGAAGCCGCGCCGAAGCGCACGATCTCGCCGACTGGGAGCAGTACGTACGCACGGTCGCTACGCGCTACCGTGGAAAGATTTTCACCTACGAGCTTTGGAATGAGCCGAACCAGCAAGATTCCTACTCCGGGGACATATCCCAGATGGTTGCGTTAAGCCAGGCCGCCTACCGGGTCCTCAAGAAAGTAGACCCGCATATTACGGTCATTTCTCCTTCCCCTGCTCCGTCTAAAGGCATTGAGTACCTTGGCTCCTTCATCACCCAAGGAGGCGGGGCTGCATTCGATGTGCTCGGCTTCCACTTTTATGACAACCTGAGCGATCCGCATACGCACCCGGAATCGGTCCTCGGCATGGCGCGGGCCCTGCACGCGCTGCTGGCCACAAATGGAATCGCGAGCAAGCCGGTCTGGAACACGGAGTCGGGTTATTACATCCACAGTGACCCGTCCGCATCCGCACAGATTACAAGCTATCCGTCCGGCATCCACGTGCTCGCACAGGACGAAGCCGCGGGCGCCGTCGCACGCTCTTATCTGGCTGGGTGGTCGGCAGGGATCGGCCGCTTTTACTGGTATGCCTGGGCCGAGCCGCAGTACGCGCTCGTCGACGATGATGGAACACATCCGAAACCGGCAACCCTCGCTTACACAACAGTGGAGCACTGGCTCACAGGTACCCGCTACCAGAGCCTTACTCGCTCGGCCACGAACGTATGGACGTTGACACTGCTCACTCCGTCCAAAAAGCTTGAGCATATTGTCTGGACAAGTGCGGATCCGCAGACCTTCACTGTGCCGGAAAGCTGGCGGGCAGCGCAAGCAGAGGATCTCACCGGAACGACCGCTACACTCGGCACGGCACCTCTCTCCATCGGACCTATGCCGATCCTGTTTCGCTGAAGCTTTCAGAAGGTATTGTGGTTTTAACGTGAAAAAGTGGTCTGAGATTCTTAACGAAAAGCCACGCGAAAAATAGGTTTTCTTTTGCAGCTACTGTGGACTGCGTTCGCCATCGAGCAGCTGCGCGAAGAGCTCCGCAAGCGAACTTCCTGCGCTTTCGGGCGAGAATCGCTGTTTGTATCGGGCGCGCGCGAGCTCACGCGCGCTCTGCATACGCGCCTCGTCGGTCAGCAATGCCTGGAGCTGGTCCGCGCCGGCATCCACGGAATGCAGGTCCCAAACGGCACCTGTTTTCTCATCGACAAGTTCCGGCACACCACCAACCGGCGCAGCCACAACCGGCACCCCCGCCGCAAGCGCCTCGATCAAGGCGATCGGGCAGTTCTCAAGCAGCGAAGCATGTACCAGAACCCGGTGCGTACTCAGCCATCCAGCCGCGTCGCGAACGTTGCCGCCGAAATACACAAATGGAGTAAGCTCAAGCTCCCGGGCAAGCTTTTCCAGCGCGCCGCGATCGCCCCCACCGCCCAGGAACGTTGCCGTCAGCCGTAAACCTCGCCGATGCAATTCCCCGAGCACACGCAGGATGTAGGCCTGGTTTTTGCGAGGCTCGAGGGTACCGATGGAAAGGATATCGCCCCGGTGTGCGTCCGGAGCGGGCGTGGACGCGGCGACAAAATTCGGGATCACTGCGGAACGAACTGCCTTTGCTGCCGGAATCCGTGCTTCGATACGCTGCTGCATGTACTGCGATACATAGATCAGCGCATCCACGCGCGGCAGCACCGCGCGTTCAAGCGCATCCATGCGCCGGTAAGCCCAGCCATGCTCCAGGATTTCTCCGCGCATCGCCCACTCAGAGGCTTGCGAATCGTTGAAGTGAATCACCAGGACGACCTTGTCGAGGCCAGGGCGCCGCACCGCAAGTGCGCTCTGGGCAGAAAGCGGATCTTGCGCGTAAAGAATAGCGCCCTCGCGCCCTCGCTGCAGCGCATGCCCGAGCGCCCGGCGCAGGTACCAGTTATGCCCTTCGCGGAGCCAGTAAATCGCAGCCTGCCGGCTCAAGGACCGCAAGGAATACCGCAGGGCGAATGCGGCCGGACGCAGGGGAGAGTGACCGTGAAACGGCGTCACGATTTTGGCGCACCAGCCTGCTGACGCCAGCAGATCCCGCACCGCAAGCGCATGGATCTGACCACCGCTGAAGCCATGCTCGCGCATCTGCGTGGCAAGCAGGCATCGCCTACCGGAGACCGCGGTGAGACTCGCCGCTTGCTGGGTTGGAATCGTGCTTACCATTGTTCGCCGCTCAAACCACGGCCTCTTCGTCCGACGTTTTCACCGCGCTCAGGCCCGGCATATCACCCAGCCACGTCTCCACATACGCAGAGAGCTTGCCGTAGTTATTGTCAAACCAGCGCACCTGCCGGCCCAGCAAAAGACCCAGCAGCATGGCGTGGAGGCGGTTGGTGTAGATCACCTCCGGCTTTGACAGCATCTCCACTCCGCTGCGCACCAGCCTGTCGCGCACCCGGTACCATGGCTGCTGGACATCGACTGAGTAACCCATGCGCCGGGTCTGCAGGACAAACCGGGACAGCAGCGCGCACGCCAGTCGGTCTGTCCGCCGCATGCAGTCGTCCCAGTCCACGCCTTGCCCCCGGCGACCGGCAATCTCGTCCGGAACAGAACCAACTTCCGGGTCGCGACGGAAAAAGTACAGCACCGGGTCCACAGTCGTTTCCGGCTCTGGAAGTAATCGCCCATAGAGTTGGTGCGCCATGTCCGGCATCAGGTGCACATCGCGCACATTACACTCGCTTAAAGTGCGCAGTGAACGCGTGTCGCGCACAAAAACTGTCAGGTTTTTGCGCTCTTTCAGCATGCGGCAGCGCTCTTCGCGCACCCTTTCATCGGCGAAGAATACAGTTTGCGGCATCTGCACCACCTGGTGACGCGGGAACTGCCGCATCACGCCGAACATCGCATCCAGGTGCTCCGGATAAAGGTCGCCCAGGTTGCCGCCGCCATGAAACACAAAAACGTCGTCCGGCGCTACATCGGGCAGCACACCCGGGAGATCGTGAAGGTTGTAACGGCGTTTCACGGATATCCGGTGCCGCTCGAAAAAGGCTTCCGTGCCCTGGTTAATGAGCAGGTCGCCAATGTTTCGATGCAAGGGATAATCAATATAGATGACTCGGCACCCAGGCCTCAGTACGTCGGCTATCCTGTCCAGGGTCACCTGCAGTGAAAGCAGCGTATTTCCCGTTTCACCCATGTGTTGCGGCCTCCTTCGGATTTTCGCTGCCACGCTGTTCTCGTTGCCGGGATCGTGTCCAAACGCTTCGTCTGCTGATGTCCGCCGGTTCCGACTTAACCCCGGCAAGCAGTTCTCCATACAAGTTTTCCGCGTACCCGGCACGCGCGCGCCAAGAGTGCGCCTGCGCTGCTTCCAGCGCTGTTTTCGACATCGCCGAGCGCTCCCACGCCGGCATAGTTGCAAAACGTTCCACGGTCGCGACCAGGTCCTGGAGCACCTGCGCTTTTCCTTGTACCGGCACTTTCAACCCTGCCCCAGCAGGCACTAGGTCGCGCGCGCCGCTCATGTCGAGGCAAATCACCGGCAATCCCATCGCCATCGCTTCCAGCAGTTGCGAGCCGAAAGAATCTCGAAGGCTGTTAAACAAAAAGACGTCGTGCGTGGCGTAAGTCTTCCGCACCTCCGTCCATGGAACACGTTCACGCTTCCAGAAAACACGGCCTTCCAATCCGCGTTCCTGGATCAGGCTTCGCATTTCCGTTTCCTCCGCCCCATCCCCGAGAACCGTCAAGGTAAATGGAGCGCTCACTTTCGCGAGGACGTCCAAGGTGAGCAAAAGGGCCTTCCTGGGAAGCAGTCTGCCCACCCACAAGATGCGCAGGGGCTCTCCTGTTTCCGCAAAGATCCGAGACTGCCCGGCAAAGTACTCCTCCGGCAAGCCTGTGTCGGCAAACAACGCTGCATCCGGGCGCCCCATGGCGCGAAACAGGTCCAGTGTCTCGAGATTGGTCCCGAGCAGGGCGTCGATTCGCCGGTAGGACCTGCGATGGAAGGGGGAGAACGGCAGCAGCTTGACTGTCAGCGTTCTCCACCGCTCCTTCCACCGGCTCTTGCCGAAGTACGAGAGCATGCATGCCGGCGCTGTATTGCCACCGCCTACTGGCCCGAATACAACCGGGATGCCCAGCCGCCACAGCTGCGTTGGCACATGCACGCTGCCAAACGTGACGTGATGCACGAGGTCGAAAAGCTCGGCTGCTAGCAACCCGCGTGCAACCCGAAGTGCTGTCCACTGCCAGCAGATGTAGCGCAAGCCGCTGTGTCCACACATCCACGCAGGACCGGCTTTGAAAAATGTGAACCTAACCGGGAACCCCGGCTGCTCGCGGCAGTACTGCTCAATCGCCTCACGCGCGCCTTCCTCGGCCAGAACGTGCACGTCCATGCCTCGCTCGGCCAGATGTATGGCCCAGTTCCAACCGTTTCCCGGCTCAGTCCCGTAGTTGGGAGCACATGCATAGGCTGAAAGCAAGATACGCAAGTAGTAGTTCCCTTCCTTATTTCTGAGCTGGTGCTAAGACAGATGAGGAGCCACCGCCCCGATGGCGGGTGAATCGCGGCTGAGCCGGCGCATGCGGAAGATGAAGGCAGCAGCAAGGATGCCTTGAAAGAGCAGGTTTACCGCGATCATGCCGAGTAGCGAGCCCTCAAGCCCGAGCTGCCGAGAGAACGGCCCGGCCAGCGTTACTGAAAACGCGATCAGGACAGGGTAGGACCAGAAAATGGGCGCTGTATACTCAAGCGCCTGCAGACCTGCCCGCAAAGGTCCCGACAGAAAGATGACCAGGTACAGCAGCGCATACAGCCGCAGGATATTGTCGTACCCGGCATACTTCGAGCCGTAAGCCAGATGCAGCCAGAACCGGGGCATGGCTGCGATCGCAGCGGCAAATAAAAGCGTGAGTGTGCCCCAGCGCAACGTAACGCTCTGGATATAGTGCAAAAGCGCCTCGGAGCCGCTCCGGTGCATCTGCCTCGCGGCTTCGGCAGGTATCACGTTGTCGAGTCCCAGAAACCAGACATGCGCGACCGCAACGATATTTTGCGCCGCACGCAAAGCGGCTGCCGCTTGAGCGCCGTAGTAGACGGGGGCAGCCATGAGAAACACGTTTCCAGCCCCCCACTGCATAAAGGCCGAAGGAGCCAGCCACCGCGACATGCGCCAGTGGCGTTTGAGAACGTCGTTGAACGAGGCCCTACTCACACGCACGGATTCGTACTTCGTCAGGCATACCGAAAATCCTGCGAACGAGGTCGCTCCGATGACCCACAAAATCGCGTTCGTCGACACACTCGAGCCACGGGTCATAAGGATCAGGATTGGAATTTGACTTAAATAGCTGATGGCGTCGCTGCGGAGAGCGTACCGGCTCTGCCCCGTTGTAAAGAAGTATCTCCGGAGAAAATCCTGGAGCAGGTAAGCAAACGTCGCGCCGGCGATCGGTAGTGAAAGCGGTCCGGCCTTCCACGCCGGAAAATACGCTGCACAAAGCCGCACTCCGGCAAAGACCATAAGTGAAGCAAGCAGGGCAAACCCAACCGCCTGCGCGAGAACGGCGCCGTAATAGAGGGGCCGCTCCGCTTGATACTGTTTTGGCCCAATGCTGACCATGGGCGTGATCACAAATGCATACTGGAGGCTGTTGGCAAAGAGCACAACCATCCAGGCAAGAGCGAATACCCCATATTCACTCAGGCCCAGTGCGCGAGCGAGCAGGATATTGGTAGTGAAATTGGCGCCGCTCACCACGGCTTGATCCACCAGGGCAGCCATGGCGCGGCCACCCATAAGGCTCGCCCGCTTCTGCCGAGCGAACTCGAACAGCGCATGAAAGTGGGCACTCAAGAGCAACTGCCGTTTCGTCTTGCTAGGCAGACGCCATTGATGAAAGCAACGTTTTCAGCCGCAGTCTTTGTCTTCATAAGCTCGCCGGATACATGGTGTCGTAATACGCCTCAAGCGTAGCAGGCATTTCCTACCTCCTTTAGGAGAACTTATACAGCGTTGCGTTACGGAAGTACCGATGCGCTAAGTGGACGACCCGTGCTACCTTCGCGGCTAAGAACACAGGTGGCCGAAAACTAGGGCGTATTAACACTAGCTTTTCCTTGCTTTGCGGGCGGGGCTGAGTTGCTGGTGCGGCGGACAGGCGAGCGCCCTGCGCCGAGGGGGAAAGAGCCGCCATGCGTACGTGTGAAAGCGAGCGTTCGATGGGAGCAAAGAGGATGGGGATGAGCACGCCTCCGCGGATCAACATACTAGGGGTCGGCGTGCACGCGGTCTCGATGGAAAGCGCGGTCCGATATACGGAACAGCTGCTCGATGCAGGCCGTCCAGGGTATGTCTGCGTGACGGGGGTGCACGGGATCATCGAGGCGCAAAAGGATGCGCGGTTTCGGGCGATCCTGAACGGCTCCGCATTGACGACTCCCGACGGGATGCCGACTGTGTGGCTGGGCAGGGCACGGGGGCACGGAGCAATGCGGCGGGTGTACGGGCCGGACTACATGGCGGAGGTCTGCGCGCATGGCGTAGAGCGCGGGTATCGACACTTCCTTTACGGAGGCAATGCCGGGGTAGCCGAAGAGCTGAAGCGGACTCTGGAAGAGCGTTTTCCCGGCATTCGGATTGTGGGTACGTATACGCCGCCGTTCCGGCCGTTGACAAACACGGAGCAAACCAATCTGGACGAGCAGGTGCTTGCCAGCGGGGCGGATATCTTGTGGTGCGGGCTAAGCACGCCGAAGCAGGAGCGGTTCATGGCGGCGCAGGTGGGGCGTTTACCGGTGCGATTGATGGTGGGAGTCGGGGCGGCGTTCGACATTCTGAGTGGCAGGACGCAGGATGCGCCCAGCTTTGTAAAGCAAACAGGGCTGCAGTGGCTGTACCGGCTGCTCAAGGAGCCGCGTCGGCTTTGGCGGCGGTACCTCGCCATCGTTCCCCGGTTTCTCTGGCTGGTGATGCTGGAAATGCTTCATCTACGCCGACTGCGTTTGGAATGACTGCTCGTGCATTTTGAGCGACTTGCGTGTGTTCCCTTCCAACGAATCACTCTGAGGCATGGACAAGAGATGGCGACAACGGCGCAACACGGCGGACTGTTCCCTACCCTGGTTGGCGAGCGAAAAGCAAGGCGGGGCGTGCCTTTGCTCGCGACGATGGGCGTTTCCATGCTGCTTGATCTGCTATGCGTAAGCGCGGGGGTGCTCGCAGGCCGGAAATGCTTCGAGCTGTATCACCCAGGAGTCGCCTGGCCTGGGCACCCGGATTTCCTGCTTGCAATCGCGCTTGAATACTGGCTCGTTTTTGTTTTTCTGGCGCGGGCGCATAAGCTGTACGACCTGTCGCACTCGATGCTGCAGGTGCGGACAACTGAGAATCTGCTGCGGATTTCCTGCTTTTGCCTGATTCTGGTGTACGCGGAGCTATACCTGTCGCACGCGGTCGCGCCGCGGCTGCCCTTCTGTGCCGGTTGGCTGGCAACGGTGTTCCTGATGCTGGTCAGCAAGCACGTAACGCGGGGCTGGCTGGGGCGGGTGCACGCGCTAGGTGGACCGGAGCGGCGGGTGCTGATTCTCGGGACAGGGAGCGATGCGCGGCGGATTTTCTCGTTCCTGCGGAACTCGCGACATCTGGGGATGCGGCCCGTGGGGTTCGTCAATGAAGGCGAACCGAGCCACCTGGAGGTGATCTACAGCCATGACTACACGCACCGGTGGCATGCGCCGGTGCACCATACGCAAATGAGTGGAGAGTTCCTGGCTTCGCTCGAAGTGGCGGAGGTGTTTCTAGCGGATCCTGGGATTTCAAGAGAGCGCACGGCGGAGCTGGCCGGCATGCTGGGGGCGCTTGGGATTACGCTGTCGAGCATCGGCGATGGACAGATGTTCGAGCAAACGCAAAGGCCGTCGCTGCGGAGCCTGGACGGGGTGCCGGTGATCTCGTTTTCGGGGGCGGAGCCGTCGCGGCCCATCTACGAGCTGGTCAAGCGCGGGATGGATATGACGGCGGCGGCAGTCTTGCTGGTCCTCGCCCTGCCGGCGATGTTGCTCGTTGCGGGGCTGGTGCGGTGGAATTCGGCAGGGCCGGTGTTGTTTAAGCAGGAACGGGTGGGGCGGCGCGGCAAGTTGTTTGTTATGTGCAAGTTCCGGAGCATGTACGTGGATGCGCCGAAGTATGGGCGGTCGCCGGAGTCTTCGCGCGACGCGCGGATTACGCGGGTTGGGAAACTGCTCAGGAAAACGAGTCTGGATGAATTGCCGCAGCTTTGGAACGTGCTGAAAGGGGAGATGGCGCTGGTGGGACCGCGGCCGGAGATGCCCTACGTGGTTGCGGCGTACACGCCTGTCGAACGGCAGCGGTTGGCGGTGCCGCAGGGGTTGACGGGGCTGTGGCAGCTGAGCGCGGACCGGAAGTATTCGATCCACCAGAGCCTGGAGTACGACGCGTACTACGTGGAAAACCGGGGATTCTTCCTGGATGCGGCGATCCTGGTGCACACGGTTTTGTTCGCGGTAAAGGGGATTTAAGAACGCGTTTTCTGCGCATCTTTGCGCATGGTTTTGCGCCGCATTTTCTTATTGCGAATGGGTTTGCACTCGGTTTCAGGCGGAAATCAGGTACTTCGGTAATGGTGGGTGGAGAGTTTCCGGCTAACATCGAGATAGCTTTTTTTGTAAGTTCAGTTCCGGAATGGGAATTGGGATTCCTAGAATTATTTGGGTGCCAGTACTTTGGTGATCTTGACGAAAGGGTTGCAGAAGCTTGCGATGCGAACATAGAAAGTTGGGATGGGGGGGAGCCCCTGCACGGGCGATCGCATAAGTCGGACCGAGTTGAACGTCGACTTGCTTGCGGGGCCGGGATAATTGTTCTGGCGATGTGGTCAAGGTTGGGCGCTGAAAGGTGGACGGAAGGTGGAGTGACATGACCGGCAGGCGTGTTTCGAGAGTTCGCCGGGGGGAGCGCGAGTAGTTTAACGCCTACACATGGGAGGGGATGGGCTTTGCCTTTGTAACGAGCGCGGCTGGAATGAGCGAAAAGCAGATCCTTCGCTGCGCTCAGGATGACCCCGTTTTGGGGACGGGGCTGCTTGCTCGGGCGACCTGAGCGAAAGCAGATCCTTCGCTGCGCTCAGGATGACCCGTGTTGGGATGGAGAGTTGCACGCCCAGGATGAAAGGAGCGAAAGCGGGTCCTTCGCTACGCCCAGGGTGACCCTTTTTGTGGAATAAAGGCTTTGATCCTCCTTGGATAAGCGGTCCCACGAAGCAGATGTAACGGAAGCATGTTCGGAATTCGGGGGGAATGACAGTTTGGCGCGCGCCTGAGGTGAGGCGTTTGGACGCGCGGCTTGGGATGAGCGGAGTGAACGTGTAGTTGGGAGGAAGGGGAATAAGCTCGCCGGCAGTGTAACGGCGCCGGGAACGAGGCTTCTCAGCGTCGCCGCCCGGCTATGGCTTTGAGAATCCGAGCTGCTTGGCAAAGCCGGCATCCAGCATCCTGGTTGGAAGAAGTCGCGGCAGGGTCCAGTTTTTAAAGGATTGCGGAACAAGCGCATAGCGCGCTTTCGGCTTCGCAGTGGTCAGCGCCAGATGCACTGCGTTGCCCAGGAGCTCGGGTGCGAGTCCTTTGCGGCCTTCAGCCACGAGGAACGATTGGAACTTCTTCAACACGTCCCAGTACTCGGTGGGCTGGAACTCACGCAAGTCCTCCTTTTCGCCTTTGTCGTAAACCGCCGTGACCACAGCACCGGGCTGGATGATGACGAGGTCGATGCCAAACAACAGCAGCTCCCGCCGCAGTGAGTCCGACATCCCTTCCAGGCCTGCTTTCGAGGCGGTATAAGCCCCGAGAAAGGGGATGGCAACCTTGGCCGAGGTGGAGCTGATCATCACGACACGGCCGCTAGGTCCCCGCCTGTTCTTGTCTGTTCCGAGAAGAGGGGCAAAGGCCTGGGTTACGACCAGAGGAGCAATCAGATTGGTCTCCAGCTGCCGCCTGTACTCGCTTGGCCTTTGATAAAGAAGCGGTCCGCTTACCACGATGCCTGCATTGTTCACCAGTCCAACGAGGTTCCTGTCGCCGAGCATGGAACCGACCTGCCGGGCGGCGCGATGGACGGCATCGGCGTCCGTTACATCCATGAGGAGAGGCACGAAGCTGCCGCCCAACTCTCCTTGCAAGCGGTCAGCGTCAACCTGTTTCCGCACAGAGCCGAAGACACGAAAGCCTTTGGCGGTGAGCACTTTCGCGGTCCACAAGCCAATGCCTGTGGAGACTCCGGTTACAACGACATCCTTGCTCTCTGCCACGCGTCGACCTCCTAAAGGTAGTCAATGATCACCTTCGATGTGATCACCGTACATCTTCAAGCGAATGGTGTCAAGGTGTACAGTGATTTTGTGCCTTATCCTTCAAAAACAGACCGCAAGACCATCCTTTTGGCCGCGGTAGAGGACTTGGCGCATGGGGGTATCCGCGATTTATCCTTACGAAATCTCGCCGCGACTCTCGACCTCGCGCCCAATGCCATTTACCGCTATTTTTCAGATCGATCGGCGCTTGAAGCAGCGCTGGCAGACGAATCAGCCCGGCAACTGGAACTTGCCTTGAGGAAGGCAGCCGACGGGTGCGATCCGAACATCGCAATTCATCGCATGGCCACTGCTTACATCGAGTTCTCAAGGGAAAACCGACACCTTTACGAGGTGATGATGAGTTTCCATGCGCCGGAACATAGCCGAGCGTGTCGCCAAAGCCTTTGGATGTTCACCACAGAACAGGTGCGGCGGATTGCCGGCGAAGATCGAGCTGAACAAGCGTCCGTGGCGCTCTGGGCTTTGCTCCACGGGGTGGCGGTGTTGGAAGCAGCCCAGGGTTTGAGCGAGAACAAAGCAGCCGGCGGCTTCGCGTTCGGACTCCATGCCTGGTTGCTGGCTGTTTCAGTGCCTATAAGCCAGACAAGTGCGTCCCGCTCGGTTCGAGCGAAGAAAAGCTAGCGAGTCATCAGTCCGAATGGCGCGCCAGGTCCTTCTCCTACCTGCGCCGGCTTTGCCCTGCGTGCAGTAAGAGACGCCTGAATGGTCGGTGCCGATGCATCCGCTTGTGGTGAGTCGAGAGAACGAGGGTCATCGCCGGACCGGTTTCACAGCGACCTTGTCTTACAAACCTTGAAAAGTCGGGTTTTGGGGTTGGCGCTTGACACGTCTGAAATGTGTTTCCTAAGATGGGCAGCCTTGGGAAGGTTACCAATTCCGACCTCGCGGATTACGAAGCGGGGCCGGAGAGGAACGGGCCCAGGCAGAAATCTAGAAGCAGCAGACGGAGGGCCGCGTGTACAGGGCTTTCCCTTTCAGGAGGAATTGTGCCCTACACTCGCGAGCTCCCCCACACGAGCGGCCGGAAACCGGTGATCTGCTGGTTTCGTCGTCACACCGCCGCGGCGACGTTGCTTTCTTTCCTGCTCCTGCCGGCGGTGTCGCATGCGCAGGCCAATGCCTCGTCGCTTTCAGGTACGGTGACGGATTCGACCGGAGCGGTGATCGCGAATGCGCGGGTGACGGCGCACAACGAGTCAAACGGGCAGGATACGACGATCACGACCAACGGTTCAGGGTCGTACACGATCCCGAATCTCGCTATTGGAATTTACACGGTGCGGGTGGAGGCTCCGGGCTTTGCGAGCGCGCTCCAGGAGAACACCCATCTGGACCCGAATATCGGCGCGCGCTATGACGCAGCGCTGCAGACGGGGCAGGCGAATACGACGGTGACGGTGCAGGCAGATGCAAACACGATCCAGACCGAGTCCTCCTCCGTGGGGCAGCTGGTGACCGCCGAGCAGGTGAAGAGTACGCAGTTGAACGGGCGCAACCCGCTGTACCTGTCGCAGCTGGAGCCGGGGGTGGCGCGAAACAACCCAATTTCCTCATTCAATTTCGCGCCGGATTTCACCGGGCCGACGATCAACGGCGCGCGGGCAAGCGAGTCCCTGGTGACGCTGGATGGGGCGCCGATGGTGCGCACCCGGGGCAACAACACCCAGACGGGCGTGGCCGATGTGGACACAATTTCGCAGGTGCAGATTTTAACAACGAGCTACCCGGCGCAGTTCGGCGAGACTTCAGGCGGGCTGATCCAACTGGTGCCTCGCAGCGGGACGGAAAAGTTTCATGGCTCGGCGTTTGAATATCTGCGGAACTCGTACTTCAATGCGAATACGTGGAGTCGCAACCAGTCCATCGATCCGGCTTTGTCGGGCAGGCCGGCGCCGTTCCGCTTCAACCAGTTTGGATGGAACCTGAATGGGCCGGGCTATATTCCGCGCGTGTTCAACACGAACAAGCGCAAGCTGTTTTTCCTGGCCGGGCAGGAATACGTCCGCTACCGGCAGAACGCGACGCAGACGGGCAAGGTGCCGACGACTCTGATGCGGCAGGGCAACTTCAGCGAGCTGCTGGGCAGCAACATTTTCTACCAGGGACAGGTGCAGCTGGTGGACCCGCTTACAGGCGCGCCATTCCCTGGGAACGTTATTCCGCAGAACCGGCTGAGCCCGAACGGCATTGCGCTCCTGAACGCGTTTCCGGCGCCGAATGCGGTGAACTCCGGGTTCAACTGGCAAGCGTCGGCCCCGTACCCGCAGAACCAGCGAAAAGACACGCTGGTGCTCGATTACATCCCTGCCGATGCGCACCACCTGCGTTTTACCGTGCTGCAGCAGCACTTCGACCAGATTGTGCCTTTCTCGGGAAACTTTAACCGGACGCCGCAGATATGGAACTGGCCCAACCAGGTAGGTGTGCTGCACTACACGTGGGAGATAAGCCCGACGATGGTGAATGAGGCGACGGCGAGCGCGTCAGTAGACCACGTTACGATCACCAACGACCTTACCAGCGGCTTGTACAATCGCAACCTATACGGCATCAACTACCCGTATCTTTTTCCGGCGAGCGACAAGCTGGTTCCGAATAAGATCCCGACGATCGGGATTGCGAACTTCACGACACTCGATGGCGGGCCTTACCCGTCGCACTCGGGCGGAGTTATCTCGAATGTGGCTGACGACTTGACCAAGGTGCTGGGCAACCATACGCTTGTGTTCGGCGGACTATGGGAGCGGGCGGGCGAGAATAACTTCGACCAGATCAGTGTATCAAGCACGACGCCAGGCGCTACTAACAACCAGAATGGGCAGTTTACCTTTACGAATACCCGAAGCAATAACCCGACGACCAATGCGGCGGTGGGCAACGCGGCGCTTGGGTTGTTCGACACGTATGGGGAGATCGGGCAGAAGTCGTACACGCTGTTCCGGAGCAACTACTTCGCGGGGTTTGCGCAGGATACGTGGCGCGCCACCCCGAAACTCGTTTTGGAGTATGGAGTGCGCTATAGCGTGTTCCAGCCTTACTATGCTTTGTGGCGGAACCAGTCGGTGTTTGATCCAACCTTCTATGACCCGGCGACCGCGCCGACGGTGAACCCGCTTACCGGCTTGGTGACGGGTGGAAATCCATATGACGGCGTGGTGATTCCGGGGACGGGGTTTCCGAGCTCGGCGCAGGGGCATGTGCCGGCAAACATCCTGAGCGGGGCGTACAACGGGCTGTTCCATGGGCTGCCGCGAGGGTACTCGAATACGATTTACTCCGATGTGCAGCCGCGGGCGGGCTTTACGTTGCAGGTGGGGCCGAGCACGGTGATCCGGGGCGGCGCGGGACGGTTTGTGCAGCGGGTAGGCATCAGTGATACGGTGCAGCTGGGCGGCAATGCACCGTTCCAGCCGACGGGGACGATCACGGCGGGGTCGGTGGACAACCCGGGCGGGACGGCGGTGAATGCGTTTCCGCTGGCGCTTTCCTCGCAGGCGCGGGACTTTCCAAATCCGAACTCCTGGAGCTGGAACTTCGCGGTAGAGCAGGATATTCCGAGCTTTGGGACGTTTACGGCGGGGTATGTGGGGCGCAGGGGGC
>CAXTWG010000007.1:0-65963 GCA_964247895.1 uncultured Acidobacteriaceae bacterium
GGTGTAGGGATTGGGGGAACGGGGGCAAGCGCGCGCGAGCGGAAGGGGCATGGCTCGAGCGGCGCGGTGAGTCGGCGGTCCGGCGAGAGCAAGCGGGCGCGCTCGGAGGGGGCCATGGCGCAGTGATGAGCGCCGAGCCGGCGGCAGCAGGCGGGCAGATGCGCGTCGTCCAGATTCAGGGTGCTCGCAAGAGCGAGCAGGGGTGCGAAGCAGGGAAAAGCGAGAAGCAGAAGCACCGCGATGAAGAGGAAACGTCGCACCTGTAGCTATGAGTAATCGTTTCGGCTGTAAATGCAAGCGGCGAGGCTGCTTTGGGACCCGCTGCCATGTGGCGCCGTTCGCATGTTTCGCTCATGCTTGAGGCAGGCGGTGCGGGATGAGCGACAAACAAGATGGCAGAACCGATGCTGGGGGCGTACCTGCCGGAGATTTTTCTATGTGGCTTCGTGGTGCGGAGGCCCTCGTTGCGAGTGGGAAAGGGCGGAGCCAATGTGCCTTGCAGTACCTGCAACGCGTGCTGCCGATCCTCCATGTTCATCCATATCAAGCCTGAAGAAACTCAAACCATCCAACGGATTCCCCGGGCACTGCTGTTTCCCGCTCCAGGCCTCCCGAAGGGGCATGTGCTCATGGGTTATAGCGACAAAGGGCATTGTCCCATGCTGGTCGAGAACAAGTGCTCCATTTACGACGATCGTCCTCAGACATGCCGAGATTACGACTGCCGTGTTTTGCCGCGACCGGCGTTCCCGTCGACCGGCAAACCCAGGCTGCGATAGCGGATCGTGTGGAGGCGTGGGTTTTCACATATGCAAATGAAGAAAGCCGCCATGAACAGAGGATCATCAAGGAAGCTGCTGCGTTCCTCGAAAAGAACAGGGACCTGTTCCCCCCGCCTACCGGGAAATCCGGTGCGACTGGCTGTACTCACAGTAAGGATATACAAGCTTTTCGCGGATATGACGGCAGGAACGCGCAGGGAAGCATCGGCTCTGCCGGACGCCGCGATCGCCCAGGCGATTGCGGCCGCACTGGATGCGCGAATGGAAGGCAGCGCAAGATGACGCGGTCCGTAAAGATTGAACATACGATCAATTGTTCCGCGCAGAGCATGCCTTTCATCTATCGCGTGTAGAAAGACCAAAGCCGAGTTCCATATTCCATAACCGGCTCTGGAGATTTGCCGCATGATGGCTGGTTCCTGTTTGCTCGCGTCTGCACGGCGCGCGGCTTTGGTCTGTTCGGTTTTGATTTTTGGCATAGGCAGTCCCGCTTACAGCCAGTTCGATACGGCTTCGGTTCTGGGGTTTGTGCGCGACAGCTCGGGCGCGGCGATCCCGAACAGCACGGTAACGCTTGTCAATACGCAGACCGGGCAGAAGAGCGTAGTGCAGGCGGACGCGCAGGGCCAGTTCACGTTTACGAGCGTGCAGGTGGGCCAGTACAAGCTAGACGCGAATGCCGCAGGCTTCAGCGAAACGCTGACCGACCCGTTCGCGGTTTCTGTTGCGGCGCGGCAGCGGGTGGATGTGCAATTGAAGGTCGGCAGCCGGGCCGACACGGTGACGGTTTCGGGCGCGGCGAGTTTGCTGGAGTCGGAGAGCAGCTCGACGGGCACGGTGATTTCGCCGACGGAGGTGCATAACCTGCCCTTAAATGGGCGGGCATATGCGGATTTGACGCTGCTGGTGCCTGGGGTGAAGCGGAGCAACCTGGAAAATCAGTTGGTCACGAGCCGGGACGCCAGCTATAACGTAAACGGGCAACGGAGCGAGTTTAATAACTTCCTACTGGATGGGTTGGATAACAACGCTTACGGGACATCAAACCAGGGCTTCTCGAACCAGAATATTCCGCCGTCGCCGGATGCGATCAATGAGTTCAAGGTAGAGACAAACAACTACAGTGCGGAGTATGGGCGGGCCTCGGGAGCGGTGATCAATGTAAGCATCAATAGCGGAACCAATAAGCTCCATGGCGACGCGTACGAGTACAACCGGAATACAAGCTTCAACGCGATCGGGCCATTTACACCGCCGGTGAACCCGATTACAGGCAGACCGGTGAAGCCGGTGCTGATCCGGAACCAGTTCGGCGGAACGCTGGGCGGCCCAATTAAGCGGGATAAGCTATTTTTCTTTGTGGACTACGAGGGGAACCGGCAGGTGCAGGGGCAGTATCAGGCGGTGACGATCCCGAACGCGAACCAGCGGCAGGGGATTTTCCAGACCACGACGGGCACAGCGGTACCGTTGCGCAATCCGATTACCGGGGTGAGCTATGCAAACGGCGTGGTGCCGGTGGCGGACTGGACGCCGTTGGCGCGGCTTGTGATTGGGGCGTTGCCGGCGCCGAATGTGCCGAACGTAAATGCATTCTCGAACAACTATGTGTCGGTGCCGAAGGCATACCTGGTGGACGACAAGGGCGATGGACGGGTGGATTTTCTAGCATCCGAGAAAACGACGGCATTCGGGCGCTACTCCGAGCACAACGGAAACATCCAGGATGCGAACGGGATTCCGGGACCGGCGGGTGGGAACAGCAATGGCAATATCTACATCACTAACAAGCAGGTAGCGGCTGGGGTAACCCACAGCTTTAACCAGAGCAACATTCTAGACGCGCGGCTGGGATTCGACTGGACCAAGGGCGGGAAAAGCCCGTTCGGCCTGGGGCAGCCGAGTTTGCTGGTACAGGCAGGTATCGGCGGTCTGCCGACCGACCCGACCATCTCGCGGAGCCTCAATGCACAGGCGGTGAACGGGTTTACGCAGTTCGGCGCACAGTCGAGCAGCCCGCAGTTCCAGAACCCGTTTGTAATTAACCCGAAGGTGAACTACACGCTTTTGAAGGGGCGCAATAGTTTGAAGTTCGGATGGGAGTTCTTGTCGATCAACACGGAGATCGACGATTTCAACCCGACTTACGGGCAGGATAACTATGCGGGCGGGTTCTCGGCGACTGCGAGATCCACGGATGCGGGGGCGACAGAGGCTTCGTTTTTGGCGGACTTCCTGGTGGGGGCGCGCAATGCATACAACCTGAACAATGTCGCGATCGTGAATTATCACCAGTACATGGATTTCTTTTATGCGCAGGACGACCTGAAGATTTCGCCGAAGTTCACGGCGAACCTGGGGCTGCGGTATGAGCTGGTGACGCCGCAGTTTGTAGACGGGAATACGCTGGCGAACTTCAACCCGGCAACGAACACGCTTCAGCAGGCGACGGACGGGTCCATTACGCAAAGGGCTCTGGTGAACACGCCGAAGCTGGACTTCGCGCCGCGGGTGGGGTTTGCCTACCAGGCGGACGCACGGACTGTGGTCCGGGCAGCGTATGGGATCAGCTACGACCAGTTCAACCGGGAGGGCGGGGAAAACCTGCTGGCGTACAACGGGCCGTCGATTGTGAACGCGAGCGTGCAGCAATATGCGCCGTTCTCGACGCAGGCGAACACGCAGACGTTGTGTACGAACGACCTGCGGCCGACAACGTGCTTCCGCCCGGAGGCGCAGGGGTACCCGCAGGGGTTCACCGCGCCGTCGAACTTCAGCACGGCGCTCTCGCAGACGCGGTATATCCCGTTCGACACCCCGACCGGGTATGTGCAGGCGTATCACCTGGATGTGCAGACAGAGATTGCACCGCGGACGGTGTTGACGGTCTCGTATGTGGGGGAGCACGGGGTGCACATCCAGGTGCTGGCGGACCTGAACCAGGCGGCCCCGTGCCCGACGACTGGGATGTGCGCGAGCCTGCTGATGCGGCGGCCGATTCAAGGGTTTACTGGGATTGAGGAGTCGGTGCCGTACGGGACATTGAGCTACAACGCGCTGCAGGCGAAGCTGGAGCGCCGGTATGGGCAGGGGCTGTACGTGTTGAACTCGTTTACGTGGTCGCACGCGATCGACAATGCTTCGGGGCATCTGGATACGCCGAACAATGATAACTCACGTGTGAATCTGGCGAACCTGCGCGGCGAGCGGGGGCAGTCGGCGTACAACCAGCCGGTGAACGACACGCTGACCGTCATCTACGACCTGCCGTATGGGCGTGGGCGGGCGTTCGGCGCGAGCGCGCCGAAGCTGGCTCAGGGCTTCCTGGGCGGGTGGCAGTTCTCGGCGATCAACACGGCGACAAGTGGGCAGCCGGTGAACCTGATCTACAACGTGAGTTCGGTGGCAACGGTGAGCTCGCTGCTGAACTACAGGCCGAATGTGACGGGAAACCCGGTGACGCAAAGCGGGCAGCGGGTGAAGACGGCGACTTCGGTGCAGAACTACCTGAGCCCGGCGGCGGTGAGCGTGCCCACCAACCAGAGCCAGACGTACGGGAATGCGGGGCGGAACTCGTTGCGCAGCTACCCCTTTTATCAGCTGGATACAGCGCTGCATAAAGGTTTCCACCTGTGGAGCGAGGCGTCGCTGCTAGACCTGCGACTGGAGGCATTCAACGTGCTGAACCAGGTGAACTACGGGCCGCCGGACTCGAACCGCAGCAACGGCAGCTTCGGCACGATTACGCAGGCTTTTCCTTCCCGGCAGCTGCAGGTAGCCGGCAAGCTGTTTTTCTAACCCCGTTCATGCGAGGCGGCCTTTCCCCGGGCCGCTTCGCCCCAGAGCAATGGAGAGTGCGCCATGTACAAAACAATCTTTCTGGGCGGGGTGTGCTTCCTGCTCGTTGCTCAATCTTCCGACGACAGCGTCCGAATGAACCAAATTCAGGTCATCGGGACGCACAACAGCTACCATGCCGGGCTTACACCGAGCGTCGCCAAGCTGCTCGCCCAAAAGAATCCGAAGACCTTCGCCGCGCTCAACTACACGCACCCTTCGCTCACGGCGCAGCTCAACGGGGGCGTGCGGCAGCTGGAGATCGACGTGTTCGCCGATGCGCGGGGTGGCTTGTACGCGCACCCGTACATGGAGAAGATGGTCGCGGCAGCGGGTTTGCCGGCGGACCCCGATCCCAACCCGGGCGGCGTGATGGACAAGCCGGGCTTCAAGGTGATGCATGTGCAGGACGTGGATCAGCAGAGCGTGTGCGAGCCGTTCACGGCGTGCCTGGCCGAAGTGCGGGCGTGGTCCAAGGCGCATCCGGGGCACCTGCCTGTGTTTCTGCTGATCGAGACAAAGCAGGGCAAGCTGAAGGTGGACTTCCCGACGGTGACGCCGGAGCCGTTCACGGCGGGGGTGTTTGACGCGCTCGACAGCGAGATTCGAGCGGTGTTTTCTGCTGAAGAAATGATCACGCCGGACCTGGTGCGCGGGGCGAGTCCGACCCTGAACGCCGCAGTTCGCGCGGGGCACTGGCCCACGCTGGCCGAGGCGCGCGGCAAGGTTGTGTTCCTGATGGACCAGCGGGCGATGGAACCGGTCTATACGGAAGGGCACCCGAACCTCCAGGGGCGCGTGCTGTTTACCAATGCTGTCCCCGGTGCGCCGGATGCGGCGTTTACAGAGGAGAATGACGGGACGCCGGAGGAGATCGACGCGCTGGCGCGGCAGGGTTACCTGATCCGCACGCGAACGGACGCGGATACCGTGCAGGCGCGGACGAATGACACACGGCGGCGCGATGCGGTGATGGCGAGCGGGGCGCAGATTCTTTCAACGGACTACCCGCGCGGCGCGGCGGCGGAGAGCGGCTTTGTGGTTGAGTTTCCGGGTGGGGTGCTGGCGCGGTGTAATCCTGTTGTGCAGGCGGCGGGGTGCGCGGGTAAGGAGCTGGAGGCGAAGCGCTGAGAAAGGTTCGTTGCTCTAACCCAGGTCTCAAAAGCGAGACCCGGGGCACCCTGCATTCTCTGTTCAAGTATGAGGAAGCAGGGCCTTCGCGTTGCTCGGGATGACCCTGTTTCCTGATGTCGGTTCGGGTCAGTTGCCGGATGTAGAGGCTGCATGGACGCTGCTGCCGCGCCCGGTCAGTTGGCGGATGAGCTCAACTTCATGGTCGCGATAGGGCGTGTCGTCCTGCTTGAAGACTTCGTGGAACCAGACAGTGGGCTGGAGCTCCACATAAGGGCGCTGCCAGGAGTCCCAGGGCAGGTATGTCTGGGTTTTGCCTGCGACCAGGCCCCAGTTGATGGCGGCGATGTGGTACTGCTTGGCAAGCGGCAAGGTGCCGTCAAAGGTGGAACCGGCGCCGCGGGCCATGTACTCCGTGCAAATCACTGGGCGACCGAGCGCTTGCAGGCTTTGGACGCGAGCCTCGAACTTCTCCGGCCAACTGTAGTCGTGGAAGGAGAGGATGTCGGACTCGCTCAGCTGGATTTTCGCGGTGGGGCTGAGCTGCGCGGGGTCGGCCCACTCGCCCTGCCATACGCCGCTGGTGAGGGGTTGCGACGGGTGGACGGAGCGCGCCCATGCGAAGGCTTTCGGCAGCAGCTCGTCGACGCGCGCGACCTTGGCGGCGAGGTCCTCGGGTTTGTCGCCGCCCTTGTTGTCGGGCTCGTTCCACACGTCCCAGCCCAGGATCCGGGGATCGTTGGCGAAGTGGCCGACAACGCCCTTGACGTAGGCCTCAAGCTGAGGCTCATCGGCGCGGTCGAGCAGGCGCTCCTTGCCGGGGCTTTGCACCCAGCCGGAGTTGTGGATGCCGGGGATAGGCGGGTGTTGGGGGCCGAGGTGCGGGTTGGGCTCCCAGCAAGAGTCGAAGAGTACGAGAAGCGGGCGGATGCCGTGTTTGCTCGCGATGGCGAGGAAAGCGTCGAGCCGTTTGATAAAGCCTTGCGAGTCCCCTTGCCAGAGCTGGTCTTGAAAAAAGACGCGGACGGTGTTCATGCCGATGCCCTCGGCCAGGCCGAGCTCCTTGTCGTTGAGGGCGGGGTCCCAAGTGGGCGCCTGAAACATTTCAAGCTCGTTGATGGCGTCGGAGGGGATGTAGTTCGCGCCGACCAGCCATGGCTGCTCCGCGTACCAGGCGTTGGCGTGCTCGGGGGTCCAACGGGCAACGTCCTGCGCGTAGGAGAGTGAGCATAAGGCCAGCGAAAGGAGAAAGCCGAGGAAGGAGCGCCGGGTGAGCATACGCGGGAAAATCCTTTAAAGGCGTGTAGAGAATACGCCCCAAACTATACATGGCAGTGGATATACGGAGAGAGCGGAGGAGGCGGATTACAGAAAAGTACGGCACAGATTGAGCGTATGAGGTGGAAACGCGCAATTTTTCGATTGCCAGCGGGTGGGCCTGTGGTGCATAGTTCCTCGCATCGCTAGACGGGTACCTTTCCGCGGCGAACAAGAATACGGGCGGCATTTCCGCTCACCGCTGTTTCCCTTGCTCCTCCTCCGTTCTGCCGAGCCACAACCAGCGCATCTTCCCTGCCGCCTTTGTTGCGATGGATGAAGGCAGGCTGACGCTCACGTTTCATAGCCTCTACTCAGGAAGGAACCCTCCTTTATGCGTTCGAACCGTTTCCCCTTTGCCATGACTCTTCTGCCTTTAGCGCTCGGCTGCCTGGCTCTTGCACCGCGGGCACACGCCGCCACCCCTGCCTGTGCCTCGCCCTGGTCGGCAAGCGCCGCATATACCGGCGGCAACACGGCCAGCGTCGGTTCAGGCAACTACACCGCGAACTGGTGGACGCAAGGGAACAACCCGACCACGAGCAACGGTCCGAGCGGCAGCGGGCAGCCCTGGCAGCCGGCGGTGGCCTGCGGGGGCTCGGGTGGGACCACGCCGACCCCGACGCCCACGCCGGCCCCAACCCCGCCGGCAGGGACGACAAACCTGTTCGCGCCATATGTGGACATGAGCATTACTTCGGATGAGAACCTGGTCGCGCTGCAGGCGCAGGCTGGCTTCAAGGCTGTGACGATGGCGTTTGTGGTGGCGACGAATGGGTGCTCCGTGGGCTGGGGCGGCCTTGGCGGCACACTGCCGACCGACAGCCTACCCAATGGCGACACGATTCTGCACATTGTGCAGCAGCTTCAGGCGGCCGGGGTGCAGGTGGTGATCTCATTCGGCGGCGCGACAGGCACGGAGCCTGCGGTGAGCTGCTCGAATGTTGCGCAGCTGCAGGCGGCGTATCAGTCGGTGATCGACCGGTACAAGGTCAAGCTGCTGGACTTCGACATTGAAGGCGGGGCGACGACGAATCAGGGTTCGCTGACGGTGCGGGACAAGGCGCTGGTCGCGCTCAAGGCTGCCAATCCGGGTTTGGTGATCTCGTACACGCTGCCGGTGCTGCCGACGGGGTTGATCGCGAGCGGGATCAACATCCTGAACTCCGCGAAAGCGGACGGGCTGCAGCTGGATGTGGTCAACGTGATGGCGATGGACTACGGCTCCGGCCAGGACAATGGGGCGCAGATGGGCCTCGATGCCACGAATGCCGCAAGCGCGACGGAAAACCAGATCAAGGCTGCCGGGCTGACCGCGACGGTGGGGATTACGCCGATGATCGGCGTGAACGATACCAACACCGAGATTTTCAGCCTCAACGATTCGCAAACGGTGCTGAACTTCGCGCACGCGAACAGCTACGTAAGCCGGATTGCGATGTGGTCGCTGGCGCGGGACAACGGCGGCTGCGCGGGGCAGACCTGGGCAAGCCCAAGTTGCAGCGGTGTGACGGAGTCGAGCTTCCAGTTCAGCGCGAACTTCAGGAACTACTGAGGGCGTGCAGGTCTCCTCCCAGAAAGCGAGAGCCGGGCCGGTCGGGCCGGCTCTTGTGCAACGGATACTATGCGGACAATGAAACGGACTTTAAACAAATTTAGACAAACGCATGTCTAGCATGCTGGCACGCTTCACCGCACCAAGCGTGGCGTTCGCAACAGGGGTACTTCCCAACTACGCTCCGATGCGCTTCCGGTTTTGCACTTACGTTGCGGCACCTGACCTTGCCACTCCACCCATTCCCCCCAAGGAGCTTCACCATGAAGAAAACAGTCCCCACTCTCCCTTTCCCTCTCCGCTCCAACCCCGCCAAAGTATTGTGCGCGGCTGCAACCGTTCTGCTGGCCGGTCCGGCATTCGCCCAGCAGCAAGGCGTCATGACGCACAATGTGCGTACCGTGGTCGAGAAGCAACAAGTGCCGTTCGTGCGTCATCTTGCCCCGGAGCAAACGCTCAAGCTGTCCATCGCGCTTCCTCTACGGAACGAGGCGGAGCTGGACCAACTCCTGCATCAGCTCAATGACCCGGCAAGCCCGCAGTACCGTCACTGGCTTTTCGTCGAGGAATTCACGAGCAGGTTCGGCCCGTCACAGGCGGACTACGACACAGTGGCTCAATATGCGCAGGACAACGGGATGAAGATTCGGGCAAGGACGGCGAATCGTTTTCTTGTCGACGTCGAGGCTTCCGTGGCGCAGGTGAACAAGGCTTTCAACGTGACGATGGGTGAGTACCAACACCCGACGGAAAACCGGGCATTTTACGCGCCGGACCGGCAGCCGACGCTGGACGTTCCGGTGAAGATATGGCACATTGAGGGGCTGGATAACTTCTCGATACCCCGGCCAGTTCTGAAGCACGTGACCGACGCGACGATACGCACCGCGACCAGCGGCTCGGGGCAGGGCGGCCAGTTTCTCGGGAGCGATTTTCGCGCCGCTTATTACGGCGGCTCGGCGCTGACCGGGGCGGGCCAGAGCATCGGGCTGTACGGTCTCGCTTATAACATTAGCGATGTTCAAAAGTATTACAGCAATGTAGGCCAGTCATTTAATTCCTCTGTAGTGAAGAATTACTCAACCGACGGGTCCACCAACTCATGCGGCTCGGGCTGCGACGATGGCGAGCCGGTCATCGATATTGTGTCATCGCTATCCATGGCTCCCGGCGTGAATGCGGTCATCGAGTATTTCGGCAACGGTCCGATGGACACGTTCAACGCCATGGCCACGGCGAACGTCGCGAAGCAGCTGAGCGTTTCCATAGGCTATTCGCCCGCCGATCCGTTGACCGAAGAGCCCATTTTCAAGGAGTTCGCGGCGCAGGGGCAAAGTCTGTTTATCGCTTCCGGAGATAGCGGGGCTTATACCCCATCGAATAGCTTCGAATATCCGGCGGACGACCCATACGTGACCGCTGTGGGAGGCACGGACCTGACCACCAACGGCGCGGGAGGCACGTGGCAATCGGAAACCGCGTGGGTGGGCAGCTCGGGCGGGGTGAATAACCAGAACTTCCCGATTCCGAGCTACCAGCAGGACCCGGGCGTGATCAATGGGTCGAATGGCGGTTCGACGACACTGCGCAACGTCCCCGACGTTGCCGCAGAGGGCAACACCGATAACTGGTTCTGCGCGAACGGCAACGCCTGCACGGGCGGCTTGGGCGGTACAAGCTTTGCCGCGCCGCGCTGGGCAGGCTTCATGGCCTTGGTCAACCAACAGGCGGCAAGCAATGGCGATGCGTACGTCGGCTTTCTCAACCCGATCATCTACGGAAACTCCGGGGCGGGCTTCCACGACATCACGACTGGAAACGACGCGAACGGCAGTGCTTCCAACAACGCCGTGAGCGGGTACGACCTGGTGACCGGCTGGGGCAGCCCGAACGGACAGGCCTTGATCGACAGGCTGGCGCCGCCCAGGACCGCAAACCTGAACGGCACGCATGTAGTGGCGCCGGCCAGCTCGCCGGGGCTGGTGCTGGACGACTCCGGCGCTGGCACCGGGAGCGGCAACCGGATTCAGATCTGGACCACGAACAGCACGGGCGCGCAGTCATGGGTGTTCTCAAATAACAATGTGCAGCCGGCGGGTTACTACAACATCGCCGTTTCCCTCGGCCCGTATTGCGCCACGGCATCGGGCTCTAACAGCGGCTCGCCTGTCAACCTCCAGCCCTGCAACGGGTCGGCGGCGCAGGCATGGCAAGCGGTCGCTTCGGGCAGCGGCTACGTCTTTCATCCGGCAAGCAACACGAGTCTGTGCATGGACGTGCAATCCTCTGGAACAACTACCGGAACATTGGTGCAGGTTTGGAGTTGCAACGGGACCAACGCGCAGAAGTGGGCTCTCCAGTAGGAGAGCTCCGGCTCTTGCCGTAGCCCGAGGTGGACTGCCTCGGGCTTGTCTTGCGCGCGCTTCAACGCACGCTGAGCTCGATGCGCCGCGTTTGCGCGAGCAGGCTTTTCGGCAGCAGGACTTTGTCGGCCTGGACGGCGCCGGCCGAGGCGGCGCGCAAGGGCGCTCCATCCGGCGGGTGGATGTGGATGGCCAGGTCGGCGGTGAAGTTTTCCGCGACCTCGACCGTAATCTTCCAGCCGCGGCGCTCTGGTTTGTTGCGTCGGAGTCGGCGCCATTGCCGGACTCGCGGACGCCTGGCTTCTCGGGCAGCCTGGTGACGCGGATGCGTGCCATGGGCTGCGCGTCGGCGCCGGGCGGGAGCAGGACCATGACCTCGTACCCGGCCTTGTGCTCGGCGTTCCAAACGCCAGTGTCGGCGACGGGCAGGTAGCCGCCGAGCAGGGTGCGCTTGCTCCAGCCGGGCTCGTAACGGTAACGGCCGGGGTCGTCGAAAGGAAGCCAGCGCTGGGGGTCGAACAGAGCGCCTTCAAGGTCGGGGGCCCAGTCACTCTGTGCGTTGCGGGCCGGTTGGCGGCTTCGGCCATCGGCTTCAAGGTAGAGCGACCGCAGCGGGCCGGCTTGCTCGTTCGCGACCAGCGACCAGCCGATGTACTCGGGGCCGAGCGCGGCGACATTTTCGTAGCAGGGGTCCTCGTTTGAGCTCAGGATGTACTGGCCCGCAACATCGGGACCGGGAACTTGGCTGCGCTGGAGCTTGGCGGGCGTTGGGTAAGGCCGAGGGCGGATTTGGACGAGGTCGCCGATGCCCTTGGGGATGAGCGCGATGGTGCCGGCGCGCTCGGTGACGTAGGCGATGGCGCCGCGATGGGTGGCGTGTTTTTCAAAGACGGCTGTGCGGACGCCGTTGATCTCGACCGTAGCAAGGAGCTGCCAGCCGTTGACGGTCTGGCCGGGCATGAGCGTGACCGGCTTGCCGCCATAGGTGGTTTGTGCGCCAGGGCCGGGGAAGCCGGTGACCTGCGGCGGGGAGGCAAGGGCTTCACGCTCGCCGGGGAGGAAACGGCTGTAAGCGTTCTCGATACGGGCGGGGGCGGCGCCTCCCGCGCTTCCCGTGTCGGCGGGTTGGGTGAAGGCTGCTTCCGGGAGAGCGGTTTGGAGGCCGGCGGCGCTCAACAAGGCGAGGAACGTGCGTCTGTCCAAAAGAAAGCTCCTTTAAGAAAGGGTGGAAACCCGCCTACAAGAAAACGCGCGCAGAGTGGTTTTGGCAATGGGAGCTACTGGCAGTAGCAAGCAGCGCCGGTCGCCTGGGCGGAGAAGCCTTCTAGGCTTGAGTGAAAGTTCCAATGTTTACAAAGCAGGCGACCCGGCAAAGATTGTCTCTTGTCCTTTGCAGGATGGTAAGGGTAACATTCGCCCCGATACGAAAAAGACTGTGAACAAGAGCTGTAATTTTTGGAGTGCCAGGGAGTCATGCGATGCGCAATGAACGTTGGAAGATGCGGTGCCGACTCTTCGCCCTTACCGGGACCATGCTGTTCCGAACCGCGCTGGCGGCGTTGCCGTTCGCGGCGCTGGGCGGGGTGGCGTTGGCGCAGTTCAGTTCGAGCCTGCAGGGGACAGTTACGGACCCTTCCGGCGCGGTGATCGGCGACGCGACGGTAACGCTGACGCAGATCGACACGAACCAGAAAAAGACGGCGAAGACCAGCAGCTCCGGCGCGTATGCGTTCGGCAGCCTGGCTCCGGGCAACTACACCGTCGAGGTGATGGCGGCCGGCTTCCAGACGACACAGGTGGGGACGACTTTAACGACCGAGCAGCAGGCCGGGGTCAACGTCAAGCTGAATGTCGGGAACGACACGACGCAGGTGCAGGTGACCGCGCAAGGCCCCGCGCTGAACACGGAAGAAAACCGGGTGCAGGTGACGCTCGATACCGAGCAGGTGCGGACGCTGCCCTTGCAGAACCGCGGCACGCTGAACCTGGTGAACGCCGCGCCGGGCGTGAGCGGCTACTCCCAAAACCTCGACAACTTCCAGAACGAGGAAACCCCGAACGCAAACGCCAACGGACACTTTTCCGGCTCAAACCTGTATGTGATCGATGGAATTGAGAGCGACTCGAACATCACGGGCGGCACGAACAACATCACGCCGAATCCGGACTCGCTCCAGGAAATCGCGCTCCAGACGAACACCTTCGCGGTGGACTTTTACGGGGGCGCGGGCGTGACGACAGAGCTGACGACCAAGTCGGGCGCGAATAAGTTTCACGGAACGGGCGAGATCAGCTTCTACAACCAGGATCTGCAGCAGCGGTTCTTCTTCTCCGGGCCGAACGGAAATTCACCATACAAGCGGTTGGAGTATTCGGGGACGCTTGGCGGCCCGATTTACAAGGACAAGACGTTCTTTTTCGCTTCCGTTGAGGCGCTCGCCTCGACGGTGCCTGCGAGTACGAGCATTTTCCCGAATGAGGACCCAGCGTTTGTGGCGCTGGCGCAGCAGAACTTCCCAAATACGCTCGGCACACGCCTGCTGACCCAGTATCCTTCGCAGGGCATCAACGTGCAGAGCGTCCGGTTCTATACTTCGCCCGACCTCCGCACGCAGTGCGCGACGCCGACCGGAAACTGCAACGTCCCATTTATCGACAACGTCAACCAGACGAGCGCGCCGTTCAATAACGGGCTCCAGTACAGCCTGCGCCTCGACCAGAATTTTCGGGGCGGTAAGGACCGTTTGTACGCGTACTACTTCGACATCACGCATACGCCGCAGATCATCGACCCTCGACCGGCTTTCTCGAGCTCACAGCCTACGGTCAGCCAGCTTTATTCTGTCAACTACACGCACGTCTTCTCGCCGAGCATCCTGAACGAAGCCTCCTTCGCGTACAAACGGGTGGAAGGGAACCGCACGGCGCCGACGCCGACCGTGCCTGAGCTGAACCTGAACAACACCTATGGCATCGGCGGGCCGAACGACCCCGAGTTCGGCGGCGGGTTTGGGCCGGGCAACTTTTCGCAGCACCAGTACAGCTGGCGCGATGTGGTGACATTCGTTCGGGGCAAGCACGATATTCGGGTAGGCTTCCAGGCGTCGCATGGGAACGACTCGGCGGACTTCTCGAGCAATTACGTGCGGCCGAGCTTTTCCTTCAACAATGGGCTGGCGGATTTTGTGCAGGACAAGGTGTACCAGGAGTTCGGCATTGCCTACGACCCGCTGATCGCCCAACTGAAGCCCTTCGACTTCGGCGCACAGGTGACCAACTACGGCGTGTATGTGCAGGACTCCTGGAAGATCCTGCCGGATTTGACGCTGCAACTGGGGCTGCGCTGGGATGATTTCGGCAATCCTTCGCCGTACCTCTATACCCAGAGCTTGCCGCAACTTTCCAATCTGATTCCGGTCAACTCGACAGAGCTGCTTGGGTCCCCGGCTGCGATCGATGCGCAGTTCGCGAACGCATCGATTCGGGCGGCGAACAATATCTACCCCGGCGCGCTCAACAACAATTGGTCGCCGCGTGTGGCGTTCTCATGGGCGCCGACCAAGGACCGGTTCACGACCATCCACGGTGGGACAGGGATCTACTACGAGCAGATCAGCCTGGGGCAGGTGCTGGACCAGTTGCGCGGCAACCCGCCCGGGTGGGTCTTCCCGACCTTTGGGCAGAACACCGGCAATGCGACTGCTCCGGTCTATGGTCTTGGAACCAGCAACGTGTTTCCCTACGGGTTTGCGATTCCGGCAATTCCAGCAGGGCAGACGGACGCGCGCGGCGGCATCGTGGGGCAGGCGATCCCGGTGCAGGGGCTCAATCCAAACGTGAAAACGCCGCCGACGTTGAACTACACGCTGGGCGTGACGCAGGAGTTCGCGCATAAAGCAGTCGCGGCGGTGACCTATACGGGGTCGTACTCCTGGAACCAGCTCACAGCGACGGACTTTAACCGGGTTGCGGGGGATTTGATTCGGAATGCAGGGAGTCCGCAGCGGTTGAACCCGAGTTTCGGGTCGATCATCTATGCCGGAAACTTCTCTGTGGGACGATACGACAGCGTGATCTTCTCGCTGACACAGCACGTAAAAAACCTGGATTACCAGGCTTCGTACACGTGGTCGCATGCTTTGGGGTACGGGACGTGCTTCACGCGCTACATTTACAGCAACCAGAATGACTGCCCGCCGGATCAGCATCTTCTCGGAACGGGGTATTACGGTAGTTCGTCCTTCGACCAGCCGAATAATTTCAAGCTGACGGGTTCGTATGTGCTGCCCTCGCCTGCGCAGCGGTATCTGAAGCAGGCAGCGGGCGGATGGCAGGTGACGACGCTGTTCGTGGCGCAGTCCGGGACGCCGTTTACTGTCGAGAATTATGGGCCCTGGGGTGGGGGTGCCGATGATGGAGGCGCAATCGTCAACGGCCGGTTCACGAGTGTCCGGGCCGGCGACTATAACGCGGACGGCTTCGCGCAGGACTTCCCGAACATCGCTACGAATGTGCAGCGGAAGTACTCGCACGGGCAGGTAACGCAGGCCGGCGGGGGTGTCTTTGCGAACCAGCCGAACGCCTTCACGGCTCCGACGCCGGGCACAGAAGGAAATGAAGCTCGGAATACGTTCCGCAATCCCGGGTTGTTCGAGTGGGATGCGAGTGTGCTGAAGAACAACGCCCTGCCGTGGTTTGGATCGGAGAAGGCAAACCTGCAGCTACGGGTCGACGGCTTCAACGTGATCAACCATACAAACTTCAATCCGATCGACAACAACCTGGTTTCAGGCACCTTTGGGCAGGCTACGTCGAGCCTGCAGCCGCGGATTATCCAACTGGGGGCGCGGTTCGAGTTTTAGGCGCTGCTTGGTTCAACAAGGAGAGCGCGGCGGATTGGCTTCCCGCGCCCTTCTTGTGAGAATGGGGTAGATGATTCCTGCGGCTCCACTTCGGTGTTTCGGTTTACTGCTGCTTGCGGGCGCAGTCTTGCCGCTGCGGGCGCAAGCGGCGGATCCGCAAGCGGCACTGGCAGCGCACCGGTACGGGGAGGCGCTCGCCGGGGCGGAAGCGCGGCTGAGGGTGAATGCCGGGGATGCGCAAGCTGCCTTGATGAAAAGCTTGGCGCTGGCTGGGCTGGGTGAGCCGGGGAAGAGCCTCCTGAGTTTCGACCGGACGCTACGGCTCACCCACGATGCTACGCCGGTGCTGGAAGCGGCGGCACAGGTGGCGTATGGGGCGCGGGACAAGCGGGCGGGGCGGTACCTGAGTGCGCTGCTCGCGCGAGACCCGGAAAACCAGGTGGCGCATGCGATGGCGGGGGTGCTGGCGTATGAGGCAAAAGACTGCGCGGCGGCGAACACGCACTTTGCCCAGGCGGGAAAGGCGTTGCAGGGCAATGTAGCGGCGGAGATGCAGCATGGCGACTGCCTGCTCGCGGTCGGCGACACGGCAGCGGGCACGGCGCTGTTTGAGCGTCTGGCGGGGGAGCATCCGGGCGATGCGCTGCTCGGCTATGACCAGGCCGCGGCGTATGTGCAGGCGGGGCGGTTTGGGGAGGCGGTGCCGGTATTGCGTGCGATGGAGGCGGCGGGGCAGGCGCTCCACGGCGACACGCTGAACCTGTTGGGGGCAGCGTTGAACGGCAGCGGGCAGCTGGAGCAAGCGATCGCTGTGTACCGGGAGGCAGCCGAGGAGAACCCGCAGGACGAGCGGAACTACATCGACCTGGCCACAATGAGCGTGGAGCACCAGTCGCCGGAAGCGGCGCTGGCGGTGCTGAATGCGGGGCTTGCGCAGAACCCCGGTTCGGGGGCGCTTCTGACCTTGCGCGGCGCGGTGCGGGCGCAACTGGGGCAGAATGACGGGGCGGCTGCGGACTTTGAGGCGGCGGAGCGGGTGGAGCCTTCAAAGCTATACGGCGCGGTAGGGCTGGGGGTGCTGCTGCGTGATACGAGCAAGCTGCCGGAGGCCGAGCGGCTGGTCCGGGAACGGGTGCGCGCGCATCCGGGCGATGCGACGCTCAACTATTTGCTTGCCGATGTACTGGTGCGCGAGGGAGCAGCGCCGGGGGAGCCGCAGTTTGAAGAGGCGCGAGGGCTCTTGAAGAAGGCGATCACGCTGAAGCCTGATTTGGCGGTGGCGCATGGCGAGCTGGGCAAGCTGGACCTGAAAGCAGGCAAGACGGACGAGGCGATCGCGGAGCTTGAAAAGGGCGTGCGCTATGACGGCGCCGATCGGACCTCGCTGAACCAACTGGTGGCGGCGTACCGGCGTGTGGGGCGGACGGAGGATGCGGCGCGGGTGGCGGCGCAGTTGGCAAAGGCTGTGGAACACGATCGATCCCAGGAAACAGAGCGCAACCGGGTGCATCTCCAGCCGGCGGCGCAAGGGCCGGGAGGCATTTAAGTGCCGACACGGCGAGAAACGCTGGTGGGGCTGCTGGGTGCGGCGGCGAGCGCAGCCTGGGGGCAGGGCGTGGCGACCCGGCAGGTGAAGCCGCAAGCGCGAGTGAAGAGCGCGGCGCCACCGTTCGCGGCGCGATTTACGGATGTGGCGCAGGCGGCGGGGCTGCGCGCGCCGGTGATTTACGGCGGGGTGACGCGCAAGGATTACATCCTGGAGGCCATCGGCTGCGGCTGCGCGTTTGTGGACTATGACAACGACGGCTGGGTGGATATCTTTGTTTTAAGTGGGCAGAGGCTCACGGAGACGCCGCCGGGAACGACCAATCGGCTGTACAAGAATAACCGCGACGGCACGTTCACCGATGTTACGAAGCAGGCCGGCCTGGAACATACAGGCTGGGCCTGCGGGGTGTGCGTGGGGGACTATAACAACGACGGCTGGGAAGACTTGTTTGTCAGCTACTACGGGCAGAATAAGTTGTATCGGAACAACGGGAACGGGACCTTTACGAATGTGACGAAGGAGGCGGGACTGCTGTACGAGGGTAAGACCCGCTGGGGAGCGGGCTGCTCCTTTACCGACTACAACCGCGACGGACACCTGGACCTGTTTGTGTCCAATTATATCGACTTCGCCATGGAAAACGTGCCGAAGCCGGGAACGAATGTGAACTGCAATTTCCGTAATGTCCCGGTGAACTGCGGGCCGCGCGGGCTGCCGTATGGACGCCATTGGTTGTACCGCAATAACGGAGATGGGACATTTACGGATGTAAGTGAGGCGGCCGGGATCAGCAAGGTCAAGGAGACCTACGGGATGACGGTGGTCGCGGCGGACTTCGATGATGACGGCTGGCCGGATGTCTATGTGGCGTGCGATTCAGTGCCGAGTGTGTTGTTCATGAACAATCATGATGGGACGTTTCGTGAGGAAGGGCTGGCGCGCGGGGTGGCGTTGAGCGACGATGGCGTGGAGCAGGCCGGGATGGGCGTCGGGATAGGAAATTACAAGCTGGACGGGCGGCTGGACTTATTCAAAACACACTTCACGGATGACACGAGCGTGCTGTACCGCAATCTGGGTAAAGGGAACTTCGAGGACGCGACCGCTACGGCGCACATCGGGGTCGAAACCAGGTTCACGGGCTGGGGTACCGGCATTGCGGATTTGGACAATGATGGCCACCCGGACATCCTGCTGGTGACGGGTAGCGTGTACCCGGAGGTTGGGGCTAAGCTGCCCGCGTACCCGGCTAAAACGCCGCGGGTGGTGTTTCGCAACCTGAGCGGTTTTGGGGGCGACGGACGGTTTGAGGAGCTGATTGAGGAGGCCGGACCGGGCATTGCGGCGGCGCATACGAGCCGAGGATGCGCGTTCGGGGATTATGACAACGATGGCGACCTGGACGTGCTGGTGGTGAATCTGAACGAACCGCCGTCGCTGCTGCGCAACGACCTACCCCAAAGCCCGGCGACGCACTGGATCAAAGTCAAGCTGGTAGGGCAGACCTCGAACCGTTCAGCGATTGGGGCGCGAGTAACGGCGAAGTACGGCGGCAAGCAGCAGGCGCAGGAGGTGCTGAGCCAGAGCAGCTTTTTCTCAAGCAATGATCCGCGGCTGCACTTTGGGTTGGGGCGCAATACGGTAGTGGATCTCCTGGTGCGTTGGCCCACCGGGGTTCAGCAGAGGTTTGCGGGCGTGGCTGCGAACCAGGTGGTCACGATCGATGAGCGGGATGGGCTGCTTGGGAAGGCAACGCACCCGTAGAAACTAAGCGGGGCCGGGCAAGAGTGGTCCGTGGCGGAACGAGAGCCGGGAGATACCGCTGCTCACAAGACTCACGCCGACCAGCACCCCGATCGCCCATACAGAACTGACCGGCCACTGCGCCCAGATGAGGACGCCGAGCACCAGAGTGATGAGTCCGTCCCATAAGAACCAGTTGGCGCGATGCGCGCGGCGAAGACTGGCATAGGTGATGAGCTCGAAGACGCCCTCGACGACAAAGTAAACCGCGAGCAGGAGCGTGAGGGTGAGGAGGGCCCGCGCGGGATGCAGGATGAGGTAGAGCGCGACCAAGAGGTAGACGACACCGACGAGAAACTGCCAGACAGCACCGCCCGCATGTCGAGCGGACCAGGCGTAGACGAGACGTGCAACGCCGGCAAAGAGCAGGACCCAGCCGATCACCGTGGTGATAACCGCGCCCGCGAAAAAGGGCACAAGGATAGCGAGCACGCCGAGGATGATGAGCAGGATGCCGATGCCGGTACCCCAGTGCTGCTTGTCGGTCCGTGACGCGAGGCTTGAACCCTCTACAAAGCCACCCATGGTCGTTTCCTCCTGGCGGCTAGGATGCGCGGGAAGGGCGTTTGGTCGTGGCAATGCGGAGAAGCACAAGCAGGATTCGGTAGGCGGCCTTGGTGGAGCCTGAAAGCGAGCCGGCAACCTTGGAAACGCCGCCCCGGCGCCGGCGGCAGGTGGTGGGGACCTCGAGAATGCGGAGGCCGTCGCGGGCAACTTTCATCTGCATTTCGAGGTTCCAGCCGTAGGTTTCCTCCACCATGTGGAGGCTTTGGAGGGCGGAGCGGGTGACGACGCGCATGGAGCCCATATCGGTGTAGCGGACGCCGTAAAGCAGGCGCATGGCGGCCCCGGCGAGTGCTCCGGCGAAGAGTTGAGAGGCGAGCATGCTGCCGGGCTCGCGTCGGCCGCGGATGCGGGAGGCGATGGCGAAGTCGTACTTGCCGGCCAGCACCGGATCGAGGAGCAAGGGAAGCTCATGGGCGTTGTCACTGCCGTCACCGTCGAGGAAGACAAGGATGCTGGAAGCGGGATTGGCGTGAGCGACCCCAGTGGCGAGGGCGCGGCCGTAGCCGCGGAGAGGCTGATCGACCACGGTTGCTCCGGCCGCGCGGGCGACTTCGGCGGTACGGTCGGTCGAGCCATTGTTGACGACGATGCACTCGCGCAGGAGCGGGTGGATGGGGGAAGCAAAGACCTCACGGACGACGCCGCCGATGGCTTCTTCCTCGTTGAGGCAGGCGATGAGGACGGTGATTTTGGGTTGGGTGTTCATGCTGTTCCGGCTTTGCGAAGGGTAAAGCGCTCAAAAAGGTCGATCAGGAGAAAAAGCAGAAAGCCCCCGTACAGGCGCACATTCATCTGGTAAATACCCTCGCCGGGCATGCCGAGCCTGGTGGCGAGCATGTAGGTCACCGCGACCACGAGATACAGTGCGGGCCGCCAGGGCCAGAGCGCCAGAAAGGGAAGAAGCCAGAGAAAGTACCAGGGGTAGTGGGGGGAGAAACAAAGGTTGAGGGCGGTCGCAAGTAGGAGGCCGGAGCTGACGCAGACCGCCGGGTGGGTGGCTCCGCGCCGGAGCGCCCAGAACGCGACCGCGGCAAGCGCGACCGCGCACAGGGCCAGGTAAACCGGCGGGGCCAGCGTGAGATGCAGCGTGCGCTGCGCCCAGGCGAGCGGGAAGTAGCGTGCGCCGGTATCCAGGCCTTCTTCCTTCGCATAGTCGGGGAGGAAGCCGAGAACGAGCTTGCCGACGCCGAGATAGGGCGCGTAGCCGGCGGCAAGGACGCCCGTGAAGACGAGCCCAGCGGCGAGCCGGCGGCGGCGGACGATGGCTGGGAGCAGGGCTGCGGGGTAGAGCTTGAGGAGCGCGGCTCCGGCCAGGGCTGCGCTTGCACTGAGGGGTTTGTCGCGGAGGCAGAGCAGGAGAGCCAGGGCGATAAAGGTCAGGGCTGCCGCATCGGCGTGGCCGCTGCTCCCAATTTCCCAGATGCAAACCGGGTGCCAGGCATACAGCAGCACGCGTTCGCGAGGCTGGCCGAGCAGACGGAGGCAGCGGATGAGGAGCCCGCAGGTCAAGGCTTCAAAAGCGGTAAGGGCAAGCTTCATAAACAGGACGGAAGCATGGAGGCGGGTGACAAGGAGAAAGACGATTTGCGCGCCGGGCGGGTAGATGGTGTGGGCGTAATCGCGGCGATTGATGTGCGGGTAGATGGTGCCATCGCGCAGAAAGGCGAGGTGCGGATCGGCAGGGATATAGCGGAAAGGGTTGATGCCGGCGTTACCGACAACCCCATCCCAGACGTAGCGGTAAACGTCGGTGGAAAGGAATGGTGGCGCAACTACTGCCACGAGGCGCGCGGCGAAAGCGATGAGGAGGATAAGCGGGAGGGTCCAGCGGTTTGTGGGCGAGCCGGTGACGAGGGCGATGCCGCCGAGGTAAAGCATGAGCTGGCCGAAGAGGTCTTCGCTGAAGCCGTGGACGTAGTGGGTCCACTCGTGGGTGCCGGTGCGGACGAGGCTGATATAGAAGAAGCCGAAAAGAAGGATGGCGGCGTTGGTGAGCCATGCCGGGCCTGGCCCGGAGAGAAGCAAGGCGGAGGACGGCAGAGCGCGGGCAGAGGCCCTCATGGGTGCTGCTGCCCTGCGGCGATGGCGGGGGCGAGCTCGGCGAGCAGGGCGCGGGTGTGCGGGGCGGGATAGCCGTAGCCCCCGGCGGCGAACTCGGCCTGCAAGCGAGCGAGAGACTGGGCGTCGTCGACGTCGTACCAAGGGGTGAGTTCGAAAAGCGGGAGGCCGGCTTCCCCGGCGCGCTCGGCGGTTTGGGTCGCGACGAGCGCGGTGCTCCAGGTGATGTCCTCGAAGAGGCGGCTATGCGGCGCGCGCAGGCCGAGCAGGTAATAGCCGCCGTCTTCTGAGCGGCCGAGGACGGCTTGCTCTTTTTCCTGAGCGAGCGCCTGGGCGGCATGGATGAACTCGGCCGTGGGGACGGTGGGGCTGTCGGAGTCGATGAGGCAAACGGAGCTGTAGCCGCAGAGGAAGAGGTCTGTAGCAGTGAGCAGGAGGCGCTCGCCGAAACCGTCACCGCGCTGGGGGACGAGCAAGGTGGTTTCAGGCAGGATGCCGGTAAAGGCTGCCTCTTGCCCGACGGGCGTGTAGGAGACGACGCAGTCGGCGGCGCACTGCCCGGCCGCCTCGCCAAGGTTCGCGAGAGTGTCGCGCAGGAAGGCTTTGTTGAGCGCGGCTGACTGCTCGGGGGCGAGGGGCGGAGTGAGACGCGTTTTGACGCGACCGGGTACCGGCGCTTTCGCCATGACCGTGAAGGCACAGCGGCCGGCAAGGGCGGGGTCGGGGCATGCAGGATCAAGGATGCGGAAGGGGTGGCTCATGCGGCGGATCGCCCCTTCTGGAAGGCGCAAGGCAGAAGAGGTCTTCGGGTAGTTTCAAGGGTACTCAAACGCAGGCGGATCGCTCCCTGCCGCGGCTCCTGGATGGGTCGGCGGACAACGCCCAAGCATAGCTGGGACGGCGCGGATTTCCAAGCGGCGCGTACGTCCCAGGGCTCCCTACTGCGTCCCGCTCCATCCGTAGCCGGCGAGCAAAGTGCCGTTCTCACCGACCAGAAGCAGCGCTGCGCGGCCCGCTTCAAGGGCGCCCGAGAAAGTTTTGCGGCTCCGTGCATCGCGAAAGGAGACCGGCATGGTTTGGGTCTCCGAGCTGAGCACATACAAGGTGGCATGCGGCAGACGGGTGGGGCAGATGAGGATGCCCGGGTTGACCAAAGGGGTGGTGTAAGTGCGGTGGACGCCGGCTTTCGCGAGCGCATAGGCGTACACCTCCGCAACGCGCTGGAGATTGTCGTTCAGCTCCAGGGGAAGCGCGGAAAAAAGCACGCGGCCCCTGCCTAAGGGAAGCTCCGCCCAGGTTGCGCTGTTCGGCAGCACGGCGCGGTCGAGCACGGTAGTTTGCTGGCCGCCGTAGGTTAAGGGAAGCTCGCCGGAGGGGGATCCAAGGATTTCTTCCCGTTGCTGGAGCGGTGCGAGCGTGTAAGGCAGGCCGATGTTCTTGGCGCGGTCGGTCGGGTGCCCGTGCGGGTCCGCGCTGAAAGGGCCGGAAAGCAGCAGCGTCGCGCCTGAGCGCACGCGGGCCTCTAGCGCCGCCCAGGCTTTCTCGTCGAGGTTGTAGGCGGACGGAAGAAGGATGAGCTTGGGTGAGCCGAGCGTGTCGGTTTGGTATTCGCCGACCGCGTAGGCTTCTACGCGGTTGTAGTTGTAGAGCACACGCACAGCGGTTTGCTGGGCTTGCAGTGCTTGCGCTTTGAGCACCGACAATTGCAGCGACTGCGGCAGGATGACGGCCACCTCCGGCGGCGTGAGACCCGTGAAGGAGGGCGCAGCGGCTGTTGCGAACCGGCCCAGCTCGCCCAGCATGGCCTTCCATACCTTGGCCGAACCGTCAGAGCGCTCAATGCCGAAATCGGGCTCGCGCGCCCAGTCCCACTGGACCGCGCCGGAGGAGCCGGCGGCAAAACCGAGCGCGAGTTTGCGCTCGAGCAGCGCCGTGCCGGTCAGCTCGTCATAGCGCCAGACGCCGTCGGGGTTCCAGGCCGGCTGGTAGCCGGTTTCGCCCGTGATGTTGGGCAGGCCGGGGCGCTTGGCTACGACAGAATCCCAAAGCAGCGCTGCGTCCTGCCAGTAGGTGTGGTTGGTTGTAAAGCCGACGCCGGCGGTGGCATAGAACTGGTTGAGTACGCGGTCGGTGACGCCCCCTTCGTCCTGGCCAACATCGACCAGCTGCGTGCTGCCGGTGGAGCGGATGGCGGCGACCATGCCGCGTGTCCATTGCGCGAATGTATCCTGTGCGAACAGGTTGTAGTCGAGCGCACGAACCTCATCCGCGTTGCCGTAGCGGTCGTAGGCGAGGTCGGCGGCCTTGGGCAACGGAATGCGCTCCCAGGCGGCGAGCTCGTCCGGGGTCACGCGCCATGCGTCCGCGAGCGCCGGGAGCGTGCTGTAGTGCTTGCGTAGCCAGCTTTGCCAAGCGGCGAGCTCGGCGGGGTCGTTGTTAGGAAGGTTGCCGTGGAAGATGGTCTTTGGGTTTGAAAAGGAAGGCTCGTTGATAAGGTCCCACGAGAGCCACGGGATGTCGTGGAACCGGCGCACGATCGAAAGGATCCAGGTTTGCTCGGCATGGACTGTGCTGGGGTCGAGGTAAGGGTTGGGTTCGGGATCGTTTGATTTCTCGTGCACGCTGGGGGAGAAGGCGAAGAAAGTGAAATTGACCGCGATACCATGCCGGTGCGCCGCGGCAAGGTAGGCCTCTACGTTGCGCAGAAAGCGTTCACCGGCCTGGCCGGTCGTGGGATTGAGCGTCTTGTTCTGGCCCATCCAGACGCCGGTGCGGACCCAGTTGACACCGTGGCGCTCCATGTCGGCGAAGTCGCGCTCCCACACGGCGTTGTTGCGGGGGCCTGAAAAATCCCATCCGTTCTCCTCCGTGGTGAAGTAGTTGGTTCCAACGGGCAGAAAGGGTTTGCCGTCGAGCGCGAGAAAGTCGCCGTGGGCGGTAAGGGAGGGGCCATTGGCTAGGGCGTTCGCGGGCTCGACGACGAAGCCGTTCTCGGTGTACTCGCCGGGGTTGTTGGGTGGCGTCCAGGTAGCGCGGACAGTGTACTGGCCGGGTGGTATCGGTTTGCTGAAGGGCAGGGGCGTATCGGGCTGGGCTGGGAGCTCGGCCTTGTCGAGGACGGTTGCGCCTTGCATAAGCTCCGCCCTGAGTACCCCTCCCGAGCCGCCGCGCAGGTGTGCCGTGAGCTCGGGCGGCTCATTGGGGCGCAGGGCGGCGTAGTGCGTTTCCAGCGAAAAATGCCGGGCGCCCGCTGCCGCATAGGCTGCTGCCGCGCGCAGGAGAGTCACGCCGTCCGGCGAGGCCCAATAGCCGGGCGCGGGGGTGAAGGGGAGGGCGACGATGCGGGAGCCGTTCTCGCGGTCGGCGACGATGACCGGGGCGGCCAGGTGCGTGCCGTCAAGGGCGTCGAGGTAGCCGAGGCCGTCCAGCCGGCCTTCCTGCGCGAACACTGCTTCCGCTCGCACTGAGACTGCCGGCAGAAAACTGTAGCCTGTCCGCCAGGTGAACCTGGCTTGTCCGCTCCCCAACGAGCCTTTTAGGGGAACCGGGTAGCTGTGCTTGAAGCCGAGCGCGCGGCTGTAGCTGTCCTGCGGCGCGAGCGCCCGGAACGCGCCGGGGGTGTCGCCCTCGATGGGCACGCGTCCCGGTTCGCCCCCGAGCAGCAGGAGGCTGCCACCGGCATGCAGGAAGCTTTCCATGCGATCCCAGGCGGCGGGGGGTATGGCAGAGCCATAAGGAAGGACCAGCAGGGATGCGCTTTCAAGCGGTGCGCCCGGGCGGCGCAGCTGCTGGAGGTCGGCAAAGGTCACCGAAGGCCCGAGCGCGGCTTGAAGTACGGCGCGCGGCACCGGATCGCTTTCCACAGTGGGGAAACCCGGCTGCTCAAACACCACTACGCGGGGAGCCTGGGCAAAGACCCCGCCGGCTGCCATGGCCGTCCAGAATGCGCCGATCGCTTTCAAAGCGATGAAGCGGTTCCGCAGTCGGGCGCGGCCGGCCTTTTCAGCTCCGCGACGGCGCCTGCTTCCCTTTTGCAGAAACTGCTGTTGACAATTGCTCACGGAAGCCAAGATACTCCACGTCGGGTTGTGCAACGTTCCCATTCTCAATGGGAACGCTATCAGAGCCGGCAATGCGCGAAACGAAATGCCGGACAGCTCCGCCCAAAGTCTTCTTGGTGAGGCATCGATGATCCAAACATTCCGTCAGCAGCGCTCCATCCGCTCGCTCCTGCTCTCCACCAGCTTCATTGCAGGCTCCGCCCTGGCTCAAAGCCCCACCGGCACGATCTCCGGCACGATCCTGGACACATCCGGCGCTACCGTGGCCAACGCCACAGTCACTATTACGAATACGGGAACCAGCGTCAGCCAGACCGCGCACACCGATGCTGCTGGCCGCTACAGCCAGGGCAACCTCAATCCCGGCGACTACCAGGTCACGGTTGTTGCGCCGGGCTTTACACCCGCGCAGCAGAACGCGGTCACCGTCGACATCGCGCAGACCCACCCGGTCGACTTTTCCCTCGCGGTCGGCAGCGACACCGCGCAGGTTACGGTCCAGGCCACCACGCCTGAGCTCCAGACGGACACCGCTACCACCGGCCAGGTCATTACCGGCAAGCGCATCCTGGACCTCCCTTTGAATGGTCGCAACCCGTACGACCTCGCAATCCTGGTCCCGGGTGTGAATAACGTCGGCACGGGCGCGGGCTCCTCCTCCACCCCGCACATTGCCGGCTCCCGCAACGCCAACAGTGAGGTCCAGCTCGACGGCATCAGCACCATCCTGCCTGAAAACAATGTCGGCAACGGCACAGAGGCCTACCAGCCGATCGTCGACTCGGTCGCCGAGTTCAATGTGCAAACCACCGTGTTGCCGGCCGACTATGGCAGGTTCTCGGGCGGTGTGATCAACGTGGCCACCCGCACCGGCACCAACGCCTTCCATGGCGACCTGTACGAATTCAACCGGGATTCCAGCTTCACGGCCCGCGACTATTTCGCCGCTCCCAACTCCCCTGTCTCGCCCTCGCAACGCAACCAGGCCGGCGGCTCCCTCGGCGGCCCTTTCATCAAGGACCGCACCTTCTTCTATGCTGGCGCGCAGATTTCGCGGGAAACCGATTCGGTAACGGAAACTGACAGTGTCGCGACCGCGCTCGAGCGGCAGGGGAACTTCAGCGAGCTCCTCGCCCAGCCCACGCCGATCCGGATTTATGACCCGCGCAGCGCCCAAGCGGGTACCTACACGAACAGCAGCGGTCAGGTCGTGACAGGTTTTGTTCGCACGCCGTACGCGAATAACATCATCCCGGCAAACCAGTTCAGCCCGGCGGGCTTGGCGGCGCTCAGCTTTCAGCCCTCTCCGAACGTTCCCGGTGCTGGGCTCTTCAATAATTACGTTAGCACTGGGGCCACGACCAACAACTTCTACCAGTTTGACACCCGGGTGGACCATAACTGGACGCCGGGCTGGCACACCTTCGTCCGTTTCTCGCATCTTGCGAGCACGTACACCCCATTCGCCGACTACACGGTGAACGCGGCCGGGCAGCCGACCAATGGCATTGCCTCGCAGGACTTCCAGGGAGGTCCGAGCCAGGGCGGCGGGTATAACTTCGCTTTTGATAACACCCTTACCCTCAGCCCGTCGCTGTTGCTTGACATTCGTTACGGCTTTAACCGGGCCACGACGAATCGCACGCCCACCGGCGGCACGTTCGACGTGACTCAGGTCGGCCTGCCCGCGGCGCTGCGGTCGAATAACTTCCAGGCGTTTCCCTCGTACGGCATCGGCAATGGCTACTCGGGCATTGGTTCGACCGGGTATGTGCCGCTGCTCCAGAACCCGTCTTCGCACATCCTGGTGGCCAACATCTCCAAGGTCAAGGGCGCGCACTCGCTCAGGTTCGGTTTCGAGTTCCGCAAGCTCTTCTTGAACTTCTACCAGTACGGCTATCCGCAGGGGCAGTTCAACTTCTCGCAGAACTTTACGCAGAACGTCGTAAATGATACTTCCGCGGGCGGCGGCAATCCCTTCGCCTCGCTCCTGCTCGGCACCGGCGACTCGGGGCAATATACGATCGACCCCAGCTTCGCTACCGCGGGAGCGTACTACGCGGGCTATGCCGAAGATACCTGGCGCGTGACTAATACTTTCACCGTAAGCTATGGCCTGCGCTGGGATGCGGACCAGCCCCGTACCGAGCGGCATAACCAGCTCTCCTACTTCAACCCGAACGACATTTCGCCAATCAATAGCTTGGTCGCCGCGAATCCCCTTTACCCGGCGCTTGGCAACCTGCGCGGGGCAACCCATTTCGTCGGCACTGGAAGCGGGCAGTTCGGCCGTCAGCAGACCAATACGCACAAGCTCGACTTCGGTCCGCGCATCGGCTTGATCTGGAGCCCGGACCCGAACTGGGCTGTGCGCGCCGGCTTCGGCCTGGTCTACGCCTCCTCAACCGTCCAGCCTGCGGGCACCACGGGTGGAGCAGGCACTGAAGGCTTCAACACGAACACGAGCACACCGTTTTCCTTCGATAGCGAGCGGACCGTCAACGCCACCCTCGATAACCCGTATCCGACAGGCCTCCAGTTGCCTTTGGGCGCGGCTTCAGGCCTCGGCAATAACATCGGCACAGGCATTCAAGACTCTTTCCTGACGAACGGCAATACCCGCACACCTTATTCAGAACAGGCAAACTTGACTATTCAGCGCACACTGCCCGGGCAGACCATCATCGAGGTAGGTTGGCTGATGAACCTGGGTAAGTTCCTCGTACAGGGCAACCCCGGCGTGCCTTTCGACCAGGTGAACCCAAGCTATCTATCGCTGGGCAGCGCGCTTCAAACGCAGGTGCCGAACCCGTTCTACGGTATCATCACGACTCCCGGCTCGCCGCTCGCACAGCCGACTATCCAGCAGAACTACCTGCTGCGGCCCTTTCCGCAGTACAACGGCGTCACCGAATACCGCAAAGACACCGCCTTCTCAAACTACAACGCTCTTACAGTGCGGGCGGACAAGCGCTTTGCGCAGGGGCTGACGCTCCTGTTCTCCTTTACTGCCGGCAAGCTGTTTGATAATTCTGCTTCCGCGGTCACTTTTCTTGGCCCAACCAGTGTGACCTACAACAACCAATACAATCCTGCGGCTGAGTATGCCCTGTCTCCTCAGGATGTCTCACGAGACCTTGTGACCAGTTACACTTACGAGTTGCCGTTCGGGCCGGGGCGGCGCTTCCTGGGTTCCTCGCACGGCATCCTGGGCACGCTGCTAGGCGGCTTTCAGACGTCCGGTATCGTCAGCTGGATCAGCGGAACTCCGATTACCCTGGGCGCGGCGACCGACAACTCGCAGCTCTTTACTCTCGGAGAGCGGCCGACGCAGAGCAGCCCGAATGCGAAGCTGCCCAACGCGACGCGCGACCATTATTTCAACACGGCTCTATTTTCGAATCCGGCCCCCTACACCTTGGGCAATGCCCGCCGAACGCTGGATAACATCCGCACCCCGCAGCTCGTGAATACGGACCTGTCCGCGATCAAGAACAACCACTTCGGCCCGGACGGCCGCTATAACCTGGAACTGCGGCTGGAAGGCTTCAACGCCTTCAATCATGTGCAGCTCAGCGCTCCCGACACGGGCGTCAACGACGGATCGAACTTTGGGCGGATCACCAGCGCAGCTAACAGCCCGCGTCAGGTACAACTAGCGGCTAAGTTCTATTTCTAACTCTACGAAAACAACCGAAGGGCGTCCTGGCAACGGGACGCCCTTTGTTATGCCCGGCGCGCGGCGATGAGGCAAGCCAGGTAACCCGCGCCGAAGCCATTGTCTATGTTGACCACCGAGGTATTCGGGGAGCAGCTATTGAGCATCCCGAGCAGGGCGGCAACACCGCCGAGGCTTGCCCCGTAACCGACGCTGGTGGGCACGGCGATGACCGGGACGGCGACCAGGCCGCCGAGGACGCTGGGCAGCGCGCCCTCCATGCCCGCACAAGCGACGACCACATCGGCTTCACGCAGCATGGGCAGTTGGGCTAGCAGGCGATGGAGGCCGGCGACGCCGACATCGGTGATGCGGGTGACCTCGGCGCCGTAGAGCTCAGCGGTGAGCGCGGCTTCTTCGGCGACGGGAAGGTCGCTCGTGCCCGCGCACACAACCGCGATACGGCCGTCGCGTTTGGGCGTCTGTCCGGGCAGGGTGATGCAGCGGGGGAGCGGATGATACTGGGCCGCAGGGGTGGTGGCGAGCACGGTTTCGGCATGATCCGGCCGGGCGCGGGTGGCCAGCGCCGGCACGCCGCTGGCCGCGAGTCGGGCGAAGATGGCGGCTACCTGGGCGGGTGTTTTGCCCTCGGCATAGACGGCCTCCGGCATCCCGGAGCGCAGGCTGCGGTGGTGGTCGATCTTTGCGAAGCCGAGGTCCTCGAAAGGCAGGGTGGTGAGCCGGTCGGCGAGTTCGGCCTCGGTGGTTGCGTCTGCCTTGTAGGCGCGCAGGAGCGCGAGCAGGGCTTCACGGTGCATGGGTTTAGCTCTCCAGAAGCTGTGAGTCTGGGATGCGCTTGAACCCCGGCACCATGAAGCGCAACCAGAACCAGGCCAGCAGATAGGCGCTGGAGGCGATCACGAACAGGATCGAGTAGCTGCCGGAGCGGGTCAGAACTCCGCCGACAGCAGCCGCGAACAGGACGCCGCCGACCGAGCCGGCCATGCCGCCGATGCCCGTGACCGCGCCGACGGCCTCGCGCGGGAACATGTCGGAGGCGATGGTATAGAGGTTCGCCGACCAGCCCTGGTGCGCCGCTGCCGCGACGCCCAGCACGGCCACGGCCAGCCACTCATGCGTGATGCCGCCGAGGGTAAACACGGGTACAACCAGCAGGGCCATGGAGAGCATGGCCAGGAATCGCGCCCGGCCCACGGGGAAGCCGCGCCGGGTGAGCAGGAGCGGAATGCTGCCGCCGCCGATCGAGCCGACGGCGGACATGTTGTAGACCAGGATCAGCGGGAGACCGAGGTGCGCGAGGCCGAGGTGGAAGCGCCCGTCGAGGAACTTGGGCAGCCAGTAGAGGTAAAACCACCAGATAGGGTCGGTGAGGAACTTGGCCCCGGCGTAGGCCCAGGTTTGCCGGAAGCCGAGCAGCCGTCGCCAGGGGAGCTTCGCGAGTTGCTCGGGCTCACCGCCCTCGATGTGCGCGCGTTCAGCGGGGGTAAGCCGGGCATGCTCCGCAGGAGTGCGGTAGCGCAGGAGCCACCAGACGATCCAGGCGGCAGAGAACAGGCCGGTAGTAAGGAAACCGGCCTGCCAGCCGAAGCGCAGGGCGACAAGCGGCAGCAGGGCGGGGGCGATCATCGCGCCCATGTTCGCACCGGAGTTGAAGATGCCGGTGGCGAGCGAGCGCTCGCGTTGTGGGAACCATTCGGCGGTGGTTTTGATGGCGGCGGGGAAGTTGCCGCTCTCGCCGAGGCCGAGGAAGAAGCGCGCGACACCGAAGCCGAGGGCCGTGGTGGCAAGTGCATGGCCCATGGCCGCGAGGCTCCAGATGCCCATGATGAGCGCGTAGCCGAGCCGGCTGCCGATACGGTCGATGAGCCTCCCCGCAAGCAGGAGGCCGCCCGAGTAGGCGACCTGGAAAGCGATGACGATGTTGCTGTAGCCCTGCTCGGTCCAGCCGATGGAGTGCTGGAGCACAGGAGCGAGGATGCCAAGGACCTGGCGGTCCATGTAGTTGATGGAGGTCGCGCAGAAAAGCATGGCGCAGACCGTCCAGCGAATGCGGCCCAGCTTGGCCGGCGCGGCGATGGAAGAGGAAGCGCTTACGGGCGCGTTGGCGCTCATAGCTTGTAGGCTCGCATGACCAAACCGTTGGTGAGCTCATAGGCGAGCTCGGCGGCTTCGTCCTCGTCGAGCCGGTGCTCGGCGACGAGGCGGGCGAGGAAGGCGCAGTCCACGCGGCGCGCGACATCGTGACGGGCGGGGATGGAAAGAAAGGCGCGGGTGTCGTCGTTGAAGCCGACGGTGTTGTAGAAGCCCGCGGTTTCGGTGGCCTGCTCGCGGAAGCGCAACATACCCTCAGGGGAGTCGTGGAACCACCAGGGGGGGCCGAGGCGCAGGCAGGGGTAGTGGCCGGCGAGGGGGGCGAGCTCGCGACTATAGGTGGTCTCGTCAAGCGTGAAGAGGATCAAGGTGAAGCGGGACTCGTTGCCGAAGCAGTCAAGCAGGGGCTTGAGGGCGTGGGTGTACTCGGCGGCGGCGGGGATGTCCGCGCCGACATCGCGGCCGAACTGCCGGTGTAGTGCTACGTTGTGGTTGCGGATAGACCCGGGGTGGAGTTGCATGACGAGCCCATCGTCAAGGCTCATGCGGGCCATCTCGGTGAGAATCTGGGCGCGGAAAAGCTCGGCGTCCTCGACGCTGACCTCGGGCGCGAGGACACGGGCGAAGAGCTGGGCTGCCTCAGCCTGCGGGAGATTGGCGGTACGCGGGGTGGGGTGGCCGTGGTCGGTCGCGGTCGCGCCGTTCTGTTTAAAGAAGAGCCGGGCGGCGCGCAGGGCGTTCAGGTAGCCGGGCCAGCTGGCGGTGTCTTCGTTGTAGCGCTCCCCAAGCGCGATGACGTTGTCATGGAACCCTGAAAATTCAGGGTCCACGCAGGCATCGGGACGGAAGGTGGGAAGAATGCGGCCCCGCCAGCCGCATGCGCGCAGCTCGCGGTGGGCTTCAAGCGTGTCGAGGGCGGAGTCGGTGGTGGCGAGCACCTCGATGCCGAACCGCTCGTAAAGCGCGCGAGGCCGGAACTCAGGAGTTGCGAGTTTCGCGGTGATCGTGTCGTAGTATGCATCGGCGTTCGCTGCGCAAAGCCTGGTTTGAAGTCCGAAAAGCTCGCTGAAAACGTAATCGAGCCAGAGCCGGGTAGGGGTGCCGCGGAATAGGTAGTAGCGCTCGGCGAAGATGAGCCAGGCCGCGCGCGGGTCGATTTCCTCGCCGCCAATGCCAAGCTGTTCGAGCCGCACATCGCCTTGGCTGTAGAGCATGCGGAAGATGTAGTGGTCGGGGGTGAGCAGCAATGCGGTGGGGTTGAGGAAGGGCTCGTCGCGCGCGAACCAGCCGGCTTGGGTATGGCCGTGCGGGCTCACGATGGGCAGGTTTTCGACTATCGCGAACAGCCGCCGGGCGATTGCGCACGTGGTGGGGTCGGCGGGGAAGAGCCTGTCCGGGTGGAGAAGAGCCATGTCGCTCCCGAGTGTAGCGGCGCGGCCCCGCGCTTGTCGCGTTACTGGTTGACGCCGCTCGCGAGAAAGCCGCCGTCCACGGCGAGGACTTGCCCGGTTGTGAACGATGCCGCTTCAGACGCGAGATAGACCGCCGCGCCCACCAGCTCCTCCGTGCGCCCGAACCGGCCCATGGGGGTACGGAGGAGCAGCTCCTGCCCGCGCGGGGTGCCGTCGAGCAGCTCCGCATTGAGCGCGGTGCGGAAGACGCCCGGTGCAAGGGCGTTGACGCAGACGCCGTGCCGCGACCACTCGACCGCGAGCGACTGTGTAAGCGAGGCCACTGCCGCCTTGCTTGCCGCGTAAGCCGCGACCTCATGGAGGGCAATGAATGAGGTGAGGGAGGCGATATTGACGATCCGGCCGTAGCCGCGCGCGAGCATGGGCGCGCCGAAAACCTGGCAGGCGCGCAAGGTTCCGGTCAGATTCACATCGAGAATCGCCTGCCAGTCCTCCTCGGGAAAGGTGAGAGTGGGGGCGCGCCTGGTGCGGCCGGCGCAGTTGACCAGGATATCGACCTTCCCGAAGCGCTCGAGCGTCGCCGCGCACAGCTTCTCCAGCGAGGCGCGGTCTGAAACATTCGAGCACAGGCGCAGGGTTGCGCGGCCGCGCGCTTCAAGCGCATCGGCGGTTTTCGCGACCTCGGCTTCGCGCCGGGCTGAGGCGATCACGTCCGTGCCTGCGTCTGCCAAGCCGAGCGCAAGCGCAAGGCCGATGCCCGAGGTTCCGCCGAGGACAACCGCTGTCCGGCCTTGGAGACTGAGGGGATTCATGGGCGCACTCCGCCTGGAGCAGTGCATGGAAGATTCATGAGGATTACGATACGCGTCTGCTCGTCGCGGCTTTGGTAGTATCACGGGCATGCTGTCGCCTTTGCTTATCGTGCGCGACCTTTCCATTCGATTCCTCGGAGCTCAAAAGCCGGCGGTGGACGCGCTTTCGTTTTCGATCGCGCCGGGTGAGTCCCTCGGGCTGGTGGGCGAGTCGGGGTCGGGCAAGTCGGTGACGGCGCTGGCGATTCTACAGCTTCTGCCGCCGGCCGGGGCGCAGAGTACGGGTTCGATTGAGTTCGCGAGCGAAGGAGGCTCCTGCAATTTGCTGACGCTTGCGCCCGAGCCCATGCGACGGTTGCGCGGGCGCGAAATCGCGATGATCTTTCAGGAGCCTATGACCGCCCTGAACCCGGTGATGCCGGTGGGCGCGCAGATCGCCGAAGCACTGATGGCGCACCAGCCGCGGCTCAGCAAACGCGCAGTCCGTGAGCAGGTCCATGCGGCTATGGAAACGGTTGCGCTGCCTGACCCTGTGCGCCGCGCCCGCGATTACCCGCACCAGTTCTCCGGAGGGCAGCGCCAGCGCATCCTGATCGCGATGGCGATCATCAACCGGCCGCGGCTGCTCATCGCCGACGAGCCTACCACTGCACTCGACGTGACTATGCAGGCGCAGATCCTGGAGCTGCTCGGAAAGCTACGGCGAGAGTACGGGCTGGCGATGCTGTTTATCTCGCACGACCTGGCCGTGGTGTCGCAGGTGACGGAGCGCGTGGCGGTGATGCGGGGCGGCGTGCTGCTTGAAGTTGCGCCCGCAGCGGCGCTGTTTCGCACGCCGCAGCACCCGTATACGCAGGCCCTGCTCCGGGCCATCCCAACCATGCAGACTCCGCTGGATGCGCCGCTGGCCACGCTTGCCGGCGAGAAGAGCTGGCGCGCCGGGGTGCTCGGCGAGTACGCGCCGGGGCACTGGGTACGGTCGGCCTCGGAGCACGCCTGGGAGTAGCCTAGAGATCGTGCGCGCGCTTCTCATTTCCGATATCCATGCCAACCTCCAAGCCTTGCGCGCCGTGCTGGATCACGCGCCCGCGCACACGGCAGTTTGGAACCTGGGCGACATCGTCGGCTACGGAGGAAACCCGGGCGAGGTCATCGAGCAGGTGCGGGGGCTAGGCGCGACATTTGTGCGCGGCAACCACGACCGCGCTTGCTGCGGACTGACCGGCATCGACGGCTTTAACCCGATCGCGAGCCGGGCCGCGCGGTGGACGCAATGCGTGCTCTCGGCCGAGCATCTGGGCTGGCTGCGGCATTTGCCCGCGGGACCGGTTGTGCCTGCCTCCGAGCCGGACGGGGAGCCTGACCGGAAGCAGGCAGGCCTGACTTTTGAAGGGCATGTTCGCTGTACGCATGGCTCGCTGCTGGATGAGGACGAGTACATCCTCAGCCCGCGGGACGCCTGGCACTCGCTCGCGTCCGGCGGCTCCGCGGTGAATTTTTTCGGCCACACGCACCTCCAGGGCGGCTTCGCCACCGACGGCGAGCAGTGGTACCGGCTTACGCCGGACTGGGAAACCCGCGACGGGTTCGAGGTATGGCCGTTGCAGCTTTCAAGCGGCGCGCGCTACTTGCTCAATCCGGGCTCGGTGGGCCAGCCTCGGGATGGGGACTGGCGCGCGGCGTTCGCGGTTTTTGACGTGCCCCGGCGCATTGTGGAGTTTTGCCGGGTACCGTACGACCTACGAGGTGCGCAGGGAGCGATCCTGCGCGCCGGTTTGCCGGACCGGCTGGCTTCCCGGCTCAAAGACGGGCGGTAAACCAGGAGTGCAGATGTATGCAGCCTCCTTGGTGGCGCTTACAGTTTCGTCCGTGCCAGCATGGCATCCACGGACCCGCTGGCGACCTTGACCATCAAGCCCGGGGCAAAGCGGCTTCCCACTTTAAAAACCTTGCTCAACCCTGGAAGGATCTCCTGTCGATCGCTCGCGAGCCCTCGAATGAGTTCCTTTGCGACCTGTCCAACTTCCAGCATCGGCACGCCCTTCAAGTCGGCTGCTTCGAACGCATCATTGAGCGAGGTGTTCGTCGACGGGGGCGCGAGCTCGACGACTCTCACGGCGGTGTTTTTCAGCTGTACACGCAGGGCAGTGGTAAATGCGTGCAGCCCAGCCTTCGCCGCGCTGTAAATCGGAGAGATGGGGTATGGAACAAACGCAATGCCCGACGACACGTTCACAATGGCGGCCTCCGGCTGCGCCTTCAGCAGGGGGAGGAACTGCTTTGTCATCCGGATCGGTCCCAGGAGGTTGACCTCGATTTCCCGGCTGATGTCCTGGAGATCGGCGCCCTTGTCATGCATATTGAGCTTTCGCATAATCCCGGCATTGTTGATGAGGATGTTGAGCGACGGAAACTCCTGGGCGATATGCTCGTAAAGCGATGCGATCGCCGGCGGGTCGCTTACGTCACTCTCGATCGCGTGAAGGAAAGCGTAATCACTTCGGATGCGGGCGATCTTGTCGTGGTCTCGCCCGGTAACGATGACGATGTTTCCAAGCCTTTGGAGCTGTAAAGCAAGCTCGAGACCAATGCCTGAAGTACCGCCGGTGACCAGGATGGTATTGGAAGCCATTCTCATGCGCACCTCGTTGATCCTTTGTGGAGAACAGGGAATCCGTTCTTAATGTGCCCAATGATGACATTGTTGTCAATGAAAACTTTGGGCGCGGCGAAAACGGCTTTTTCACAGCGAAGTGTAAGACTAGGGATGTGCACGGGAGAAAGCGGCCTTACCACCATGGGGATCTTCGCGCCGCCTTGCTCCAAGCCGCTGAGCGCGCCTTGGAGGCGGGTAACGGCGAAGGCTTGTCGCTGCGCGAGCTCAGCCGTGAACTCGGCGTGAGCAATACGGCTCCCCGCCGTCACTTTCCCCATAAACGAGCCTTGGTTGAGGCTCTCGCGGTCGAAGGCTTTGGGCGCCTTGGGGCGGTTTTGGAGCAAGCGGTCGGCAGCAAGAGTGAATCGTTTGACACCCGCATTGTGAAAGCGGCCCAGGCGCACATCCGGTTTGCCGCCAAGCATCCGGCGCTGCTGCGACTCATGTTCTCGGCCAAGCAGCACCCCGAGGCGACGCCCGAACTCCTTGAAGCGAGTTACAAGGCTCTTGCGGCGGGCCCGACGACTATCACGGAAGGCCAGGCAGCCGGCGCCGTCGTTCCGGGTGACCCTGAGAAGCTGGCGCTGGTGGTCTTCGCCGCTGTGGAGGGTTTGGTCGCGCTCTCGTCCCATGGCAAATTCGGCGGGGTTTCCCTTGATAAATTGGTGGTCGAGGTAGTCGGTCAAGTGATTGCCGGGTTGCGCCCGCGCCTTTGAGCAAAAGGTGCTTGAAGCGAGTCCCCTCGCACCCATCGCGCTGTTGTTGTCGGCAAGTGGCGGGAATTTATTTGCGACAATCGCACGATGCCTTTTCCTGCTGTCGGCCTCGATTTCGGCACGACCAATAGTTCCGTGGCCCTAGCCGCGCCGAATGGCACGGTCACTCTTGCGCAATTCCCGACCGGGGCAAGCGCGACCGCTTCCTTCCGCTCGCTGCTTTACTTCGAGCGGGATGCGAGCAAGCACACCCACAGCCACGCGGGACCGGCGGCGATCGAGCAGTACCTGCGCGCGGAGGAGCGAACGGGCCGCCTGGTGCAGTCGCTCAAGAGTTACCTGCCCGTGCGCACCCTTACCGGCACGGAGGTGTTCGGTCGACGGTATACGCTCGAAGACCTGCTGGCGCGGATTCTCCGGGAGCTGCGGACCGGGGCGGAGAGAGCTTTTTCTACGCGCATTGAGCGCGCCGTGGTGGGGCGGCCTGTGCGTTTTGCGGGTGCGCAAACCGACGAAGACGACGCGTATGCCGTCGGCCGGCTCCAGGACGCCTGCCATCGCGCCGGCTTTGCGGAGGTTCGCTTTGAGTACGAGCCTGCCGGGGCTGCCCGTGCGTATGAAAGCACGCTCGACCATGAAGAGCTTGTGCTGATCGGGGATTTCGGCGGCGGTACGAGCGACTTCTCGCTCCTGCGGCTGGGCCCCCGTATGCGCGGAGAGAGTCGCGTGCTCGGCACGAGCGGCGTAGGGTTGGCGGGCGACGCGTTCGACGCCAAACTGGTGCGGCATCTCGTCTCGCCTGCGCTTGGGGAGGGCTCGCTCGAGCGTTCGGGCGCAAAGCTGCTGCCGGCGGTGCCTGCGTGGATCTATGCCAACCTGGAGCGCTGGCACTACCTGTCCTTTTTGCGGACCCGCAATGTGACGGAAATCCTGAAAGGAGCGCACACGCGCGCGCTCGAGCCGGCAAAGATCGCCGCGCTCCAGACCCTGATCGAGGAGGATATAGGCTTTCAGCTCCATGCCGCCGTGCAAAGGCTCAAATACGCGTTGTCGCAGGAGGAAGCGGCCGAATTTCGCTTCGACGAAAGCGGCCTCGCGCTTCGCATTCCAGTCACGCGCGGTGAGTTCGAGGGCTGGATCGCGGACGAGCTCGCCGCGATCGCGGGGGCTGTGGACACCCTGCTCGCGCGCACAGGCACGGCAGCCGAAGCAGTGGATCGGGTGTTCCTGACCGGCGGAACCTCGTTTGTTCCAGCTGTGGAGCGTATCTTTACCAGCCGCTTCTCGCCGGGCCGCGTTCTACGTGGCGAGGCTTTCACCTCCGTGGCGCACGGGCTTGCCCTCCGCGCGCGGGAACTGCCCTGACACCGGTGCCCGATCCTGCAACACAGCGGTCGGTCCGCGCGGGACCGCTGCTATACACTGCCGTCAGCGTACCCGAGCCAACCCCAGACCGAGCTGAAGGCGCGGCGTTTGCTTGCCCTCGGATTGCTAGCCTTCGGATCTGCTTAGCCAGGAGTTGCGATCATCGAAATAGAAAATCACGCACGCGCTTTCAGTCACATCGCCTACCGGCCCGACATCGACGGTCTGCGCGCCGTCGCTGTGCTGGCGGTCATCGCGTTCCATCTCCAGTTCCGCTTTGCCCTAGGCGGGTTTACCGGCGTCGACGTATTCTTCGTCATCTCCGGCTTTCTGATTACCTCCATTATCCTGGCCGACATGGATGCCGGCCGGTTTTCGATGAGGGAGTTCTACGTCCGCCGCATCCGCCGGATTTATCCCGCGCTGGTTGCGGTTTTGCTGGGCACGGCGGCCCTCGCATTTTTGTTTTGCCTGCCCATCGAGCTCACCGATTTCGCCAAGTCCATGATCGCCGCGAGCCTGTCCGCGTCCAATCTTTACTTCGGGGCGCATTCCGGCTATTTTGAGCCGCTCACGCTGTTCCGCCCGGCCATTCAGACCTGGTCGCTGGGCGTGGAAGATCAGTTCTACCTCCTGTTTCCGCCTACACTGGTGCTGCTGCGCCGCTGGATGCCCGCACGGCTTACGTTGGCCTTGGGGCTGCTCGCGGCGGCGAGCTTCGCGGCAAGCGCGGTCGGGGCGTTCCGCTCACCGGAGCTTGCTTTTTTTATGCCCTGGACGCGAGCTTGCGAGTTGCTGCTTGGGGCTTTGCTCGCCACTGGCGCCGTTCCGCGCGCGCGCTCGCGCCTTCTGCGCGGGATGGCGGCCGGCTTCGGCCTCCTGTTTGTTTTGGCTTCGTTTTTGCTCATCAACGGTAGGGTGCCCTTTCCAGGGTTCGCGGCTTTGCTGCCCTGCGGGGGCGCGGCGCTGCTTATTTGGTCGGGCCAGGGTCCGGGTCGGGGATCAGAGTGGAAACGCGCGTCCGCCGGCGACGCGCCCTTGCCGCCGCCCACATCCGTAGCCCGCCTGCTGGGGACGCGGCCTTTGGTGTTTATCGGGCTTATCTCCTACTCGTTGTATCTGTGGCACTGGCCGCTGGTGGTCTTTCAAGGCATCAGCTTTTGGGGCGACGGGCTGCCGCACCGCGTGATTAAGGCCACCCTGTTCCTGCTCTCCTTGGTGCTCGCCGTGCTGTCTTGGCGGTTTGTGGAGCGGCCTTTCCGCGATGGAGCGTTCCGGCTCCGGGGCGCTGGGGCCTTCCGCTTCGCCGCTGTCAGCTCGGGTGCGCTGGTGCTGCTCGGGGTGGGCGCACTTGCCTTGCATGGGCTGCCTGGGCGGTTCCCACCGGCGGCGATCGCGGTGGGGAGCTTTGTCGACCAGAAAGTCAACTACCGGGTCGGCACCTGCATGGTGATCCGCGCGCGCGACTTCAGGCCAGACCCATGCTTAAAGGAAGACCCGTCCCGGCCCAACTGGTTGTTGATCGGCGACAGCCATGCCGGCGCGCAGTGGCAAGGGTTGGTCCGGGCGTACCCTGGGGTCCACTTTTTGCAGTTGAGTGGGGCGTCCTGCCGGCCCGACCCGGCGATGACCGCCGGGGACTGCGGCATGCTGATGCAGATGGCCTTCAAGGATTTCCTGCCCAAACACCATGTAGACAGGATCGTGGCCGTGGGTCGCTGGGTGTCGACGGACATCGCCACGATTGATCGCCTTGCCGCCTGGACGGGCGCGCGGGGCATTCCACTGACCGTGATCGGCCCCACGCAGGATTATGAGGAGCCGCTGCCTCGGCTGTTGGCCTACAGCATCATGCGCCGGGATCCCGGCTTGCCGGACCGCCGCCGCACGGCGGCCACCGCCGAGCTGGATACTGCGCTGGCCGCGCACGCCCGCGAGCAATGGCACGTGCCGTACATCTCTCTCGTCCATATGTTCTGTGACGAAACCGGCTGTCAGGACTACGTGGACGCGCGGCACTCCATCCCGCTGCTCGTGGATGAGGACCACTTTACGAACGAAGGGTCGGTGCTGGCCGGGGAGCGAATCGCCGCGGCGCACCTGTTCCCTGTTCCCGGCCAGGCAGGCCTTTAAGCCGGTTGCATCACGGGCATCTGCGCCATGGTGGGCCAGTCCGTGTAGCCGCCCTCATTGCCGCCGTACCAGTACTCTTTCGGTGCGTCGGCCAGCGGCGCGCCGGTGCGCACGCGCTCGACCAGGTCCGGGTTTGCAAGAAAGGCCCGGCCAAGCGCGAACAGGTCGGACCGGTGTTCCCGCAACTCCTTGTCTACCAGCTCCATCGAGTACATATTATTACCGATGTAGGTCCTGCCGAACTTGCCGCGCAGCGCGTCGTAGTCGACGGCCTCGGCCTCGCGCGTTTGCTGGGTTACGCCTTGGATGACATGGAGGTAGACAAGTCCCAAACGGTCGAGCGCCTCCACATAGCGTCCGTAAAGCTCGTTCGGGTTGCTGTCGAGCGGAGTGCCGCCCGGCATTGTCGTGCCGGGCGAGATGCGGATCCCGACCCGGCCCGGATCCCCGAACCCATCCAGAACAGCCTGCACCGCCGCAAGCGGGAAGCGCAAACGGTTCTCGACCGGGCCGCCGTAGTCGTCCGTGCGCCGGTTGGTCGAATCGCGAAGCCACTGGTCGAGGAAGTAGTTGTTTGCCGAATGTATTTCCACGCCGTCGAAGCCCGCCCGCCGCGCATTCAAGGCAGCCTGGCTGTACTCATCGAGAATGGCCGGAAGCTCACTCGCCTCCAGGGCGCGAGGAGCTTCGTAGTTCAGCATGCCCTCGTTGGTGAAGGCTTGACCTTCGGGCTTGACCGCCGAGGGCGCGATGGGTAAAGCGCCGCCGGGCTGAAGCTTGGCGTGCGACAGGCGTCCGGTGTGCCACAGTTGCAGAAAGAACAGACCGCCTGCCTTGTGCACGGCGTCGACGATCGGCTTCCAGGCTTCGACCTGCGGCTCGCTCCAGATGCCCGGCGTTTTCGCGTAGCCGCGTGCACGCGGCGAGATGTTGGTCGCCTCCGAGATGATCAGCCCGGCGTCGGCGCGCTGCGCGTAGTATTCGGCGGCGTACGGCGGCGGCACCCCTCCCTCGTCCGAGCGTGAGCGCGTGAGCGGCGCCATCACGATCCGGTTGTTGAGCGTAAGCGGGCCTAGCTGATAGGGCTTGAAGAGAGCGTCGTGCGGCATACAGGTACATCCTTCTTGAACGGAGCGGTGTACAAGAAGAGATGCCCGCTGAAGGACCTGCGATGCGGGCCGTTGTGTGCGGTACACTCCCACCAATTGCTGCGTCCTTAGAGGGGAGCATTTATTTGGCCGATACACCTTCGAAGTTGAGGAAGCCAAGCCGCCGCCGATTTCTTGCGCAAACGGCTTTAACGGCTTTAGGCGCGGCTGCGGCGAAACCTGCGCCGGCGCAGGCTGGGCTGCCGCCCGGTGCGCCTCCGGCTTTCGGCACCGCTCCTGCATTCGGTCCGGAAGTTTCGCCGATGACCTTTGCGCAGGCTGAAAAGCTGGTGGAGGTCGATCTGAGCGGGAAGGACCGCGCGAAAGCCGCGGGAAACTGGCGGCAGTCCATGGCTCCCTTGCTGGAGCGACGCGCCGGGCCGCGCAAAGTCGCGCTGCCGGATACGGTCGCGCCCGCGACGGTGTGGAACCCGGTGCTGCCGGGCTTCCGTCCCGCAGCTGCAGTCTCGGATGGAGCAGGGGCCATTGCGACGCCAAAAATCAGCCTGCTCCCTGCGAGCGAGGCCGACATCGCTTTCGCTACTGTCCCGCAACTGGCTGGGTGGATCGCGGACAAACAGATTACCTCCGAGCGGCTGACCCGGATTTACCTCGACCGGCTCCGGCGCTACACGCCAACCCTTAAATGTGTCATTACACTTACGCCCGAGCTCGCCATGCAGCAGGCGCGGCAGGCAGATGCGGAGCTTGCGACAGGCCACTCCCGCGGCCTTCTGCACGGCATTCCGTGGGGCGCGAAGGATCTGCTCGACACTGCGGGCATCCCCACCACCTACGGCGCGGAGCCGTTCCGGAACCGCATCCCGGAAAAGGACGCGGTCGTGGTCACGCGCCTGCGGGAGGCGGGCGCGGTGCTCGTCGCAAAGCTCTCGCTCGGCGCGCTGGCGCTCAACGATGTATGGTTTGGCGGTCAAACCGTAAATCCTTGGAATCTGCAGGAAGGCGCTTCGGGCTCAAGCGCGGGGCCGGGGGCGGCGGTCGCCGCGGGCTTGGTCGGCTTCGCAATCGGCTCGGAAACAGGTGGCTCGATCGTGAGCCCCAGCATGCGTTGCGGTGTCACGGGTCTGCGGCCTACCTTCGGTCGCGTTGCCCGCACGGGCGCCATGACGCTGTGCTGGTCGCTCGATAAGCTCGGGCCGATGACACGCGGCGTTCTGGACTCCATGCTCGTGCTCCAGGCGATCAACGGGCCTGATGCCGGTGATGTTTCAAGCGTGCCCAGCAGGTTCTCCTTCGACGCGGGGCAAAGCGTGCGAGGCCTGCGCGTCGGCTATTTCCCTAAGTGGCTTAATGAAGCGCCCGCAACGAATATAGACCGTGCCGCGTTTTCGATGTTGCCGAAACTCGGCATGCAGCCCGTCCCGGTTTCGCTCCCGGACTGGCCCTATGACTCGCTCCAGCTGATCCTTTTTGCCGAAGCGGCTGCTTCGTTTGAGGAGCTGACGCTTTCCGGCAAGTTAGACGAGCTCAAGATGCAGGTGCCGGACGCGTGGCCCAACTCCTTTCGGCAGGCCCGCTTTCTTTCCGCTGTGGACTATGTGCAGGCCGACCGGATGCGCCGCCGTGTGGCCGGCGAGATGGCCCGCATCTTCGCCGAGGTCGACCTGCTGCTAGTCCCCTCGCTGCGCGACGAAACGCTCGTAATTACCAACTTCACGGGCCACCCCTCGCTTACCGTACGCGCCGGGTTCGTCGAGATCTCGGAAGCCCGCAGTGACTGGGCGCCCGACCCCGCGCACCCGCTTCCGCGCTTTTCGCCGCCGCGCCGCGTTCCGCATGGGGTTACATTGCTGGGCCGGCTTTTCGAGGAAGGTACCATAGCACATGCCGGCACAGCGCTTGAAAGCGCCATGGGCGTCGCCGCTGAGCGGCCAAAGGGGTTCTCATGAGATTGCGCGCATTGTTTGCTTCGGCAATTGTCATCGCAGTTCAGCTCTACGCCCAGGCTCTCGAGCACAAGGCCGGAAGCGCTTCTCCGGAACTTGCGCAGTACCCCCATGCTGTTTCGGCGGACTACACAGCCCACAATTTTCATTTCGACACCGGCGAGCAGCTCGCCGACATGCGCCTGCATTACATCACGCTCGGCCAGCCGCACCGCAATGCGAAGGGTCATGTGGACAATGCTGTGGTAATTCTTCACGCCACTATCTCGTCCGCCGCCGAGTTTCTCAAGCCCTCGTTCACCGGAGTTCTGTTCGGTCCCGGGCAGCTGCTCGACGCTGGCACACACTATATCATCCTTCCCGACTCCATCGGCGCCGGCGAATCGTCCAGGCCGAGCGATGGCATGCATATGCGGTTCCCGAAGTACGGCTATGGCGACATGGTGCGGGCCCAGCACCTCCTGCTCACTGAAGGGCTTGGCGTCGATCACGCACGGTTGATCCTGGGCACCAGCATGGGCTGCATGCACACCTTTTTATGGGGCGAACTCTACCCCGAGTTCGCGGACGCTTTGATGCCGATCGCCTGCCTGCCGGTGGAAGTCGCAGGGCGCAACCGCATCGCCCGCACGATGGTTGTCAACGCGATCTTGAATGACCCCAACTTTCAAGGAGGCGAGTACAAGACCGAGCCTATGTACGGCCTCCGCATGGCCGACGAGATCAAAACCATCATGGTCGCGAGCCCGTTGCAGATGCAGAAGGAGGGGCCGACGGCAGCGCAGGCGGATCAATACTTCACAGGGCTCATTGACCGCGACCTCCAGCACCTGGACGCGAACAACTTCGTTTACCTGTTTAGCGCGTCGCGCGATTACAACCCGTTTTCGAAACTCGCATCCATCCAGGTGCCGCTCACACTCCTTAACTCTGCGGACGACTTTATCGATCCCGCCGAGCTCCACATCGCGGAAAAAACCATTCCCATGATCCCGAAGGGCCGGTACGTCCTGCTGCCGATCACGGAGCAAACGCGGGGTCATTCCACCTTTGCGCTCCCGGCTCTATGGCAGGGGCAGCTCAAGGAGCTTCTGGAACGGTCCGCTCCGAGGCCTTAGCCGAGCGTCCCGAAAGCGCACATACAAGAGACGCGCGTTTGTCTGCAAACTTTGGTTTCTGCCGTTGGAGCCCTCTCTACTGGTGAAACCTATGCCGTTCCGCATAGACTTGGACAGCACCGTCTCCCCGGACCAAAACATAAAGAGCACACACACTCATGCGCAGCCGTTTCTTCCTTGGAACTCTCCTGTTTGCCGCACTCACGGCAGCCGCCCAAACGCAACCGAACCGCCCCTGGATGAACACAAGTCTGTCTCCGGATGAGCGCGCCGCTCTTGTTCTGAAGGAAATGACGCTCGGCGAGAAACTTTCCCTGCTGCACGGCAACGGGATGGCGCGCGAGCCGCAGTGGACGATGCCGCTGACACGCGACTCGAATGGGGGTGCCGGGTATATCAATCCCATTCCCCGGCTCGGCATTCCGGCGGTCGATGTTTCGGATGCTGCATACGGCGTGCGTGCTTCCGGCTCGAACGGGCGCTACTCGACCGCGCTGCCCTCCAATCTTGGAGCAGCTTCAAGCTGGGATCGCCACGCTGCCTACGAGTACGGCGCGCTGATCGCACGCGAGCTGCGCGCGCAAGGCTTTAATATGTCGCTCGGCGGCGGGGTCAACCTGACCCGCGAGCCCCGCAACGGACGCACCTTTGAGTACCTGGGCGAAGACCCGGTGCTGGCCGGGACCCTGGTGGGCCAGTTGATGACGGCTGAAAAGAACGAGCATGTCATCTCTGACATTAAGCATTACGCCGTCAACGACCAGGAAACGGGCCGCTCCGTGGTCAGCGCGGAGATTTCAAAACGCGCCATGCGCGAGTCGGACCTTCTAGCTTTCCAGATCGGCATCCGCGATGCCAAGCCGGGGGCGGTGATGTGCGGATACAACCGCGTGAATGGCGTGTACGACTGCGAAAACGACTACCTGCTCCGCGATACGCTCAAGGGCGATTGGAAATTTCCCGGTTTTGTTATCTCCGACTGGGGCGCGACCCACTCGACCGTTGCTTCCTCCCACGCGGGCCTGGACCATGAAGAGCCGGTGGATGAGTTTTACGGGCCCGCGCTCAAGAAAGCGGTCGCGAGTAGGGAAGTTTCCGTAGAGGAAATCGACGACCATGCGCGCCGGATTCTGCGCTCTTACTTCGATGACGGCGTGGTGGACTACCCGGTCGAGCGCCGGGTCGTCGATGTTGAGCGCGACCTCGATGTCGCGCAAGCGATCGAGGAGGGCTCGATCGTTCTGCTGAAAAACGACCGCAACGTCCTTCCGTTGTCCGAGAAGACCCGCTCCGTAGCCATCATCGGCGCTCATGCGGATGTAGGCATGCTCTCGGGCGGCGGCTCCGCGCAGGTAGACCCGCCGGGCGGCAACGCGACCAACCCTTCTGAGGGCGCGATCGTGTTCTCGAACCACACGCATGTGTTCTTCCCCACGTCCCCGCTCAAGCAGCTGCAAGCGGTCTTGCCGGGGGCAAAGGTTGCATTCGACGCCGGTGATGACCTTGCGGCGGCTGCCGCGCTTGCCAAACAGTCCGAGGTGGCCATCGTCTTCGTGCAGCAGTGGCAGATGGAGTCGATCGACCTGCCTTCATTGACTCTGCCGGACAACCAGGATGCGCTTGTGGAGGCGGTGGCCGCGGCCAACCCGCACACCATTGTCGTGCTTGAAACCGGCACCGCCGCCCTGATGCCCTGGGCGGGCAAGGTCGAGGGCATTGTCGAAACTTGGTACGCGGGCTCCCGCGGTGCCACTGCCCTGGCCCGCGTGCTTGCGGGCTCGGTGAACCCTTCGGGAAAGCTGGCCATGACCTTCCCCATGAGTGACGCCGACCTGCCGCACCCGACCATCGCGCCCCTGCCCGCGCAGGATAAAGGCCAGGGCACAGGCGCGGTCAACACGGGCTTCAATAAAGCTTCAAGCTATGCCGTGAAATACGACGAGGGCCTGAAGGTCGGGTATAAGTGGTACGACGCCGAGCAAAAGCCTGTGTTGTTTCCCTTCGGCTACGGCTTGTCCTACACGAGCTTCACGTACTCCGGCCTACAGGTTGCGCCGGGTGAGACGCCGCAGGTGCGTTTTACCGTGAAGAACACGGGCAAGCGTGCCGGGGCGGAGGTGGCTGAGGTGTACGCCGCCCTCCCCACGTCGGCGCAGGAGCCGCCCAAGCGATTGGTCGGCTATGACAAGATCGCGCTGCAGCCGGGTGAAAGCCGCGAGGTAACGGTCGCTGTCGACCCGCTGTTTCTCGCTGTGTACGACGAGGCGAGCGGCGCGATGAAGGTCATGGCGGGGCAGTACACGTTCGCGGTTGGAGGGTCATCGCAGGCACTGCCGCTCAAGACGGAAACCACCTTGAGCGCGGCGGAAGTTTCGCGTTAGAGGCGTATTGTAAGACACAGGCCCGGGTAAGGAGAAGCAGCATGCACGATGGTCTACAAATCGGAACGCTGGCGGCCATCCTGTTCGGGATCATGCTGAACAGGTATGACGTAGCAGCTTTGCGCAAGGAGATGCGCGCAGACATGGCGGAACTGCGCAAGGAGATGCGCGAGGGTATGGCAGCGCTACGAGCGGACGTGCATCGCAGTACGAGCATGTTGACCGAACTGCTCTTCCAACACGCCGAACGCATCACGAAACTCGAAAGCAAGCAGTAACGCGGCGGCCGCGCCAACCGCCACGAAACAAAAGAAGGGTGGCATTGTACGCAACCGCGTATACACTGCTGCTACCTATGGAGCTCACCCTTCCGCGTTCCCTTTTACTTGCCGCTACATTCCCCCTTGCTTTGTCGGCCTTCGCACAAAAGCAACCCCTGCCCGAGCCTATCCCGTACCCGCCCGCGATCGCCACGCCCGTGGATAAGCCCTATGTGGGCCCGCTCAAGCTTTTCGTCGACCTGAGCAACAACGTAGACCGTCTTGCGAATGTCCACGAGGAAATTCCAGTCGAAAAGGGCGCGAAGGAGCTGGTGCTCCTGTATCCGCAGTGGATCCCCGGCAATCATTCCCCCACGGGACCGATTTCGAAGCTGGGCGGGATTGTCACGGCGGTGGACGGCGCGCGCGTGCAATGGGTGCGCGATCGGGTGGATGTGTACGCGTTTCATGTCCCGCTCACGCCGGGCGCACGGACCGTCAGTCTCGATTTTCAGTATCTGTCGCCGGTAAGGCGCAATGAAGGGCGCATCCAGATCTCCAACGAGATCGCCGACTTGGCCTGGAATGAAGTGCTGATGTACCCGGCCGGCTACTTTGCCCGGCAAATCCCCTTCGACGTGAATCTGAAACTGCCCGAGGGGTGGAAGTACGCAACCGCGCTTGAAACGACCACGGTGTCCGGCGCGAACGTTACGTTTAAGCAGACGCCTTTGCACACGCTGGTCGACTCGCCCCTCTACGGCGGAGTGAACTATAAGCGCGTGGACCTGTCGCCCACGCCGACCGACAAAGTCTTCCTCGATGTGTTCGCGGACAAGCCGGAGCAGTTGGAGATCACCGCGGATGAGCTCGACAAGCACAAACGCCTGGCCGCCGAGGCGGACAAGCTCTACCAGTCTCACCACTACGACCATTACGACTTTCTGCTGCTGCTGAGCGACAAAGTGGGAGGCGTGGGCCTGGAGCATCACCAGTCCAGCGAGGATGGCCATCCGGGCGAGTACTTTACTGATTGGGAAGGCGGTGTGGGCGGACGCGACCTGCTCGGTCACGAGTACACGCACTCCTGGGATGGGAAGTTCCGGCGGCCGGCGGATCTGTGGACGCCGAACTTTAACGTGCCCATGCGCGACGACCTGCTATGGGTCTACGAGGGCATGACGCAGTACTGGGGCAACATCCTCACGGCACGGGCAGGCATGCGCACCCCGGAGGACGCGCGGTCGGTTTTCGCGCTGTACGCGGCGGAGTTCGAGGCGAGCCCGGGGCGGACTTGGCGGCCGCTGGTGGACACAACAAACCAGCCCACCGTTTCGCAGCGCACGCCGGTGAGTTGGGTGAGCTGGCAGCGGCCGGAGGACTACTACACGGAGGGTGCGCTGATCTGGCTCGACGCGGACACGAAGATTCGCGAGCTGACGAACGGACAGAAGTCGCTGGATGACTTCGCGAAACTGTTTTTCGGTCCGTATAACGGCTCCTATATTACGTTCACCTACGACCTGAGTGACGTGGTCAAGGCGCTCAATACAGTCGTGCCGTTTGACTGGAACGGCTTTCTGATGTCGCGGGTCTACGATCTCCATCCCGCGGCGCCTGAGGATGGCTTTACGCGCGGCGGTTACAAGCTGGTGTACACCGACACGCCAATTGCGTGGCTTGAGAAGCTGGAAGCGAAGAACGGCTTCGCGGACTTTTCCACCTCGCTCGGCTTCGCGATCGGCTCGCGGCGGCGGGGCGGGACAAACAGCGGAGGCGCGATCGGCAATGTGTGGTGGGGTAGCCCTGCCTTCAAGGCCGGGATCACGCCGGACATGGAGCTTATCTCGGTAAACGGAACGGCCTATACGCGGGAAGCCTTGAAAAAGGCGATTGTCGCGGCTGAGAAGGGAACCGCCCCGATCCAGCTGCAGTTTTTGCGTGAGGATGAGTACAAAACGTTCACGCTCGACTACCACGGCGGGTTGCGCTACCCGTTGTTGCAGCGGGTGGAAGGGATGCCGGCGCGGTTTGACGATATCCTCGCGCCGAGTAAGGCTCCGTTGCCGTCGTTCTAGGCAACGGAGGGCAGAACAGCCGAAACCGCCTGCGCGGCCAGCGGTCCCTTCGGGACGGGTTCTTGTAAAAACACGCCAATGAAACAGCCGCCAGCCGCGCAGGCGGTTTTATATCTGCTTCCTAACGAAACGAAAACTCCGCTTTGCCCTCACCGTTCAGCGCAAGCGCGGCCTCAAAGGGCCGTCCTGCCATAGAGCGAAATCCGCTGAGTTTGTCTGTCCGCCCGGTACGGCAGAGTGCGCTCACTTCACTCGCCTTGAGTTCACGGCCGCCCATTGTGCGCCAGATGGTGAGGGGGCATTTCGTTTCACTCCACTGGGAGCAGCCCCAGGCTTTGCTGTCTTCGCGAGGCAAACGCACAAAGCCTGCCTTGCACAGCGGGCAGGGTATGACCGCGGGCGCTTTGGCTGGAGCGTCAGCCGCGGGAGCAACGCTCGCCGGCTTCTCTGCTACGTGCTTACCCCTTGTTTTCGCGCGTAGAGTGGTCGGTTCCGCCGTGGGTTGAGGTCTTGCTTTTCCATGCTTTCCGGTCGATTTGCGAGCGCCTGCCCCTTTGCTGCTTCGTTTCGCCGGAACTTTTACGGGAAGGTCCGTACGTTTCTGTGCAACCGCTTCGCGACTACTGCTTGGAGCTGCGGAGCCGTTCTCAGGTCGCGTTCGCGACGCGATAAAACCCTGCTTGGGAAATTCGCGCCGGGTTGTGCTCGTGCCAGCGCCAGGGCTCCACGCCGGCGGCCCTACAGGCCCAAGCGCTGCGATTTCCTGCTGTAAGCGCTCGTTCGCGGCGGCGACCACCGGCAGGTACTCCGCCTTGCCCTCAGCAATCTCATCGAGCTGCTGCTCAAGGTCACGGGTGAACGCATACTCGACAAAGGAAAAGCGCTTGACGAGCGCATCCACGACAAGGAAGCCAAGCTCCGTCGGGCGCAGGTATTTTTTGTCGTCTTCGAGATAGCCGCGCGTTTGCACGTTCTTCAAGATAGCCGGGTAAGTGGAAGGGCGGCCGATACCCATGGACTCGAGCTTCTTGATCAGCGTCGCTTGCGTGTAGCGCAGCGGCGGCTCGGTTTTTTTGTGCAGTACGCGTCCGTCTTCCGCTTTTACAAGGGCGCCCACGGCGAGTACCGGCACGCGCCCGTCACCTTCCGGTTCGTCGTCCTCCTCGGCGGCATCGCGGGCAGTCAGGGCTTTCCAGCCGGGTACGGCAAGCAGACGGCCCTCGGCCTTGAACGCGAAGGTTTCCGAACCCAGGGAAGAGGAAAGCCGGGTCGTGTTTACGCTCCACTCCGCATCGGCGAGCTGCGAGGCTACGGCGCGCTGCCAGATAAGCCGGTAGAGCGCCTGCTGGGCCGGGTCCTCACCCGCCTGTTCGGACTCGAAGTGCGTGGGCCGGATTGCCTCGTGCGCTTCCTGCGCGCTGCCCCGGCTCCGGAAGCTGCGGGCCTTGTCGGGCAGCGGCAACCCACGCCCTTTGGCATAAGCGCGCACTTCCTTGAGCGCTTCGGCGGAAAAGTTTTGCGAGTCGGTCCGGTGATAGGTGATCAGCCCGCCCTCAAAAAGCTTTTGCGCGACAAAGGCCGTGACATCCGGTTTCCAGCGCAGCCGCACGCTCGCTGCCTGGAGCATGGTGCTGGTGGTAAAGGGCGGCGGCGGGGGCTGCTTGACGATGCGGTTCGCCGAAGCGGTGACCGTGCAGTTGCGGCAGCTTGCGGCGCGGGTGGCAAGTGCTTCGTCGAGACAATACTTTTCACCTTTCGGGAGCGCAGGCTCCCATTGAGCGCGCCAGCTGCCGCCGTCAAAGCGCAGCTCGGCACCGAAGTGCCGCACCTCGATAAACGTTTCGATCTCGCGCTCGCGGTCTACCACCAGCCGCACCGCCGGGCTCTGCACCCTGCCCGCACTTAGGCCGCGCTTGGCCGTTTGTCGCGAAAGCACGGGCGACACCTGGTAACCCACCAGCCGGTCCAGCACGCGCCGGGCTTCCTGCGCGTGTACGAGGTTCGTATCGATGGCGCGAGGCCGTTCGAGAGCGCGCCGGATCACCTCCGGCGTGATGGCGTCAAATGTCACGCGCTCCGCCCGTTTCAGCTTGAGAGCCTCGCTTAGGTGCCAGGCAATTGCCTCGCCCTCGCGGTCCGGGTCGGTGGCCAGATACACGCCTTCTTTTGCTTTCGCGGCGAGCGCGCGCAAGCGCTTCACCACGTCTGCGCCGCGTTCGCTCAGCTCGTACTGTGGCTGGTAACCAGGCATGGCGATGCCTAAATCCTTCACAGGAAGGTCCCGAATATGGCCCACGCTGGCCGCGACGTCCCAGCCGGCACCGAGGATTTCTCGGATTTTGCGAACTTTGTTCGGGCTTTCGACGATCATCAGCTTCACGGTTTCGCTCGCTCCCCCAGGGACAGGGTACCGCTTGGTGACCCTTGGCGCGGCTTACCGTGGTACTACCGGGGGAGCCTGTTTCCACCTGTAAATCCAAGCCTTTACAATTGCCGTGACGTACTTCTGCTTGCTTTTGCACCACGTCCCCATGCGCCTCACGCGCTGCTCTTGGATCACCCCGGAACAGGATCTGACCCGACCCATGCATCTTTGGAACGATTACGAAGGCGCCACCCTTGCCGGCCAATGGAAGCTCGGCCAGCTGCTCCGCACTGAAGGCCGCAGCGCCCTTTTCGCGACGACCGCGCCCAGCGGCAAGCCCGCCGTGCTCCGCCTCACCGAGGCTCTCAACGACCAGTCCGTGTTGCACGAGCGATACCGTGCGATCCAGGCCGCGGGCGACAAGTTTCTTGTCAAGGTCGAGGGCTTCGGCGATGCCGAGCTTGACGGCACGCCTTTGAGCTACGCGGTGCTCGAACCAACGCAGGAGTCACTGGCGGAGATCCTCGCCGGCCACCGACTGGATGCGGCGGAGATGCTCGAAGTGGCGCAGATTGTCGCCGGCGGGCTCAAGGTGCTGCACGAGAAGGGCTTAGTCCACGGGCTTGTCGAGCCGGAAAGCGTTCTCGCCGCAGGCGACCGAATCAAGCTTCGCTCCGATTGCGCCCGGCCCGCGCCCTCGCCGGAGGACGCCGAACTGGAAGGAGCCCTGACCGTGCGCACGGACGCTTGGGGCCTGGCCGGCATCATTCACCAGTCGCTGACGCAGAAACCGCTCCACGACGCCGCCGACGCCCTTGCATTGCCGGAGCCCTATGCGGCAATCGTTCGCAACACCGCTCGCGGCGCCTGGGGCGTGCCGGAGGTCGAGGCCGAGCTCGCCCGGTACAGCCGAACGCAGACCAGCGTACCTGCGGCGCCTGCATCGAGCAGCAAGCCCGTACCGCCACCGCGTACAGTTACTCCGGCTAGCCTGCCTGCCGAACCCGCGACACCCCAACCCGAGCCTGTGCGCGGCTCAGCGGTGAAGAGTGTGACTGCCGGCGTTGCGGTGGCGGCCGGCGCTGCCATCGCTACCCGGCTAGGGCCGGCATCGCCTGCCTCGGCAGCTGCGGCAACTCCCACGAAGGGCGGCGAGCACCCGAGCACCCAGCCTTTGAGCAGCCGCGCGGCGCTGGCCAATGATCCCGAAACGCTGGACAGCGTTCCACGGCGGAAGTCTGCGGGGGTTTCAGGTTCCGGGCGGCTCCTTGCCGGGAGCGCTGTCGCTGCGGCTGTGTTGCTGCTGGTCTTGTTTCTTGTTTTCCATCACCGTTCGAAAAATGCGTCCAGGGCTTCGCAGCCGGAAGCCGCAACCGCTTCGAGTGCGGCAGTACCTGCGCTTCCGCAAGAGGCAGCAGCTAGGCAAGGTACGGCTTCCAAATCTTCGGCCGCCGCGCCTGCGTCGGCTCCCGTAACTGCTTCACCGGCAAAACCAATCGGAGACGCCGAGGCGCCGCCCTCCGCGACCCCCTCTGACGGGCGCGAAGTTTGGCGGGTTGTCGCCTACACGTACAATCGGCGCGCTGTGGCCGAACATAGAGCCGCCTCACTCAACCGGCAACATCCAAACTTTAAGGCAGAGGTTTGGAGCCGCACTGGCGGTCGGCCATTCCTGGTCACTCTTGGTGGGCCCATGCCCAAGGATCAAGCTACTGAAATGCGTGCCCTCGCGCGCCGTGCCGGTGTGGCGCCCGATGTGTATGCCCAGAACTACTCGAGGTAGGGCAGTGCAGCCGGTTTGCTCTTCACCCAATTGCTTCGCCCCACGCGCATGGTGAAATTTGTGTGCCGGGCTGAGCCAGCCGCGGTTACGGACGGGGTTCACGCCGGCATTGCGCTCTGCGATACGCACGGGCGGCTCTAAGATCAACGTATGTCTGAAGCCCACGACGACCCGCGCATTTACTTCGCCGCAGAACGAACTTTTCTCGCTTGGCTGCGCACGGGGCTCGGCCTCATGGGTGTCGGTTTTGCCGTTTCGCGCTTCGGCCTTTTTCTCAGGGAGTTCCAATCCACCCAGCATGCCGCCTCGCGTCCGACAGGTATCTCGGTTTACTCGGGCGTGTTCCTCGTCCTTCTCGGCGTGCTCGTGAATATTGTTGCCGTCATCGCCCATTTGAGAACGATTCGGCAGCTTCGTTCGGGTACCTGGGTGCCGCGTGTCTCATCCGGCGCGGTGGCGCTCGCGCTTTTCCTCGCCGCTATCGGCGCAGGCATGGCTGTATTTCTGCTTGTTCTCCGCTGAGCAGGGCTTGTATGTGTGTAAGGGAACCGGCAGTGCTACACAGGCTACTCCGTCGAGAAAACTACAACGAAGCTTCGCCTGTACGGTGGCGGAACCGCTTGAAACTTAGCTTGCCTGCACATAACAGGCCGCCTGCGTGGGTTTTCTTTATCGCGTATCAATATTTATTATTTCCTATCTTTGCAGGACGCGCCTATCGTTCATTCCATGAGCTACCAGAACAGCGCAGTGCACGCGGGTCTTATCGTTCGCGAGCGTGAGCCGCTCAACCTCGAATATCCCTTCGACCAGCTCGATGAATTCCTTACGCCGAACGACCTTTTCTACATCCGCTCCCATTTCTCGGCTCCCCAACTCGATCGCGAAACCTACACGCTTTCGCTCGAAGGCGCGGTGCAGCGGCCTTTCACTCTCGGCTACGAGGAACTGCTTGCTATGCCCGCCATCACTCGTCCCGCGACGCTTGAGTGCGCCGGCAACAGCCGCATTTTCCTCGTGCCCCAAGTGAAAGGCGCGCAATGGCAGCTGGGTGCCGTGAGCACGGCTGAGTGGACTGGCGTGCCCTTTGCGGCCCTACTGGAGCGCGCGGGGCTCGACCCTGCTGCGTGCGAGGTGGTTTTCGAGGCTGCCGACCAGGGAACACCCAAGGAGGAGCCTGTGCCGCCGGGGGTGACGCGCTATGCCCGGAGCATTCCGGTCGAGAAAGCCGGTGACGTGCTGATCGCTTACGCGATGAACGGCGAGGAGCTGCCGCTCGACCACGGCTTTCCCGTGCGCGCCGTCGTTCCCGGCCATTACGGCATGGCCTCGGTCAAATGGCTCACGCGCATCCGGGTCGTCGATCGGCCCTTCAAAGGGTACTGGCAGACCTCTGATTACGCTTATTGGGAGTACCCGGACGGCAACCCGATCCGCCGCGCTCTCGGGTCCATGATCGTCAAGTCCCAGATTGCCCGCCCCCGGACGCGCGAGGTCGTTGCTGCAAGCAGTAAATATGAAGTATTTGGCGCTTCCTGGGGTGGCGCCGCGGTGATCGCCACCGAGCTCTCTGCCGATAATGGCGCGACCTGGAAGGCAGTGGAATTTCTGGATGAGGCGCGGCCCTTTGCTTGGCGGCGCTGGCGGTTCAACTGGGATGTGCCGCACGAGAAAGGCGTGTACCGGCTTAAATCCCGCGCCGCGGACGCCGACGGGAATGTGCAGCCCGGCGAGCACGATAAGCGCTTCGGAACGTATTGCATCCACCACACCTTTCCGATTGAAGTCGTCGTGCGCTAGGAAAGAATGGAGAATTTCCGCCTGCGTGTGTTTCGCTCCGTGGCTCAGCACCTGAGCTTTACCCGTGCTGCCGAGGAGCTGTTTCTTTCGCAGCCCGCAGTTACGCAGCAGATCAAGGCGCTGGAAGACGAGCTTGGTGTGCCTATGTTCGACCGAAGCGGTGGCCGCATCCAGCTCACCCCCGCAGGGCGGGACCTGCTTCCCTATGCCGAAAAGCTCAGGGAGCTTGCCGCCGAAGCAGTCCGCGCCGTCGCGCAGGCTTCCGGGGAATACGGAGGGGAGCTGACGCTGGGTGCTTCGCAAACCATCGGGCAGTATCTGCTGCCGAAACTGGTTGCTGCGTTCCGGGCGGAAAACCCGAAGGTGCGCGTGACCGCGTGCAGCGGCAACACGGATGCCATGCTTCAAGCGCTCGATGCGCGCAGGATCCAGCTCGCGCTTATTGAGGGTCCAGCGATGCGCAAGGATCTGCGTGTCGAGCCGTTTCTCGAGGACCATATGGTGCTCGTAGTTCCGCCCGGTCACGAGTGGGCGGGCCAGGATGTCTCCTTGCAAGCTCTCGGGGCCGAGCCGCTGCTGATGCGGGAGTTCGGTTCCGGTTCGCGACGCGTAATCGAGCATGCGCTGCACGATGCCGGTCTGCGAGTGAAGGATTTTCGGATCGAGATGGAGCTGGACTCGACGGAAGGGCTTTTGAGCGCCGTGGAGGCTGGCCTGGGCATCACGTTCGTCTCACGATGGGCGGCCCGCAATCATCTCGCGCTCGGCACACTCAAGCTGGCGCGCGTGCGCGGCCTCGAACTCTCGCGACGCTTTTCGCTCGCCTATCCAGCAGGCCCGGACCTTGCGGGCAACGTCGGCGCATTTCGCGCTTTTCTTCTTTCCCGCACACTCGATTTCGCTACGCAAACCACTGGAACCGGAATCCCGAACCGATAGAAGGGCGCAATGAAACAAGCAACGATTCCCCTTGCCCTTTGCTGCGGGGCCGTAGCCTCGGCGCAAACGCTCCATGTGTACGGCGCCGGCGGCCCGCTTACTCCCGCGCGGAAGTGCGCAGACCGTTATACCGCTGTAACGCATGTGCCAGTGGTTGTAACGGTCGGACCGGAAAAGCAGTGGTTCGCCGCCGCACAAGTCGATGCAGACCTTGTATACGGAGGCGCGGAGTACATGCTCACGCAATTTGGCCTCGATCACCCCGGTTTTCTGCTGTCCGGCAGCCGTATCGAGCTCTATGCCCGTGCGGCCGGCATCCTTGTGCGCACCAACAATCCAAAGCAGATTCACTCTCTGGCCGACCTGGCCAAGCCGGGTATTCACTTGCTCGATGTCAACGGTGCGGGCCAGATCGGTCTTTGGGAGGACCTCGCCGGGCGAGCCGGGCTCATCGATGGCTTGCAGCGGAACATTGCGCTCTCGATCAGCAGTGCCGCCGAAGCTGTGCGGCAGTGGACGGGAAGACCCGACCTGGACGCTTGGATAACTTATGAATCCTGGCATGTCCGCATGCCGGACACCACGACGTTAGTTCGCCTTCCCGATGCACAGCAGATCTATCGCGGTACGCCCATCGCTATCGCAGCCGGGTCTCCAAATAAAGCGCAGGCCGCAAACTTTCTCACGGAACTTCAATCGCCTTCCTGCCACAGGCTTTTCAAGCACGCCGGATGGCGCTGATGCGCGCGAATTCAGTCAGGGTGTTCGCCCATACAGGCCGTAAGCTTTTCCAGGCTGCTGCGCACTCGAAAAGCTTGGCCAGCTATAGTGTTTTAGCGATCCACCCCCGGCTTTTGCCCGGTATCGGATTACAGCACGGTAACCGCCGAAGCCGGACGTATCTTATACGGTTGCCGCGGGTCGCCGTAGAAGCAAATATCATCCGGGAACTCTGGTGAGATTATTGCTGTACAGCCCAGGAGATAGGTGAAGAACTGCCGATCCGCCTAGAGGCTTTAACTGCCAGCGATATGTGCGCGATGCCCGTAATTGATGGTCGTGAGGTGCGGCCGCGAAGGAGGCTGAAGAACAAGCCGCAATTCAGCTTACCGGTCAACAAACGCCAGGATCGCATACGCAATTCTCTTGAGCGAGGTACTTCCTGCAAGCCACTCGCATACGAATGCCGAAGCTCTCTCCAAATGAGAGGACAGATTTTCCAGGACTTGTTTCTAGACAAGGCTCGAGCAAACTTTCTAGAAGCGCACCCCGTATATCAAGCTGCATCGTGAAGCATGCGTACGCGAAACACATCGGTATGGGCGCACGCTCATCGTACGGATATCGCGACAGGTTGCGGGATTACTGGCGTGCTCCAATTGCGCGAAGAAGATATTTTTCCGGTGTATTGTTTGCGCCAGCCTTCCAGCTTCGCCTCAATCATCTCCGGCGGGATGGGCTTGCTGAATAGGTAACCCTGGAAGTCCATCTCACCCAGGAGCAGCAGTTTATCGATATCCCTCTGATCCTCAATTCCTTCTGCCACTATGCGTTTGCCGAGTGATATGCCCAGCTTTACGACTGCATCGACAATCTCCGCCACTCCTGTTTCATGACTCATTCCTCGCACGAAGCTGCGATCGAGCTTGAGCGAGTCCACCGGCAGTTTGTGCAAAACGCTTAAGCACGAATGCTCCATCCCAAAATCATCAATAGAAACATGTACTCCAAGCGCACGAAGCTTTGAGAGTTGCTTGATTGCGACGCACACATCGGAGAGGACGCACCTTTCGGTGATCTCGAGCTCGAGTCTTTCTGGCACCACCCCTGCTTCGGCCAAGATGCGGGCTGTTATCCCGGCGAAATCCGGGTGTTCCACCTGACGCGCTGAAACATTGACCACAATGCGGGCTCCATCCTGTATGCCCAGACCCCACCGGGCTGCATCGGCCACCGCCCGGCGCAGCACCCACTCCCCGATTGGAAACACAAGCTCGCAGCGTTCCACAATATGGATAAATCGATCCGGAAGCACAACTCCGAGTGTTGGATCATTCAGCCGGATAAGGGCCTCCAACCCGCGCAGTTCACCTTTCGACGAGAACTGCGGCTGGTAGTAAAGCCTGAAACGGTCGGCTTTCAACGCGGCTTCAAGATAAGCCGGCGAGAAGCTTTCCATGCGGTTTCCGGGGTGCAGTTCCTTTTCCACCCTGCCGCCCTGCTTGGCTTCATACATCGCGGCGTCAGCATAACGCTTCAGCGCTTCCGGGCTATCTCCATGATCGGGATACAAAGCCAAACCGATGCTCGCGGCCCCTCGCACCCGCACCCCGTCGAGCGAAAAGTCGTGCTCGAAACAGCTTTCCAGTCTTTCCTTGTAGGCTTGCGCATCTTCTACGCTGCCGAGGGTGGTCGCAATCAGAAGAAATTCATCCCCGCCGATGCGAGCCAGAAGATCCGAGCCGCGCACGGAACGCCCGAGCCGGCCTGCAATTTGCTGCAGGTACAAGTCTCCGATCTTGTGCCCATGCTTGTCATTGACATCTTTGAATTTGTTGACATCAATGTACGCCACGCCCACGCGAGTTCCGTTGCGAGTACTTTCGGTCAAAGCGTCTTCCAGTCGCGTGTCCGCCAGACGCCGGTTCGGTAACCCGGTCAGCTGGTCGTGCGTGGAACGGTGGTTCAGTTCCTCGTAAAGCCGGCGCTGATTTACAGCCAGGTTTGTCAGGCCTGCTCCTGTCGCAAGTGTCTCTTTTTGTTCTCGCGAAAGCGGCTTTTCTCCATTGTTTTCCACTCGGAACTCGCCGATGTGCCGCCCTTTTGCATCTGTAAGCCATGCTTCATAAATCGGCACGAGATCGCCAATTTGGCCGGGCGCGAAAGCGCAGGGGCTTTCTTCACCGTGCAAGACATACGAGCAGCGGGCTCCGGGGACCAGGGACGCAACCGTTGCGCAAATATCCTGTAGCAGCTCATCCAGCGGCATTTCTGAATTGATCTGCTCCAAAAGTCGGCTGCGTTCCCGCTCCACCCGCATGGAGCACTCGATTTGCTCCGTTTGATTCGCAACCCTGCGGCGGAGCACTGCTACCCACATAAGGATGGAAGCCGTAATCCCGAGTAGCCCTCCTCCAGCAAGTCCAAGGTGCTTGGCGGTCCACCATGATGGATATGCCAGCACTCGCAGATCATCTGCATTGCGCAGGTCCAGGCGAAACAGGAGCGGCTGGCCCCATGCGCTCGGCGTAACCCGGCATATTCCTCTCACCTCAACCAGGGTTCCAGGCTGCATGTAGGGCAGCGAAGCACGACCCTTCTTCTGCATCACGAAATTGACCGGGTGCTGGTCGACCATGACCACCATGGCATCCGAAAACTCACCTCGCAACTCAGAAAGGACACGCCCGCGCATGCTTACGAATGCGTCGCTGAAGTGACCGCTCATTGCTTCTGCGTAGGTGGCTGGCCGTGGCGTAATTTGCTGCCGGTAGCCCAAGGGAAAGAACTGCGCATGCTCAAGCACAGCGGAATATGCGTGGTCATCCGCGAAACCGACAACGTCCACCACTGAACCAAGCGGTAACGGGTCAGTTTGCCGGGTAAATGCGAGCAGATTTTGACTGCCCTGTTGGATCACGAGTGAATTGCCCGGCTCAAACGCAGTGACCGCACCGCGCACGCGCACACGTTTGGACTGGTCGAGCACGAAGCGCGACTCCATAAGCCGGTCGATGGCTGTCATGGGAAGCTTGAATGGCTCCACGCGCGGTTCATGCAAGAGGCGCACGTCGTCGGAACCGGAAGCGTACAGTTTGGGCCGCATCAGCTGGAGTGAATCGTTGAAATCGGCTCCAGCAACGCCCGAAACTTCGACTTCCGCATCGATCAGCTCGCGAAGCCGTAACTGGTCATACCGCTGGGCATATACCTGGACGATGCCGCCCGGCGTGAGCAGCTGCATTTGCGCCACCGTAGAGGACCCGTGACTTTCAATCGTCGCCGCGCGAATAGTGCCCTGGATCGAGACACGCTGGCAGTCGAGCTCGCCTGAAATGAGCTGCCGGTACACAACCGGCTTTGCCTGCACCTGCCGCCCGGGGCCGAGTACCCGGACCCGGGCGCCTAGAGCGACAATGCTGCGGAAGCTGGCTTGGGTTACCCCATCGACCTCGACCATGTCGCCGACATGCACCGGAAAGGCGTATGGCTTTCCAACGGAAATGTAAACGGCCCCACTCTTGTCTGCGACAAAAAGGTTTTTCTCGCCGGGCTGGTAGAAAGTCACGGTCGCAATAAGATGTACGGGCAGAGCTTCAGCGGCTTCCTCGGCGGGCATGTCGTGCACCTGACGCGCCGATGTCACGATCCAGGGCTCTGCGCCTGCGACTTTAGCCAGACTGCCTGAGATTGCCGTAAGTACCATCAGCGCTATGGCCAGGTATCGCGCACCAAGAATTGTCGGCCAGAAATGCCTGCTGTCTTGGTCGCGAATGGATGGTATACGGCAGGAAAGCATTGCGAGTTCCTTAGCGCTCTTGTACTGACTCCATCGGCCAAACCGCTTACTTCTCTAGAGGGGCGAGGAAAAGAAATGTTCCATTGGTAATGGGAACGCGATCGTATCTCACTGAGGTTTCTATTCACGTAGCTACTCTCGTCCCGACAAAAGTTACCAGTGGTGTGTTCAGCCCCTGAACGGAATCGGCCAACAGGCCGATAAAGGGAACACGGGCCCAGCGCGGGCATTTCAGAAAGGCAACACTGCATGTTTTCTATACTCGGCATTCTGGTTGTCTTCGGCGCGGTTATCGGCGGTTTTCTCATGGAGAAAGGAAACCTTGCCGTCCTTGTTCAGCCAGCCGAACTTGTCACCATTGGCGGAGCGGCTATCGGGACGATGCTCGCGGCCAATCCCATGCACGTGCTCAAGGGAATTAGCGGCGGCCTCATCGGTGTGCTAGGCGGCCCCAAATTCCCCAAGCAGCGTTATTTGGACACGCTGAAAATGATGTTCGACCTCTTCACCAAAGCAAGAAAAGAGGGCATGGTTTCTATTGAGAACGACGTCGAAGAAGCGGACGCGAGTGAAATTTTCAAAAGGTATCCGGCGTTTCTCAAGGATCACCATGTTCGGGATTTTGTTTGCGACACCATGCGTATGGCGATCACCGGCGGCGTGAGCACCTTCGATGTGGACCAGATGATGGATCTCGACATGGAAGTGCACCATAAATGTGCGGAGCAGCCTACCAGTGCTCTCACCACGGTTGCCGACGCCCTGCCTGGTCTCGGTATCGTCGCCGCAGTGCTCGGCATTGTCGTCACCATGGGTTCGCTCGGGGGGCCTCCGGAGCAGATTGGCCACAAGGTGGCTGCTGCGCTGGTCGGTACCTTTTTGGGTATTTTGCTTTGCTACGGCCTGCTCGGGCCTTTAGCTTCCGCCATGGGCAAGCGCGTCGTAGACGAGCACGGCTACTACTACATCCTTCGTGTCGTCATGCTCTCCTTCATTAAAGGGATGTCTCCGATTCTTGCCGTGGAAATGGCGCGCCGCGCTATCCCCGGCCACCTGCGGCCCTCTTTTACCGAAGTTGAAAATGTGTGCCGGGGCAAAGCGGCTGAAAGCGCGAGCTGAATATGCCGGCACCCCAGCCTCCAATTATTGTGATCAAGAAAAAGGGCGGCCACAGCGGCGGCCACCATGGAGGTGCATGGAAGGTCGCGTATGCAGATTTTGTGACCGCCATGATGGCTTTGTTCATCGTTCTCTGGCTGATGAGCAGTTCCACTAAAGAGGAAAAGCAAGTAATCGCGGGCTACTTTCGCGATCCGAACGGTAAGTCCGCGCAAAAAGGCACGGACCGCTCGGGCACGGGCGAGAATATTCTGCTTAATAAGCAAGACATGACAAAGTTGAAGCAGGCATTACAGCAAGCCATTCACAAAGTGGATCCGCTTGATTCACTCAAGAAGCAGATTGAACTCACCATTACCCCGGAGGGGCTGCGCATCGAGCTTCTTGAAGATCCGAAAGGCACTTTTTTCGAGACCGGAAAAACGGAACCTACCCCTGTTCTCGTTTCGATTTTGAAGATACTTTCAGCCCAGCTCGGACCGCTTCCCAACCGGATTTCCATTGAAGGTCACACGGATGCCCAGCCTTATACGAATGACAAAACTTATAGCAACTGGGAGCTTTCCGCTGATCGGGCCAACGTAGCCCGTCGGCTGATGCAAGCCAATGGGGTGCGGCGTAATCAGGTCGCGCAGGTGCGGGGTTTTGCCGATCAACGGCTTCGCGACCCGAAAAATCCCTTCAATGCCGCGAATCGCCGTATCTCGTTGATTGTGCAATATCTCGAAATAGGCAAAGATTTGCCTTTTGCAAGCCTGGCAAGTCCAGCAGTTCCTTCCCAGGGCACACCGGGTGACAGCAAGCCTGTATCTGGAGCGGCGGCAGAAAAGGTGGCTTCTGCCCGTCTTGGCGCAGGTCATTAGCATTCCTGAGTCCAAACCCTCATTCGATGGAGCGTGCCGGTACAGTTCCGGAGTGGGAAAGCGGAAGTCACGTTGGTACTGTGGAGTGTCATTCTTTTACCGGGGCTGCCGATGTGTGGGCTATAGTCGCCCACAGGAACCCACACAGATGGAAGAAAACGGACTGCACCCGCACAAAATAGGGCAGCCTTTTGCACAGTGCGCTCCGCTGAGCGCGCCTGCCGAAGCCGCATCGCGCAAAATTGTTGTTTCTGAGCAAACCGCAGTCCGCATCCTCGTTGTTGAGGACGATATTCCTTTGGCACGGCTGCTCTGCTCGTGGCTCGCTTCCGAAGGCTATGTTGGCGATGTTGCTCACCACGGCGAGGCTGCCCTCGCCAAACTCGAGGCAGACATGTTCCATCTCGTGCTTCTCGACCTGAACCTCCCAGGCATGGATGGCCTCACCCTGCTCCCGAAGGTCCACGCCATGTGCCCAGGGATTCCTGTCATGGTACTTACCGGGCGTAGCCGTACTGAAGATCGGGTCGAAAGTCTCAATGGCGGCGCTGACGACTGCCTGATCAAACCCTTTTCGCTCCTGGAGTTGCTTGCCCGTATGCGCGTGCTCCTGCGCCGCCGCCCTTCCTCGTTGGACGTAGAGCTGCCGTCCAGGAAAGAGCCGGGCCTGCTTCTTAACCGCGAGGAGTACCGTGTCGAGCGCGGCGGTCGCCGCATCGAGCTCACCCCCCGCGAGTTTGCTCTTCTCGATTTCCTGATGCAGAACGCGCCGAAACCCGTTTCCCGTGCCACGCTTATGGAAGAAGTCTGGCGCGTGCCGTTCGACCCAACCACCAACATTGTCGATGTTTATATGAAGTACCTTCGCGACAAGATTGATTCCACCGGCGAAGCAAAGCTGATTCGCACAGTGCGGGGAGTCGGCTATGCCCTTGCCTGTGCCTAGTCCCGAGTTGTCCGCCGGTGAAGCACCGTGGCTTTCGCCTATACGAGCCGGCGAGCGCGACCCAGTCCGGACACTGCTTGTCAGCCCGAACCCACGCCTCCGCGCGCAAATCCGCGAAAAGATCGGCAATCCGCGCTGGATTCTTTGTGAAGCCAGCAGCGGCGCCGAGGCGCTCGAGCAGCTTGGAGAGACGCGCACCGAAGTGCTTCTGCTCGACCCCATGCTCCCCGACATCGTCGCAAACGAGTTCAGCGCTCTCGTCCTCCAGCGCTTTCCTTCCATTGAAATCCTCACCCTCAATGCACAAACCGGCCATCTGCTTCTGGCAAATGCGTCCCCCACTCCACTCGCGGCGCAGCTGACTAGTTTGATTTACACAGGCGCGATCCCGGATACCCCTTTCGCGTACCCGCCCCAGCGGGCGGAGCAGCGCGAGGGCGAGCAGCGCACCGGACTTCGCGGCATGGTCGGCGGCTCGCCCGCAATGCAGCGTGTTTACCGGCTCACCGAGATGGTCGCCCGTTCCGAAACTACCGTCCTGATTACCGGCGAGAGCGGCACCGGCAAGGACCTGGTCGCGCAGGCTATCCACATGATCAGCCCGCGCGCGAAGCACCCTTTCGCAGTCGTCAACTGCGCCGCAATTCCTGAAGCTCTTCTTGAAGCCGAGCTTTTCGGCTACGCCAAAGGAGCATTCACGGGTGCCATGCAGTCGCGCATCGGGCGCATCCATGCGGCGCACGGCGGCACACTCTTTCTGGATGAGATCGGGGATATGCCGCTTTCGCTCCAGAGTAAGATCCTGCGTTTTCTGGAGCAGGGCGAGGTGCAGCGGCTCGGGGGTAACGATAACTTGAAGGTAGATGTCCGTGTTGTCGCGGCAACCAACGCCGATCTGAAAACACTCGCGGGACAAAAACTCTTTCGCGAGGACCTTTATTACAGGCTCGCAGTCTTCCCCGTGCAGTTACCGGCCCTGCGTGAGCGCGAAGGGGACATCCGGGTTCTGGTTGAGAGCTTTGCCGCGAAATTTTGCCCCGGCGTTCGCATCGCACCTGAGGTATTCGAGCTATTGTCCACGCACAACTGGCCCGGCAACGTTCGCGAATTACGCAATACAATGGAGCGAGCTTCCATCCTTCTCGATGGGGCTCGGACCATGGCGCGCGAACACATCCTACTGTGAGCGATGCCTTACAGCCGGGTCTTGCCGACGCTCTGTTCATTCTTCGGCATATCGGAGGACAGCGAAGGAATGCAATGGAAGGTTGCATGCGGTTTAAGGGCCGAGCCTGGCCAGCCCGGAGGCGATTCGGCACTTTGTGATTTCGTAAAGTGGGCCCTCAAAGGGTTCGGTCATGTGCAAAAGTGGTCTTCGTCTATCGCCAGCTTTCCATTCGACAAGCTGACTCAAAGGTACTGGACTGGGCGCGCCCGTAATTTATGCGCCGAAAAAGGCGTAGTCGGGGCGATCGCCCAAATTTTTATGACGAAAAGCACGGTAGATCGCGCGGTTTTTGAGGAAGAACACGCCGGGGAGCTGGGTTGGGTCCTCTTTGCCGGGGGAGCCGGCCCCATAGCGCCAAAGGGCGCGTTTGGCGAGCTTCCAGTAGGCTTTCGCGCCGAAGAAGTGGGGGAGAACGGTGGCTTTAAGGAGATTAAAGACATGGGCGCGATAAAGCTTCATCTCGGGATCGGAAACGCGCTCGACATCCGCGAGTCCAAAGCGGCGGAAGAAAGGGTGGGCGCGCTCAGGGGAGCCCATGTGAACAAAAATGGGACGGACGCCGCGTCGGTCAAGGGAGGGGATGGCTTTAGCAACGTCATGAATGGTTTCGCGTGTAAAGGCGTCGCCGAAATGGCGGAGAAAAATGAGCAGTATGGGGCGCTCGTCGAGGAGGGCAAGCATGGACTTGCCGGACTCGGTAGTGGTGCCGGCAAGCAGGTCGACAAGTTCTTTGTCCTGTGGAAGAACGCCAGGGGTGGAT